>NZ_CP117430.1:1883134-2196990 GCF_030687395.1 Pseudomonas wuhanensis | reverse complement strand
CGCGGAAGCCGTCACCGGCTGCGAGCGCTTCATCTGTCGACCAGACAGACGGACCAAAAAATCCCGTGTTTGCTCAGCGAACTCCCCCTTAGCCCGCATCAGACGCCAACTGACAGCACATGCCTGACTGGCGATCAACAGCCGTTTGAACACCGCTTCACCGCTCTCTTGCTGCCAGTTTTCCAGCTGATGCCCACCCCCTTTAAGCAGTTTGAAGTAGGACTCGATACGCCAGCGCCAGTAATACCAGAGCGCCAATCGTTCATCTGCGACCTCTTGCTCAAGGTTGCTCAGCAAATACCATTCGGCCAGCAGGTGACCATCGGCTCCCAGTATTCGGCTCACGACGAGCCGGGCCGGCAACGGCTCACCAGACTTGCGCAGCGTCTTGCGGTCGGCCCTGTCTTTGGTGAAAGGCTGGGCTTGGCGAGTCAGCACGACGGCGGTTTCTCCCACCCATTGAATGGCCGGTTTTCCTTTGTAGTCCACCTTGCGAGTTTTGCGGTAGGTCATCTCGCGAGCAATTTGACTCAGGGCCCTCGATTGACCTGCATGACTGGCCGTGGAACCGGCCTTGACTCGCACCAGCCATTGCCGACCCTCGGCCTGCCATTGCCTCAGGTGAGCGACCGAATCAGCCTCTCGATCCACGATATGGACAAGCGGCTTGGCAAAATTCTGCTGTTCCAGCCAAGTGATACGTTGTGTCAGTTCATGCAGATGCTTCTCAGGGGCCAGCACTTCTTCGGCTCGCGTGCTGAGCACGCCGTCCTTGGTCGCCAGATTTTGAGCGGGAGTACAGATCGGTGCACCGTCACGGTCGGTGACTAGCAGGCTGCTTTGCAGCTCGTAACCGATGTGCCCCGGTGGTCATTTGCAGGCGATCAGCCTTGCTGTGGTGGTGCATGTAATTGAGCCGAGACCAATCGTGCATGACCAGCGCGTAATCATCACAGTCATCCCGACAACCCTCGTGGGCCAGCGCCAGCAGCGGTTTAACCAGGTCAACGGGCCGAACCCGGTCATTGCTCAAAAATCGCCAAAGGGCTTGCGTCTGTGCAAAAGCCTTGTCGCTTCGCGGCAAGGCTTTCATCCCGGCGGCCAGCGCCGGTAGTCCATTACTGTGTCCCATGACTAACTCGTCGTATCGTTTTGTCAGTCGGGCATCTAGCCCGGTCATTTGATATCCATGCCGTCCCTTTATAGACCAGGATCGGGAGATGTGTAGATACCTATGGCCATCGCGGGCAAGCCCGCTCCCACAGGGATCTGTGTTGAATGCAAAATCTGCAAACAATGGAGAACCTGTGGGAGCGGGCTTGCCCGCGATAGAACGATGACGCGGTGTAACTAGATCACAAACAAATCCACAAACCGGTTCACAGGCGTCGCCTCCAGCGCAGCCTGGTCTTTGCACAGCGCAAAGATTTCGGCACTCCGCTGAGCCGTAAATCGCGTCGCCAGATTGACCTTGAACTTCTCTTCCAACAACGGAATTCCGTCGGTGCGACGACGGCGATGGCCGATCGGGTATTCCACTACCACGTTCTCGGTGCTGGAGCCGTCCTTGAAGAACACCTGCACCGCATTGGCGATGGAGCGCTTGTCCGGCTCCAGGTATTCGCGGGTGAAGCGCGGGTCTTCGACGATGACCATTTTGTCGCGCAGCACGTCGATGATCGGATGCACCGCGTGGAAGTCATCTTCGTACTGTTCGGCCACCAGATTACCGAACACCAATGGCACCGCGGTCATGTACTGGAGGCAGTGATCGCGGTCCGCAGCGTTGGCCAGCGGGCCGACCTTGGAGATGATGCGGATCGCCGATTCGTGGGTGGTGATGACGATCCTGTCGATTTCGTGCAGACGGTTCCTGACCAATGGATGCAAGGTGACGGCGGCCTCGCAGGCGGTTTGCGCGTGAAACTCGGCGGGAAAGCTGATCTTGAACAGCACATTTTCCATCACATAACTGCCGAACGGCCGGGAAAAGCTGAAGGCACGTTTGTCTTCAGGCTTGAGCGCCAGGTCATTGTTGGTATGGCTGAACAGTACGTCGTAGAACCCCCATTGCTTGGCGGTCAGTACACCGGGAATGCCCATTTCCCCGCGCATCGCAATGTCCGCCAGACGCACGCCACGGCTGGATGCGTCCCCTGCTGCCCAGGATTTGCGCGACCCGGCATTTGGCGCATGCCGGTAAGTACGCAGCGCCTGGCCGTCGGCAAAGGCATGGGACAACGCCGACAGCAGTTGCTCGCGATTGGCGCCCATGAGCTTGGCGGTGACGGCGGTCGAGGCGACTTTCACCAGGATGACGTGATCGATGCCAACGCGGTTGAAAGAGTTTTCCAGCGCAATCACACCTTGAATCTCGTGAGCCATGATCATGGCTTCCAACACCACGCGAAGGGTCAGCGGTGCGTCGCCATTGGCCAGGCGTTTTTGCGACAGGTGGTCGGCCACTGCGAGAATGGCGCCGAGGTTATCGGACGGATGCCCCCACTCGGCGGCGAGCCAGGTGTCGTTGTAGTCGAGCCAGCGGACGATGCAGCCAATGTCCCACGCGGCTTTGACCGGATCGAGACGATAACTGGTCCCCGGCACGCGAGCACCGAAGGGAACGACAGTGCCTTCGACGATGGGTCCCAGGTGTTTGGTGCATTCGGGAAAACGCAGGGCCAGCAGACCGCAGCCGAGGGTGTCCATCAGGCAATTGCGCGCGGTATCCAGCGCCTCGGTAGATTCGATTTTGAAGTTGAGGACATAGTCAGCGATGTCCTGCAGGACCGTGTCGTAGTCGGGGCGGTTGTTCAGGTCGACGTTGGCGCTCATGTTCGATTCACTCGGTCAGTGGTTCGCTGATGGGACCTCGGTTCAGGATCAATCTTAGTGGGTGACACCATTCCTGTTATTGAAATGCAGTCCACTGTGGGAGCGGGCTTGCCCGCGATGGCGGTGTATCAGCCAACATAGATGTTGAATGTGAAGGCCTCATCGCGGGCAAGCCCGCTTCCACAGGGTTTTCGGTGACGTCTACATTTATTTCAGAAAGAATCTCCTGGCACACGCACAAAGCCTTCCATCAACACCCGCGCACTGCGGCTCATGATGGCTTTGTTCACGGTCCATTCCCCGTTGACCCGGCTGGCCTCGGCGCCCACGCGCAAGGTGCCGGAGGGATGACCGAAGCGCACCGCGTTGCGCTCGATGCCACCCGCCGCCAGGTTCACCAACGTGCCGGAAATCGCCGCAGCCGTGCCGATGGCCACCGCTGCCGTGCCCATCATCGCGTGGTGCAGTTTGCCCATGGACAGCGCACGCACCAGCAAGTCAATGTCGGCGGCTGCAATCGCCTTGCCGCTGGACGCAATGTAATCCGCAGGTGGGGCGACGAACGCCACCTTCGGCGTGTGCTGACGCTTGGCCGCTTCGTCCAGGTGCTGGATCAGCCCCATGCGCAACGCGCCGTAAGCGCGGATGGTTTCGAACATCGCCAGGGCCTTCAGGTCGCCGTTGATCGCTCCCTGCAATTCGGTACCGGTGTAGCCGATGTCTTCGGCATTGATGAAAATAGTCGGGATCCCGGCGTTGATCAGGGTGGCTTTGAGCGTTCCGACGCCCGGTACTTCGAGGTCATCCACGAGGTTGCCGGTGGGGAACATCGAACCACCGCCCCCCTCTTCTTCCGCTGCCGGGTCCATGAATTCGAGCTGCACTTCGGCCGCCGGAAAGGTCACGCCGTCGAGTTCGAAATCGCCGGTTTCCTGGACCTCACCGTTGGTGATCGGCACATGGGCGATGATGGTCTTGCCGATGTTGGCCTGCCATACGCGCACCACCGCCACACCGTTGTGCGGAATGCGGCTGGCGTCCACCAGGCCATTGCTGATGGCGAACGAACCGACCGCCGCGGACAGGTTGCCGCAGTTGCCGCTCCAGTCAACGAAAGGCTTGTCGATGGAGACCTGACCGAACAGGTAATCGACGTCGTGATCGGCCTTGATGCTCTTCGACAAGATCACGGTTTTGCTGGTGCTGGACGTTGCACCGCCCATGCCGTCGATTTGCTTGTCGTAAGGGTCGGGGCTGCCGATCACTCGAAGCAATAACGCATCGCGAGCCGGGCCGGGAATCTGCGCCGCTTCGGGCAGGTCCTTCAGGCTGAAGAACACGCCTTTACTGGTGCCGCCGCGCATGTAGGTGGCGGGGATTTTGATTTGAGGTGCGTGAGCCATATTGATCCTTGTCGGCCAGCGCGGGACTTTAAATCCCGCGCTGGCTCATCGTGTTAAACGGCAACCGCCGATTCTTCGAGGAAGTCTTGAGCGAAACGCTGCAACACGCCGCCAGCCTCGTAGATCGACACTTCTTCAGCGGTGTCGAGGCGGCAGGTCACCGGCACTTCGACGCGTTCGCCATTCTTGCGATTGATCACCAGCGTCAGCGTCGCACGCGGGGTGCGTTCGCCAATCACGTCGTAGGTTTCGCTGCCGTCGATGGCCAGGGTGTGGCGATCGGTGCCCGGCTGGAATTCCAGCGGCAACACGCCCATGCCCACCAGGTTGGTGCGGTGAATGCGCTCGAAACCTTCGGCGGCAATCGCTTCCACACCTGCAAGACGCACACCTTTGGCCGCCCAGTCCCGGGACGAACCCTGACCATAGTCGGCGCCGGCGATGATGATCAGCGGCTGCTTGCGCTCCATGTAGGTTTCGATGGCTTCCCACATGCGCATCACTTTGCCTTCCGGCTCGACCCGCGCCAGGGAACCCTGCTTGACCTTGCCGTTTTCCTGAACCATTTCATTGAACAGTTTCGGATTGGCGAAGGTTGCGCGCTGCGCGGTCAAGTGGTCACCGCGGTGCGTGGCGTAGGAGTTGAAGTCTTCTTCCGGCAGGCCCATTTTCGCCAGGTATTCGCCCGCCGCGCTGTCGAGCATGATCGCGTTGGAAGGCGACAGGTGATCGGTGGTGATGTTGTCCGGCAGCACCGCCAGCGGGCGCATGCCTTTGAGCGGACGAGCGCCGGCCAGCGCGCCTTCCCAATACGGCGGACGACGGATGTAGGTGCTCATTTCGCGCCAGTCATACAGCGGCGTGACCTTCGGACCGGTGTCTTCGTGGATGGCGAACATCGGAATGTACACCTGGCGGAACTGCTCTGGTTTCACCGAGGCCTTGACCACCGCGTCGATTTCTTCGTCGCTCGGCCAGATGTCTTTCAGGCGGATTTCCTTGCCGTTCGCGTCCAGGCCCAGGACATCTTTTTCGATGTCGAAACGAATGGTGCCGGCGATGGCGTAAGCCACCACCAATGGCGGCGAAGCCAGGAACGCGTTTTTGGCGTACGGGTGAATCCGCCCGTCGAAGTTGCGGTTACCGGACAGCACGGCGGTGGCGTACAGGTCGCGGTCGATGATTTCCTGTTGGATCACTGGGTCCAGCGCGCCCGACATACCGTTGCACGTGGTGCAGGCGAAGGCCACGACGCCGAAGCCGAGTTGCTCCAGTTCTTTGGTCAGGCCGGCTTCATCCAGATACAGCGCCACGGTTTTCGAACCCGGCGCCAGCGAGGATTTGACCCACGGCTTGCGGGTCAGCCCGAGCTTGTTGGCATTGCGCGCCAGCAGACCTGCGGCAATCACGTTGCGCGGGTTGCTGGTGTTGGTGCAACTGGTGATGGCGGCGATGATCACCGCGCCGTCCGGCATTTGACCCGGTACGTCTTCCCACTTCCCGGAGATGCCTTTCGCCGCCAGATCCGAAACCGCTACACGGGCGTGCGGGTTGCTCGGGCCAGCCATGTTGCGCACCACCGAGGACAGGTCGAACGTCAGGCCTCGCTCGTATTGCGCGCCTTTCAGGCTGTCAGCCCAGAGACCGGTTTGCTTGGCGTAATTCTCGACCAACTGCACTTGCTCGTCTTCACGGCCGGTGAGTTTCAGGTAGTCGATGGTCTGCTGGTCGATGTAGAACATTGCCGCCGTGGCGCCGTATTCCGGGGCCATGTTGGAAATGGTCGCGCGGTCGCCCAGGGTCAGCGCGGAAGCACCTTCACCGAAAAACTCCAGCCACGCGCCGACGACTTTTTGTTTGCGCAGGTATTCGGTCAGCGCCAGCACCATGTCGGTGGCGGTGATGCCCGGTTGCAGCTTGCCAGTAAGTTCGACGCCAACGCTTTCCGGCAAACGCATCCACGATGCGCGCCCGAGCATCACGCTCTCCGCTTCCAGACCACCAACACCAATAGCAATCACGCCCAGCGCATCGACGTGCGGGGTGTGACTGTCGGTGCCGACGCAGGTATCGGGGAAGGCCACGCCGTCACGCACCTGAATCACCGGCGACATTTTCTCCAGATTGATCTGGTGCATGATCCCGTTACCGGGCGGGATCACGTCGACGTTCTTGAAGGCTTTTTTGGTCCAGTTGATGAAGTGGAAACGGTCTTCGTTGCGACGGTCTTCGATGGCGCGGTTCTTTTCAAACGCCTCGGGATCGAAGCCACCGCGTTCAACGGCCAAGGAATGGTCGACGATCAACTGAGTCGGCACCACCGGATTCACTTGCGCCGGATCGCCGCCTTGCAGGGCGATGGCATCGCGCAGACCGGCGAGGTCCACCAGGGCGGTCTGACCAAGAATGTCATGGCACACCACGCGGGCTGGAAACCAAGGGAAGTCGAGATCGCGCTTGCGTTCGATGAATTGCTTCAGGGATTCAGTGAGCGTGGCCGGGTCACAGCGACGCACAAGGTTTTCCGCCAACACGCGGGAGGTGTACGGCAGGGTGTCGTAGGCGCCAGGCGCAATGGCATCGACCGCCGCGCGGACGTCGAAATAATCCAGATGGCTGCCGGGCAGCGGTTTGCGGAATTCAGTGTTCATCGTCAGGACTCGGTCACGGTGGTTACAAAAGGTGGGCGCCTGGCGCAGCTATTGAAGCAAACACACTCCACTGTGGGAGCGGGCTTGCCCGCGATAGCGGTGTATCAGTCGACATCAATGTTGGATGTCAGTCCGTCATCGCGGGCAAGCCCGCTCCCACAGGGTTATTCGTTGCACCCAATAACCGGCACCGGCGCCCTCCCCCAGTCAGCGTTGTTCGATTGGCACGAACTTGCGCTGTTCGACGCCGACGTATTCGGCGCTCGGGCGGATGATGCGGTTGTTGGCACGTTGCTCGAACACGTGGGCCGCCCAGCCGGTCAGGCGTGAGCAGACGAAGATCGGTGTGAACAACTTGGTCGGGATGCCCATGAAGTGGTACGTCGAGGCGTGGTAGAAGTCAGCGTTCGGGAACAATTTCTTCTGTTCCCACATGGTTGCGTCGATGGCTTCTGAGACCGGGAACAACACCGTGTCGCCCACTTCGTCGGCGAGTTTTTTCGACCAGCCCTTGATCACCTCGTTGCGCGGATCGTTGTCCTTATAGATCGCATGACCAAAGCCCATGATCTTGTCTTTGCGCGCGAGCATCTCGAGGGTGCCCTCGACCGCCTCTTCCGGCGAGCTGAAGCGCTCGATCATTTCCATCGCCGCTTCGTTGGCGCCGCCGTGCAGCGGGCCGCGCAGGGAACCGATGGCGGCGGTGACGCAGGAAAACAGATCCGACAGGGTCGAGGCGCACACCCGGGCGGTGAAGGTCGAGGCATTGAATTCGTGTTCCGCGTAAAGGATCAGCGAAACGTTCATCACCTTGGCGTGCAATTCGCTCGGCTTCTTGTCGTGCAACAAGTGCAGGAAATGGCCGCCGATACAGGCTTCATCGGTCACGCAGTTGATGCGTTTACCGTCGTGGCTGAAGCGGTACCAGTAGCACATGATCGCCGGGAACGCGGCCAGCAGGCGGTCGGTCTTGTCGTGCTGCTCGGAGAAGTCTTTCTCCGGCTCGATGTTGCCCAAGAACGAGCAGCCGGTGCGCATCACATCCATCGGATGGGCGTCGGCGGGGATGCGTTCCAGCACTTCTTTGAGCGCTTGCGGCAGGTCGCGCAGCTTGCTCAGTTTCTGGGTGTAGGCAGCGAGTTGTGCCTTGGTTGGCAGTTCGCCGTACAGCAGCAGGTAAGCCACTTCTTCAAATTGTGCGTCAGCCGCCAGTTCGCGAACGTCGTAGCCGCGATAGGTCAGGCCGGCGCCCGACTGGCCCACGGTGGACAGTGCGGTTTGCCCGGCTACCTGGCCACGGAGCCCGGCGCCACTGAGTACTTTTGCTTCGGCCATTGCTGTCTCCAGTTTTCTTGAATTTGTTGGGGAAACTTGTAGGAGCGAAGCTTGCTCGCAAAAGCGGTGCCTCAGACGACATTGATTTTGAATGTCAGTCTGTCTTCGCGAGCAAGCTTCGCTCCTACAGGGCTTTCATTACTTCTTCGCAGCAAACAACGCATCGAGCTTTTGCTCGAAGGTGTGGTAATCGATGCGATCGTAAAGCTCCATGCGCGTCTGCATGGTGTCGATGACATTCTGTTGCGTGCCGTCGCGGCGGATCGCGGTATAGACATTTTCCGCGGCTTTGTTCATCGCACGAAACGCCGACAGCGGGTACAACACCAGCGACACGTCGGCAGCGGCAAGCTGCTCGGTGGTGTACAGCGGCGTCGCGCCGAATTCGGTGATGTTGGCCAGGATCGGCGCCTTCACGCGGCTGGCGAACAGTTTGTACATCTCAAGCTCGGTGATCGCTTCCGGGAACACCATGTCGGCGCCGGCTTCGATGCACGCGGCGGCGCGATCCAGCGCAGACTCCAGACCTTCCACCGCCAGGGCGTCGGTGCGGGCCATGATCACGAAGCTGTCGTCGGTGCGCGCATCGACGGCCGCTTTGATGCGGTCGACCATTTCCTGCTGCGAGACGATCTCTTTATTCGGACGGTGACCACAGCGCTTGGCGCCGACCTGGTCTTCGATGTGAATCGCCGCCGCGCCGAACTTGATCATCGACTTCACGGTACGGGCGACGTTGAACGCCGAGGAACCGAAACCGGTGTCCACGTCCACCAACAGTGGCAAGTCGCAGACGTCAGTGATGCGACGCACGTCGGTCAGCACGTCATCCAGACCGGTAATCCCCAGGTCCGGCACGCCCAGGGAGCCGGCAGCCACCCCGCCACCCGACAGGTAAATAGCCTTGAAACCGGCGCGCTTGGCCAGCAGTGCGTGGTTGGCGTTGATCGTGCCGACCACTTGCAGCGGATGTTCGCTGGCGACCGCATCGCGGAAACGCTGGCCTGGAGTGTTCTTGTTGGAACTCATGACTCACCTCGTTCAGTGGCTGTCGGGTTAGCGCCGTCCTGGTAGTGACGGGCAATATTGCGTTTGGAGGCGCCGATATGACGGCGCATCAACAACTCGGCCAATTCACCGTCACGGTCGGCGATGGCATCGAGAATTCGGTGGTGTTCGGCAAACGCCTGGCGCGGCCGATTGGGCGTGGTGGAAAACTGGATGCGGTACATGCGCACGAGTTGATAGAGCTCACCGCACAGCATCTGGGTCAGTGTGCGGTTGCCGCTGCCCTGGATGATCCGGTAATGAAAGTCGAAATCGCCTTCCTGCTGGTAGTAACCGACGCCTGCCTGAAACGCCGCATCGCGCTCATGGGTTTCGAGCACACGGCGCAGTTCGTCGATTTCTTCGACCGTCATGCGTTCAGCCGCCAGACGGCACGCCATGCCCTCCAGGGACTCGCGAATTTCGTAGAGTTCCAGCAATTCGGCGTGGCTCAGCGACACCACCCTCGCCCCGACGTGCGGCACGCGAACCAGCAGGCGCTGGCCTTCCAGACGGTGAATGGCCTCACGCAGCGGCCCGCGGCTAATGCCGTAGGTACGCGCCAGCTCCGGCTCGGAGATCTTGCTGCCCGGGGCGATCTCACCTTTGACGATGGCCGCCTGAATGCGTCGGAAGACGTTTTCGGAAAGTGTTTCCGAGTCGTCCTGAACTGTGACCGGGGGATCGAGTTGATCCAGCATATTGTCGACACCTTGAAAACCAATGCCGCAAAAACTAGCGAATATGGCCGGTTACGTCAAAGGATAAATCGATATTGTCGACAATCGTCTAATAACCTGCTGCACCATAAGGAAGCAACACCTCAAGTTATAGCCGTCGGCCAACGCTGGCGCCATAAACCCACCGTGCTAGAATGCCGCCCGCATTTGCTTGTCATCTGCATTGCCTGTCATAAAAAGCGGATAGGCATACGAGGGAGCTTGTGCAGCAATGCCAGGGCCTTGAATTGAAGAACGGACCGCTGCGCACCAGGATTTATGAGACTCAAGCTCTTCACCACATTCCTTTGTCTTTTTGGCCTGCCAGGTTTCGCCGCGGCAGGGGAAAAGACTGTGTACGGCCTCAATGAGTACGCTTCGCTGGATGGCATCAATCTGGAAGTCGCCGCCAAACTCGACACCGGAGCGAAAACCGCTTCGCTGAGTGCCCGCGACATCAAACGTTTCAAACGCAATGGCGAATCCTGGGTGCGCTTCTATCTGGCTATCGACGCCGCGCATTCGCACCCGATCGAACGACCGCTGGCCCGTGTCAGCAAGATCAAGCGCCGGGCCGGTGACTACGACCCGGAAGAAGGCAAGAAGTACACCGCCCGTCCGGTCATTGAGCTGGATATCTGCATGGGTTCGGCTTTACGCAGCATCGAAGTGAACTTGACTGACCGCAGTGCCTTCCAATACCCGCTCTTGATCGGCTCCGAAGCTCTCAAACGTTTCGATGCGCTGGTCGACCCCAGTCTTAAATACGCTGCTGGCAAACCCGCCTGCGCCACCGACGCACATACCGCAGAGTAATTCCAATGCGCTCTCTTACCCTCCATCTGAAACTGCTGATCGCCATCCTGGTGGTGCTGGGCATTTCAGTTACGGCCTATCAGATTTTCGTGCTCGGAATTCCGGTGACCGAAGACGCTACCGACGACTTGTGGAACATCGACGCCAAGGTCGAGTTCGTCGCCAATGCCAAAGACCCGATCAAGATCCAGATGTTCGTGCCGCCGCTGAGCCGCGACTACGTGAGCCTCAACGAGAGTTTCATTTCCAATAATTACGGCGTGGCGGTGAACCGTGCCGACGGTAACCGCAAGGTCACCTGGTCGGCGCGCCGCGCCAAGGGCAACCAGACCCTTTATTACCGACTGGTGCTGACCAAGCGCTACAGCGGCGAAAAATCCAAGGTCAAAGGCCCGACCTTCCGCGACAGCATCGCCGTCGAAGGCCCTGAAAAAATCGCCGCCGAAGCCTTGCTCGCGCCGATCCGCCAACACTCGGCCGACGTCGAAACCTTCATCGGCGAGGCCATCAAGCGCGTCAACAACCTCAACGACGACAACGTGAAACTGCTGCTGGCCGGCGATCCGTCCACCGTGAACAAAGCCAAAATCGTCGAGCTGGTACTGTCCATCGCCCACGTGCCGGTGGAAAAGGTCCACACCATTCGTCTGGTGGCCGATCAACCACAAATGCCTGAACTCTGGTTGCGCAGCTTCAACGGCACCGACTGGCTGTACTTCAACCCGGAAACCGGCGAACAGGGCCTGCCCACCGACCGCTTGCTGTGGTGGACCGGCGATGAAAACCTGATCACCGTCGATGGTGGCAAGAAAGCCAACGTCACCTTCAGCCTGAACAACAGCGAAATGAACGCCATTCGCCTGGCCAAGCTGACCGACGAAAACTCCGACGCCAACTTCCTCGACTACTCGTTGTATGGCCTGCCGCTGCAAACCCAGCAAACCTTCATGATCATGGTGATGATCCCGATCGGCGTGCTGGTGATCCTGATCCTGCGCAACCTGATCGGCATTCAGACACTCGGCACCTTTACCCCGGTGCTGATCGCCCTCGCCTTCCGGGAAACCCAGCTCGGCTTCGGTATTGTGCTGTTTACAATCATTACGACACTGGGGCTGTCGCTGCGCTCCTACCTTGAACATTTGAAGCTGCAAATGCTGCCGAGGCTGTCGGTGGTGCTGACCTTCGTGGTGGTGCTGATCGCGGCTATCAGCCTGTTCAGCCACAAACTCGGCCTGGAACGCGGGTTGTCAGTGGCGCTGTTCCCGATGGTGATTCTGACCATGACCATCGAACGCCTGTCGATCACCTGGGAAGAGCGCGGCGGCGGCCATGCCATGAAAGTGGCGATCGGCACACTGTTCGCCGCCTCTTTGGCGCATCTGATCATGAGCGTGCCAGAACTGGTGTACTTCGTGTTCACCTTCCCGGCGATCCTGCTGATTCTGGTGGGCTTCATGCTGGCCATGGGTCGCTATCGCGGTTACCGCCTGACCGAACTGGTGCGTTTCAAGGCTTTCCTCAAGAAGGCTGACGCCTGATGTTTGGTCTCTGGAAGACCTGGAAAGCCCTGGAGGCCCGGGGCATCATGGGGATCAATCGGCGCAACGCAGACTACGTGCTCAAGTACAACAAGCGCAGCCTGTACCCGATCGTCGATGATAAGATCATCACCAAGGAGCGCGCCATCGCCGCCGGCATTCACGTGCCGGAGCTGTACGGCGTAATCTCCACCGAGAAGGAAATCGACAACCTCGGCGAGATCATCGGCGGACGCACCGATTTCGTGGTCAAACCGGCTCAGGGCGCCGGCGGTGACGGCATTCTGGTGATCGCCGACCGCTTCGAGGGCCGGTATCGCACGGTGTCGGGCAAGATCATCAGTCACGAGGAAATCGAGCATCAGATTTCCAGCATCCTGACCGGCCTGTACTCGCTCGGCGGTCACCGCGATCGGGCGTTGATCGAATACCGCGTGACCCCGGACCAGATCTTCAAAAGCATCAGCTATGAAGGCGTGCCGGACATTCGCATCATCGTGCTGATGGGCTATCCGGTGATGGCCATGTTGCGCCTGCCGACCCGCCAGTCCGGCGGCAAGGCCAACCTGCACCAGGGCGCCATCGGCGTCGGTGTCGATCTGGCCACTGGCCTGACATTGCGCGGCACCTGGCTGAACAACATCATTAACAAACACCCGGACACCACCAACGCAGTGGACGGCGTGCAACTGCCCTACTGGGACGGTTTCATGAAGCTGGCTGCCGGCTGCTATGAGCTGTGCGGGCTGGGTTACATCGGTGTCGACATGGTGCTCGACCAGGAGAAAGGGCCGCTGATTCTTGAGCTTAACGCCCGGCCCGGGTTGAACATTCAGATCGCCAACGATTGCGGCTTGACGTTACGTACCCACGCGGTCGAAGCGCGGCTGGAAGAATTACAGGCCCGCGGGATAATCGAAACAGCGCAGGAACGCGTGGAGTTCGTTCAGGAAATGTTTGGGCATATTCCTGCGGTTGAGGGTTGATCCGAGACCGAGTCGCTGCCATCGCGAGCAGGCTCGCTCCCACAGGGTTGAGCGTGGTCCTTGTGGGAGCGAGCCTGCTCGCGATGGCTGACTGACAGTCACTGAAGCTCTCAACCTGCCAATCCCCGACATCCCCTCTAGGAGCAAATCCTGCAGAGGACTACAATCGCTCCCCCGCCTCGATGGCTGATCTGCCCCGCCCATGTTGACCTGTTCCGTACACTCGCTGCCCTATCGCGCCAACCCCGCCGAATACTTCGCGGCGATTCGTCATGCCCCCGGTGCCGTGCTGCTCGACAGCGGCCGGCCGAGCGCCGAGCGTGGGCGTTATGACCTGCTCAGCGCCTGGCCGCTGGAGCAACTGGATGTATTACCGGATGAAAGCGGCAACCATTTCCTGCAACGCCTTCGCGACAACCTGACGCGACTCGGCGAAGCCACTGTTCCTTTCAACCTGCCTTTCGCCGGTGGCCTGATCGGTTATCTGAGCTACGACTTCGGCCGGCACCTGGAAAACCTGCCGAGCCAGGCGCGGGATGATCTGCAATTGCCCGACGCACGTTTCGGGCTGTACGACTGGGCACTGATCAGCGATCACCACCTCGCCACCAGCCAACTGGTGTTCCACCCGGCGCTGATCGACAGCGAACGACAGCGGCTGATCGAACTGTTCACTCAGCCTGCACCTCAGAAGATCGAGCCTTTCAAACTGGACGGCCCGATGAATGCCGACCTGAGCGCCGATGACTATCGACAAGCCTTCGAACGCATTCAGCAGTACATCCAGGCCGGCGACTGCTATCAGGTCAACTTCGCCCAGCGCTTTCGTGCGCAATGCCAGGGCGATCCATGGGCCGCGTACTGCGCGCTGCGGGCGGCGTGTCCGACGCCGTTTTCCGGTTTCCAGAGCCTGCCCGACGGCGACGCCGTGCTTAGCCTGTCGCCGGAGCGCTTCGTCAAAGTCAGCGAGCGCCACGTCGAAACCCGCCCGATCAAGGGCACTCGCCCTCGCGGCCTGACTGCCGCTGAAGATGCGGCGAACGCCGCCGAACTGCTGGCCAGCCCCAAGGACCGCGCGGAAAACCTGATGATCGTCGATTTGCTGCGCAATGACCTCGGCCGTACCTGCCGCATCGGCTCAGTGCGGGTGCCGGAGTTGTTCAGTCTGGAAAGCTATCCGAACGTGCATCACCTGGTGAGCAGCGTTACCGGCGAGTTGGCGGATGACAAGGATGCGCTGGATTTGATCGCCGGCAGCTTCCCCGGCGGCTCGATTACCGGCGCGCCGAAGATTCGCGCGATGCAGATCATCGATGAGCTGGAACCTACCCGTCGTGGGTTGTACTGCGGTTCATTGCTGTATCTTGACGTGCGTGGGGAGATGGACAGCTCCATCGCCATTCGCAGCTTGCTGGTCAAGGATGGGCAGGTGTGTTGCTGGGGTGGCGGCGGGATCGTCGCGGATTCGGACTGGCAGGCGGAATATCAGGAATCGATAACCAAGGTGAAGGTGTTGCTCGATACTTTGCGGGACCTCTAAAAGCATCGCGGGCAAGCCCGCTCCCACAGGTTATGTGTCGAGCCACAATTATGCGATCAACACAAATCCTGTGGGAGCGGGCTTGCCCGCGAAGGGGCCATCCCTGACGACTACAAACTCAACGCCCGATTCGAAGCCTTGATGAACTCTTGCTTCAACTCCGCAAAGCTGTGCACCGCCGGGAACTGTGGAAATTCGCGAATCACATTGTCCGGCGCATGGAACAGAATCCCGGCATCGGCCTCGCCCAGCATCGTCGTGTCGTTATAGGAATCCCCCGCCGCGATCACCCGGTAGTAGAGGCTCTTGAACGCCAACACCGACTGACGCTTGGGATCTTTCTGACGCAACTGATAGCCCGTGACCCGACCGGCATCGTCGGTAATCAGACGATGGCAAAGCAAGGTCGGGAAGCCCAGTTGACGCATCAGCGGCTGGGAGAATTCGTAAAAGGTGTCCGACAGAATCACCACCTGAAAGCGCTCACGCAGCCAGTCGACGAATTCGCTGGCGCCGTCCAGAGGCTTGAGCGTGGCGATCACTTCCTGGATGTCGGAAAGCTTCAGGCCGTGCTCGTCGAGAATCCGCAACCGCTGCTTCATCAACACGTCGTAGTCGGGAATGTCCCGAGTGGTGGCCCTGAGGGAGTCGATCCCGGTTTTTTCGGCAAAGGCGATCCAGATTTCCGGGACCAGCACACCTTCAAGATCCAGACAGGCAATTTCCACAAGACACTCCCATTTTGTACTGTTTATTGAGTCGAGCGAGCAAAAGGACTGCCGAACTCTAGCGACTCGCCCTCCTCTGTGCAACGCAGAGGGCGCACCAGCCACCGCAGGATTTTGTTACCATCAGGCACATATAGAGCGCCCAGCGCCACCGACCTGTAGGAAGCCGCCCTGATGAGCCCATCGTTCAATGTCGTGGAACTCGCCACGACCTATGCCAACAAATCCGCCCAGGACATCCTGAAACTCGCGTTCGCCGAGTTCGGCGATGACCTGTGGATATCTTTCAGCGGCGCCGAGGATGTGGTGCTGGTGGACATGGCCTGGAAGCTGAACAAGAACGTCAAAGTGTTCAGCCTCGACACCGGTCGCTTGCACCCCGAGACCTATCGCTTCATCGAACAGGTGCGCGAACACTACAAGATCGACATCGAAGTGGTGTCGCCGGACTACACCAAGCTCGAACCTTTCGTGAAGGAAAAGGGCCTGTTCAGTTTCTACAAGGACGGCCATGGCGAGTGCTGCGGCATCCGCAAGATCGAGCCATTGCGTCGCAAGCTCTCGGGGGTGACTGCGTGGGCCACCGGCCAGCGTCGGGACCAGAGCCCGGGCACCCGCAGCGCGGTCGCGGTGCTGGAAATCGATACCGCGTTCTCCACCCCGGAACGCACTCTGTACAAATTCAACCCGCTGGCGCAAATGACCAGCGAAGAGATCTGGGGCTACATCCGCATGCTGGAGCTGCCGTACAACAGCCTGCATGAACGCGGCTTCATCAGCATCGGCTGCGAGCCTTGCACCCGTCCGGTGCTGCCGAACCAGCATGAGCGCGAAGGTCGTTGGTGGTGGGAAGAAGCCACGCAGAAAGAATGCGGGCTGCATGCCGGAAACATCATCAGCAAATCCAAGGCTTAATTCCCCCGCCCTCTGCAATCCCCTGTGGGAACGGGCTTGCTTGCGAAAGCGGACTGCCAGTCAACATCAGTGTTGAATGTGACTGCCTCTTCGCGAGCAAGCCCGCTCCCATACTGCCCCTGGGTCAACCCGAATAATTGTGTACACAAAAATGTCACTATAAGTGCCATATCTGTGTGCACTTTTTATCTGTGCGCCCCAAAAAGTTACATCATTCTTTCGTGACGTCCTCAGTCGATCATTCCCACACAACCCCGCCGAAATAAATACCTGTTCAAACGGTCAATTTATATTTCCAATTTTTCAATTACTTAGTTTCAATCAATAACAAAACGAAATTAGCCAAGTAATTCATAGATCACTGACTGGCACAGATCTGGCTTAAGTGAACATATGTTTTGTATACAATAAATACTAAAACATACACACACTTTAGATCCGCAAGCCTGAAGCGCCCTATCCCGTACAGGCTGCAGATGCCCCGTAACCAATGATGCTCTCCCGGCCGCGACGAAGATTTGTCGAGTTCACGCTCATGCACAGTCATCGCGGCAACGAGCTTCTGGAGCCTGCCGGAATGCGTACTAGCCTCCCCAATAACAACATCGCGCTGGATCTGCCCTCCTCACTTTCCCCATCCGTCATTCACGATCAAACATTTCAACCACCCGTGGTACTCAGCCCCCGTCTGCACAACAAGGACCTGGCGCCGACCAAGGCTGAAGGTCGACGTTGGGGTCGTTACAGCATCTTTGCCCTGTGGACCAACGACGTGCATAACATTGCCAATTACTCCTTCGCCATTGGCCTGTATGCACTAGGCCTGGGCGGCTGGCAGATTCTGCTGTCCCTGGGAATCGGCGCGGCGCTGGTGTATGGCTTCATGAATCTTTCCGGTTACATGGGCCAGAAAACCGGCGTGCCGTTTCCGGTGATCAGCCGGATCAGTTTCGGCATCCATGGGGCACAAATTCCTGCATTGATTCGCGCCGTTATCGCCATCGCCTGGTTCGGGATTCAGACGTACCTGGCGTCAGTGGTCTTTCGTGTACTACTGACGGCGGTGCACCCCGGTTTCGCCGATTACGACCACAACTCGATCCTCGGACTGTCGAGTCTGGGCTGGGTGTGTTTCGTGGCGATCTGGTTCGTGCAGTTGGCGATCCTGGCCTATGGCATGGAAATGGTGCGGCGCTACGAAGCGTTTGCCGGCCCGGTGATTTTGCTGACCGTCGCCTCCCTCGCCGGGTGGATGTACTTCCAGGCCAACGCAACTATCGCCTGGTCGATTCGCGAGCCGCTGAGCGGTGGCGAGATGTGGCGCAACATCTTTGCGGGCGGCGCATTGTGGCTGTCGATCTACGGCACGCTGATCCTGAATTTCTGTGACTTCGCCCGTTCTTCGCCCTGCCGCAAGACCATTCGGGTGGGTAACTTCTGGGGCCTGCCCGTCAACATTCTGGTATTCGCCGGGATCACGGTCCTACTCTGCGGTGCGCAATTTCAGATCAATGGCCGGATTATCGAAAGCCCAACGGAAATCATCGCATCGATTCCCAACACCTTCTTTCTGGTACTCGGCTGCCTGGCGTTCCTGATTGTCACCGTGGCGGTGAACATCATGGCCAACTTCGTGGCCCCGGCTTTCGTACTGAGTAACCTGGCGCCCAAGTACCTGACCTTCCGTCGCGCCGGGCTGATCAGTGCGACCATCGCGGTGCTGATCCTGCCGTGGAACCTCTACAACAGTCCGCTGGTGATCGTCTATTTCCTGTCGGGCCTCGGCGCCCTGCTCGGCCCGTTGTACGGGGTGATCATGGTCGACTACTGGCAGGTACGAAAAGGCCGGATCAACGTGCCGCAGTTGTACAGCGAAGATCCCAATGGCGATTATTACTACAGCCATGGGGTCAATTTGCGTGCCGTGGCGGCGTTCATTCCGGCAGCCTTGATCGCCATTGTCCTGGCCCTGGTGCCAGGTTTCGACAGCGTCTCGCCGTTCTCCTGGCTGATTGGCGCCGGGATTGCAGGGATGCTCTACCTGATCATCGCCAAACGGCAGCCTTACTACGCAGATGTCAGCGGTGAAACCATCGCGGTCGATAACGTCAGCCATTGATCCCCGGGCGGCCCGGCAACGTCGGGCCGCAGAACCACCTCGCTATAAAAGGACCTCCTATGCGAATTCTCGTGGTCAACGTCAACACCACCGAATCCATTACCCAGGCCATCGCCCGTCAGGCCCAATCCGTAGCCTCGCCCGGCACGGAAATCATCGGCCTGACACCGCACTTCGGTGCCGACTCCATTGAAGGCAATTTCGAAAGTTATCTGGCCGCCATTGCGGTGATGGATCGGGTCATGTCCTACGACCAGCCTTTCGATGCGGTGATCCAGGCCGGTTATGGCGAGCACGGTCGCGAAGGTTTGCAGGAGTTGCTCAACGTGCCGGTAGTGGACATCACCGATGCCGGCGCCAGCACCGCGATGTTCCTCGGGCATGCGTACTCGGTGGTCACCACCCTGGACCGCACCGTGCCGCTGATCGAGGATCGCCTCAAACTGTCCGGGCTCTGGGACCGTTGTGCGTCGGTACGGGCCAGCGGGCTGGCGGTGCTGGAGTTGGAGTCCGACCCAGAACGTGCACTGGAGGCGATTGTTCGGCAAGCGGAACTGGCGGTGCTTGAGGATAAGGCCGAGGTGATCTGCCTGGGCTGCGGCGGCATGGCCGGGCTGGATGAGCAGATTCGTCAGCGCACCGGCGTGCCGGTGGTGGATGGGGTGACGGCGGCGGTGACCATTGCCGAATCGCTGGTGCGGCTGGGGTTGTCGACGTCGAAAGTGCGGACGTATGCGATGCCTCGGCCGAAGAGCATTATTGGTTGGCCGGGGCGGTTTGGCAGGTAGACCGCGTTATCGTTCTTCGCGGGCAAGCCTCGCTCCCACAGGTTTTGTGTCGTTTATATCATTATGATAAGACTCAAAACCCTGTGGGAGCGTGGCTTGCCCGCGATAGCCACACCTCGGTCTTAAGCCAGGTTCAAAGAGCACTGAACCTCTGCCCCAACCCCTGCTCCGCAAACTGCTCAATGATGAAATCGACAAACGCCCGGGTCTTGCCCGGCAGCAGTTTGTGCTCAGCGTAATAGATAGAGATGTTGCCGTCATCGACGTACCAGTCAGGCAACACACGCTGCAACGTTCCCGCATCCAGATAGCCCACGGCAAACGGCATGCTCACCAACGCAATGCCCAACCCCTGAACTGCCGTGGCGCAGGCGGCTTCCGAATCGCTCATGGTCATCCGCGCCTTGAGCGTCAGCGGGCTGTGTTGCCGGGTGCGACTGGTCAGCTGCCAGGAACGCACGCGCCCCGTCTGTGGCGACCGTATCAAGATGCCGTCGTGGTGCTTGAGGTCGTCGGGCTCGATGATCGCCTCGTGTTTCGCCAAGTACTCGGTTGAAGCCACCAATACCCGATGGGCAGCCGTCAGCTTGCGCGCCACCACGCCCTGAGGCAGTTCGAATCCGCCACCAATCGCCGCATCGAAACCCTGGCCGATCAGGTCGACCTGGCGGTTATCGAAATGCCAGTCAGGGTTGATAGCCGGAAAGCGCTGCAGAAACTCGCCCAGCAACGGCACGATGTACAAACGCCCGAACACTGTGCCCATGCTGACTTTCAATGTACCGGCGGGACGCCCTTCGGCGCTGGCCAGGTTGGCCACGGCATTCTGGATCGTGTGCAGGCTGGCGCTGACTTCGCCGAGAAATAGCTGGCCGGCCTCAGTCAGCGTCAGGCTGCGCGTGCTGCGCTGGAACAGCCGCACACCCAGTCGCGCCTCCAGCTTGGCAACGCTCTTGCCCACCGCCGCCGGCGTCAGGCTCAAGCGCCGCGCCGCTTCGGCAAAGCTGCCAACCTCGGCGCTACGCACGAAGCATTCGATACTACTGAAGGTTTCCATAAGCGCCACTATAAACTTTTGGTTTACACAGACTATAGCAATGACGGTCTACCCGCAGGGTAGTGCGAGGCCGATACTCGACTCCAACAACAAGGCAGCCCGCCTTGAATTTCTGGAGATCGACATGACCACTCAACACCTCAGCGGCAAAGTAGCTCTGATTCAAGGCGGTTCACGCGGCATCGGTGCTGCCATCGTCAAACGTCTGGCCGCCGAAGGCGCTGCCGTCGCCTTCACCTACGTCAGTTCTACCGCCAAAGCCGAAGAGCTGCAAAACAGCATCACCAGCGCTGGTGGCAAAGCCCTGGCCATCAAGGCCGACAGCGCCGATGCCGTCGCCATTCGCAATGCCGTTAATGCCACCGTCGAAGCCTTTGGGCGTTTGGACATCCTGGTCAACAACGCGGGCGTTCTGGCCGTCGCACCGCTGGAAGACTTCAAACTCGAAGACTTCGACCAGACCCTGGCCATCAACGTGCGCAGTGTGTTCATCGCCACTCAGGAAGCGGCCAAACATATGACCGAAGGCGGCCGCATCATTAACATCGGCAGCACCAATGCCGAGCGCATGCCCTTCGCCGGTGGTGGCCCGTATGCCATGAGCAAGTCGGCGCTGGTCGGCCTGACCAAAGGCCTGGCTCGCGACCTCGGCCCACGGGGTATCACCATCAACAACGTGCAGCCGGGCCCGGTCGACACTGACATGAACCCCGCCAGCGGCGACTTTGCTGAAAGCCTGATCCCGCTGATGGCCGTGGGTCGTTACGGCAAAGTGGAAGAAATCGCCAGCTTCGTCGCCTACCTTGTCGGCCCCGAAGCCGGCTACATCACCGGTGCCAGCCTGACCATCGACGGTGGTTTCGGCGCCTGATACAGGTCACTTGTGGGAGCGGGCTTGCTCGCGAAGGCGTCGTATCAGTCGACATTGATGTTGCCTGACACGCCCTCTTCGCGAGCAAGCCCGCTCCCACATTTATCGGCATTAAGCCCACTCAAGCGCCGGCAGGCCACATGCACTGGGTTTGAACGCCTTCAACGTACGAAGAATGCCATCGGCGTGTGCATACTTTTCGTCGGCCATCGCCGCATCCGGGATCGCTATCGCCGTCATTCCCGCCGCTTTCGCCGCGGTGACGCCGAACGGTGAATCCTCGAACACCAGGCAATCCTCAGGCGCGACACCCAGACGTCGCGCCGCCGTCAGGAAGATATCCGGCGCCGGTTTGGCCGCGCCCACTTCCGGGTCATCAGCGGTGACGATGAAGTCGAACAGCGCGAACCAGTCGCGGTGCAAGGTGGTTTTCTGGCCGAATGACTGACGTGAAGAACTGGTGCCCACCGCAATAGGAATGTTGTTGGCCTTCAAGTGCCGAACCAGTTCCTCTGCGCCAGGCATCGCCAGCGCCGTCGGAAAACGCTCGCGCATCAGCGGTTCGCGGATCACCAGAAACTCTTCGGCTGTAATCGGCAGGTCCAGCGCCTCGACCACATAGCGCGCCAGATCACCCGCGCCACGACCGATGATGTTCTGTTTGACGCTCCAGTCGAAAGTCCGGCCATAACGCCCGGCAATGATGGACGTGACCTCGGTGTAAATGCCCTCGGTGTCCAGCAACAAGCCGTCCATGTCGAAAATCACGGCCTTGATCGGGCCGAACTCATCCAAGGGTGCATTCATCGCATCTGATCCGTTTTCTCATGACATCCCGGGAGCGGCTAAGGCACGACCGGGTCCGTGATGGATTAAAGGGTTCAGCAGCATAGCGAGCGCGGTTGGCAGAGAGCAACGGGCAATGCCAGGCGGACATAAAAAACTGTGCCGAGACGCCCGTGATCATTTAGCGATTTTCCCTACACAAAACACCTCCTTTCCCGACTTCTTTCCTCGTTGATCCCCCGCAAAGTCTTGCGCTCCAGATTAATCAGCGCGAGGGACTGCGAATGTTCGAACCTGACAAGGTCCTGGCCTTGAACAATGCCATCGGCCTGCTGGTGGTCGCCGCCATGAACCCCGAGCAGCCTGACGTCGAAGCACTGCTCGGTGATTTTCGTCTCTGCCTCAACGACTACGAGGCCTGGGCGGAAAACTTCTGGACCGGTGGGGCGCTGAATGTCGAGCAGGTGTTCAAGGTCGGTAATGAAGTCCGGCTGAGCGCGCCGAAGGACTCCACCCTCCCTGTCAGTTCGACGCTCGCCATGTGCCCGGCCAGCGGTCCATTGACTCTGGTGCACCTGTTTGAGGCCGCGCGTTTCGTGCCGATCGGCAATACGCCGGTGATGCTCGAACCGGTTATCTCGCAGCGTAAGGGTGAACTGACGTTCGGTGAGCCCGTCCACAAAACCATCGGCCCCAGCGGCATTCTCGAAATCCCCGAATGCTGGCGCGGCCAGCGTTATCGCATCACCTTCTTTCCCAATGTTTCCACCGATCACGTCAAAGCGCTCTACGCCTCCTATCAAGGCGTGATCGGCGAGCTGGAAGGCTGGTTGCGCAATGAATGGACGAGCGAATTCCAGCCCTTGTGGGCAGGGTTTTCCGAGGCAGGGTTCACCCAGCGTTACGGCATGCTGCAACAGGCCGACTGGCGCGGTTTCGAGCGTTCGCTGCACGGTTTGTGGGATGACGTGAAGCAGGTCTACGCCCTGCTGGCAGACCTGCAAACCAACAGCGAAAAACTCCTTGAGTACCTGACCCAAGGCGAGCTTGGGACGTTACTGAATGCTTCGGCAGAAGCCATCGCCAATGTGTTGCTGATGTTGAGCGATGAGCCGTTGATGTTCATTCATCTCGCGGCCTTCACCAGTTGGCTGAGGATGCTGCCGCCGCAGTACATCGCCGAAGTCGTGGCGCAAATTCGTACAGAACTATTGATCAGTTTCCTGCTGGTGCGCCTCACCGGACCTACGGGCCTGAAGCTCGGCATGAGCGCCAAAGTATTGGACAAGATCAAGTCCCAGCAGGCTCGACAGTGGTTGACGGCGGCCAGTTTGCGGCTGGCAGAACTGACGGCCAAATCTGACCTGACAGCTCACGCTGGCGCGCTCAAGCCGCTCGTGGTCAGCGCGCGGAATGCACCACTGAAACCGGCACCGACGGTTCCGTTACAGATCCGTGCTGGCAACTCTCCAGTTGTACAGGTGAACAATCCGGTTGCCATTGCTCGCGACAAGTCCTTCGCCATGACCCGGCTGGGCCGTCACGAACCTCACGACGATGCATCGAGTCAGTCGAAAAACCCCAACGGTGACAGTGCCGATTGTGTGGCACTGACCTGCACCAACAACTGCCCGGTATCGATGGTCACCGGTGAAGAACTGCTGACCCTGACCGACGGCTCATTGGATGGGCTACTGCCATTTGCCTTCACCCGGTTGTACCGCACCAGCGCGGTGGAGATCGATTGCGGGCTGGGCTGGGGCTGGAGCCATTCGCTGGCGCAGCGGTTGGAACTGGACGATGAACAGGTCGTCTGGATCGACCATGAAAACCGTCGTACGACGTTTCCGCTGCCGAGTGTCGAGCGCCCGGTGATCCACAACAGCCTGTCGCGGGCGGCGATTTACCTCGGAGGCGAACCGGAGGAGTTGATTCTCGCGCTGGCTGGCGAGACGAACCGGTTCTACCACTTTCGAGAGGGCCGCTTGACGGCGATCAGCGACGCCTACAACAACCGCCTCCACATCACTCGCGACCGTCAGGATCGCATTCAACGCCTCGATAACGGTTCCGGTCGCTCGTTGCTGTTGTGCTACGAGCGCAGGCACCTTGTCGCCATCGAATACCAGTCGTTTCAGCCCGGCGATTCTTCGGGCGAAGCCTGGCATACAGAGCAAACGCTGGTTTTCTATCGCTACGATGCCCGCCAACGCTTGATCGAAGCGACCAACGCCGCTGGTGAAAGCGAGCGTTACGACTACGACGACCGACACGTGATTCTGCAGCGGCAACTGGCCGGTGGCGCGAGTTTCTTCTGGGAGTGGGAAAGGTCCGGCAAGGCGGCGCGCTGCGTCCGGCATTGGGCGTCGTTTTCGCAGATGGATGCGCGCTACGTCTGGGATGACCAAGGCAGTGTCACCGTCCAGAACATCGATGGCAGCGAAGAGGTTTACGTCCACGACGACCGGGCGAGGCTGGTGCGCAAGGTTGAGCTGAACGGTGGAGAACACCTCAAGGACTATGACGACAACGGCCGGTTGCTGGCCGAGCAGGATCCCCTCGGGGCCGTCACTGAATACCGTTATGACGAAGTTGGACGGTTGGTGGCGCTGATTCCACCCGAAGACGAGCCAACATCCTACGAATACCGCAACGGTTTCCTGCATGCGTGCTATCGCGGCAAATCGGTGTGGAAATATCAGCGCAATGCTCAGGGTGACGTCATTGAAGCCACCGATCCGGATGGCCAGGTCACCCACTATCACTACGACGCCCAGGGGCGTTTGTTGTCGATCCGCTTCCCGGACAACAGTCGGCATGTCTTTATCCGGAACGGGCTGGGACAACTGCTCGAAGAGACCTTGCCGGACGGCGGTCAGCGACGCTTTTCCTACGATGCGCTAGGCCGGCAGACGACCCGTCAGGACGAACACGGTGCTCTCACCCAGTACCAATGGGATGCCGTCGGCCGACTGGTTCAGACAACGCTGCCTACCGGCGCCAGCCGCGGGTTCAGCTACAACGCCTACGGCAAGATCACCGCTGAACGCGATGAATTGGGCCGCATCACCCGCTACGAATACGCCGACGATCTGCACCTGGTCAGCCGCCGGATCAATCCCGATGGCACGCAACTGCGTTATCGCTACGACAACGCGCAGTTACGGCTGACGGAAATTGAAAATGAATCCGGTGAAAAGTATCGCCTGGACTACACGCCGAACGGCTTGATCCGACAGGAAACCGGCTTCGACGGCCGCCGCACCGCCTACGCCTACGACCTCAACGGCCATCTGCTGGAGAAAACCGAGTTCGGTGATGACGACTCGCAACTGATCACGGCTTATCAGCGGGACTCGGCTGGACGTCTGCTGGTCAAGACCCTGCCCGATGGCGTCAAGGTCAAGTACCGCTACGACCACCTCGGCCGACTGGTCAGTGTCGACGACGGCCACGACCATCCGCTGGAATTCGAATACGACGCCCAGGACAGGCTGATCACCGAGCACCAAAGTTGGGGCACCTTGCGTTACCGCTACGACGCGTGCGGCCGACTCAACCACCTGCGCCTGCCGGACAACAGCAAACTCGATTATCACCACGCCAAGGGCGGCGCATTGACGGCCATCGACCTCAACGGCGCGCGCCTCACCACCCACCAGCTTGCCTTCGGTCGCGAACAAAACCGCCAGCAGGGTCTGCTGCTCAGCGAATATGCCTACGACGACCAAGGCCGGCTGAAAGCCCATGCCGTCAGCCAACACCAACATCCGCTGTACCGTCGAGACTATGCCTACAGCGTCATCGGCAATCTCGACCACATCGCCGATACCCGCCACGGCCAGCGCAGCTACCAATACGACTCGCTCGACCGCCTGATCCGCGTCCGCCATTCCCGTGACCAATCGCCGGAAAGCTTCGCCCACGACCCGGCGGGCAACCTGTTGATGCAGGATCGCCCGGGCGTTGCGAAGTTGCTGGGTAATCGCCTGCTGATGCAGGGCGACCGGCATTACGACTACGACGCCTTCGGCAACCTGATCCGCGAGCGTCGCGGCACTGCGCAAAAACTCGTTACCGAATACCACTACGACTGCCAGCACCGGTTGATCGGCGTCACCCTGCCCAATGGCAGCCAAGCCACTTACCGCTACGACGCCTTCGGCCGCCGTATCAGCAAATCCGTCGACGGCAAAACCACCGAGTTCTTCTGGCAAGGCGACCACCTCGTCGCCGAACACAGCCAGGATCACCATCGAAGCTACATCTACGAACCTGGCACCTTCCGTCCACTGGCCATGCTCGACGGCAAAGGCCCGCGCCAAGCCTGCCCGTTCTACTACCAACTCGACCACCTCGGCACACCGCAAGAACTCACCGACTACAGCGGCGACATCATCTGGGCCGCCCGATACACCGCCTATGGCCGCCTCACCCGCCTCAACCGCAACACCCACCAGGTCCTCGATCAGCCGCTGCGCTTTCAAGGGCAGTATTTCGACGCGGAAACCGGCCTGCATTACAACCGACATCGCTACTACAACCCGGATGTCGGGCGGTACCTGACGCCGGACCCGAGCAAGTTGGCGGGTGGGTTAAACGGCTATCAGTACACGCGCAACCCGGTGGGTTGGGTTGATCCGTTGGGGTTGAGTGATTGTCCTGGAGGGGATGGGTGTAAGAAGCCGTCGTTTGGGGATGAGGAACCGGCGGGTAAGGTGGGGGTTGATGAGGGGGAGCCAACAACTCCTTCACCTAAAAGAGAAGAGGATTACTTATACCGCGGGGATGAACGAGAGCCTAATGATGTATTTCAAAACGGTTTTAAAAGCAAAGGAAAAAGCAATGATCTATTGCTCCACTCTATAGATAGTGAAAACCCACCCAGTAATTTCATCAGCACGTCGCCATCGCGAGATGTTGGCAAACTTTTCGCAACCGGCTATCACACAAAAGTAGGTTACCTCTATACTCTTCAAAAAATAGATGGATATGATTTGCAGAAAGAGCTTGGACCAGCCTACCTTTTCGGAGCGGAAAAAGAGATAGCGATAGCTAACCGTATAGAAAATGTCGACGTACTTGGCGCCACCCTAATCATTGATGATGGCAGAGAGCTCGGCTATTCCATACCTAATCCGTACAGGATAATAAAAAAATGATATTTAAGGTTGAAATAACCATCAGCATCGACGGCACAAAGGAAACCGCCAATTTCACATGCGATAACAAAAGCATAACTATAATCTTTACAATGAAAAGCGGACTTAATAAAACATATTCAGATAGTAACTTTTATAGATGCTTCGCTCGCATTCGAGAAGACAACCCCAACATACAATTTCTCTGCAAGGGATCAAAACTCAACGTACATCCCTCAAGCATGTCATCACAAATGTCTCTTGGTTTGAAAGCATATGAATTGACATTGGGCAAAACGTCGTCACTCAATGATGTAGTTTATATCTTTGATTATGAGGATAACAATTTAACAAACGATCCACATGAACAATTATCTTTCTATAGACGCTGGATTGAATCAGAAAAAATATGATTAGTTAAATGATCAAAAGCCCGGCTCATGTCCGGGCCAGATTCGTATTAAGAAAACTCTAACCACCGGTTTTATCTCCACTTCCTGCTCCACCACCGCTCTCATCAATCTCAAAATCACCTGACTCTCCAGACCCACTTCCAGAACCACTCCCCATCGAACTTCCATCGCTCATCGAGCCACTCCCCTTTCCCGGACTGGTGCTACTTCCACTGGCATCGCCGCCACTCCCACCACCAATAGTGTCCGGTGGCAGCACCTTCCCGCCCGAGGTACCCGCATTCATTTCCGAATAAGGTGGCATCCCGCCCTTATCGACCGGCGCATCGCGGCCAGAAGATTGAGCAAACGCCGCTGATGAACTGATCGACAATAAGCCGACCACCGTCAGGGTTGTCAATTTTGACCTGATCATGGCGCACCTCCTTTTAAAGAGTGCTTTATCTGATGTCTGGCAGCGGTCGCTTTTTAAAGGTGCCGCACAATCGACGAGCGGCGATGGATCGCTGCGCAGGCTTCAGCTCGGTTCTCCCGATAGATCGTCACCGGCAATGTCCGGGTCTTCGGGGACGGCTTCCACATCACCGCGCTTCACATCATCGGTATCGGTGGGCACCTGCTCCACGCCGGTGTCGTCATCGTCGGGCGGGCGTTGATCGCGACTCAGGGAGTCGGTGGGTGAAGGCAGCGGATATTCGGGAGTATCGTCGTCGATATCGGAGTCTTTTGGATTAGCGTTCATAACGCACCTCTCAATGGACCTGAAAAGCAGATCCTGACATTTCGAGGACAGCACGATAGACGCGGTTCGATCAGAGGGACAATCGGTCGGCCCGACCATACCCCCTATCACTCGTCGTCTTCCTCGTCGTATTCGTCGTACTCGACATTGCCCACATCGCCTGCGTCATCGGCATCGTTGAGCGGCACCGTGGCGTCGTCCATCAGAGACCCCGGGTCTTCGTTGCCAGGATCGTTGATCGGACCTTCATCTTCCATGTTTTCGGTTTCCGGAGTCATGACATGCCTCAAAACGTTCAGGGGTATATGAAGTTCGAGGCGTCCTACGAGCAAACGTTCCAGAGTCCTGGTGACAGAAACGAAAAACCCGGCGCTGGGCCGGGTTTCTACTGTCACTTGATATCGAGTTAACGATGCTTGTACTTATTTTTATGCTTGTGTTTGTGTTTGCCACCGCCGGAATGCGAGCTGCCGCTGTCATTACCCAGGTTGCTACCCACCGCACCACCAGCTGCTCCGCCCAAGCCAGCGCCAATAGTCGAACCCGTGGAGCCACCCAAGCTATTGCCGATCACCGAGCCACCCGCCGCGCCGATACCTCCGCCAATAGCCGCTTCTGTTCGACTGCCCTTGCGCGCACCGACCGCGCTGCCTGCCGCACCGCCGACGCCAGCGCCCACTGCCGCTCCCGTGCTGCCGCCTAATTGACCGCCGACCACGTTACCCAGCGCGCCGCCAAGACCACCGCCCACTGCAGCAGTGCCGTCACCGGCAGCCATTGCACCCTGAGCGACCAAAAGTCCCAAAACCACCGTGGACAATGTCAAACGCATGATATGAACCTCTAATTTCCGCATCGGGGGAAGATCGTGCCGCGGATAGGCCTCAGTCTGGCATCTGCGTCTGTTTAACAGCAAATCAGATACCGACTGTAAGAGATTTGAGCCATATACGGGGAAAACGTTCCAAAACGAAAAAGCCCGGCATCGAGCCGGGCATTTTCAGCGGATCATTAGGATCAGTGGCCCTTTTTGGACAGATTGCTGCCCACGCCGCCGCCCAATGCACCACCCAGGCCGGCGCCGATGGTGGAACCTGTCTTGCCGCCCAGGCTATTGCCGATCACCGAACCACCCGCCGCGCCCACACCGCCGCCGATGGCCGCTTTGGTGCGACTGCCTTTGCGTGCTGCAACAGCACTGCCGGCTGCGCCCGCTACGCCAGCACCAATCGCTGCACCTGTGCTGCCGCCCATTTTCTGGCCGACCACATTACCCAGCGCGCCACCCAGACCACCACCGAGCGCGGCAGTGCCATCACCGGCAGCCATCGCACCTTGAGCAACCAAAAGGCCCAGAACCAAAGCAGGCAGTGTCAAACGCATAACGAGAACCTCAAAAAAGGGGGAAACCGAAAGGCCGGAGATTGAATGCTTTAGAGGAGGCAAAGTCCAGACACAAACACGGAACAACCTCGTCATTGGCGACGGTTGGACAGCATTTATGGAAAAGGTTTTATGACAGGCAAAAAAAAGCCCGCTGGGGAGACGGGCCAGGGTACTGCTTTCTAACGGATGAGCTGAGACTACGTAGGCAGGTGTGAAAAGTTTGTGAAAAAAAACCTGGTGCTCGTAAAGTTTGTAGGACGTTTTCCCGCATTGCCGCCAAGCCACGCTTTCTACCCTTCAAAAGCAAGAAACCCCGCTCAATGGCGGGGCTCGACGAATCACTGTTTACTTCCTGGAAGGCGCACCCAGCTTGGGCATGAATTTCGACTTCGGCCCTCGAGTTCGAGGCACTGTAGATTTGATTTTGTTGATCTTGATACGGTCTTCACCGAAGCTCGGCACATAGTCCGTCTGACCACACTGCACGCAATTATTGATTGGAAACTCCGCCCCGTCGTCTTCGATATACGGCTCAGTCATATCTTCGCTCCTCTCAACGGGTCGATACCGGCAAGCCCTATTTGCCTGGAAAATATCGACCACCCAGGATTTTGAGACTAGCCGGTCATTCCTGGACTTGTGATTCAGATTGTTACGTGCCCGACGAATGGCCAGCGCTTGCTTCCTACAAAACCAGATGGCGAATAAACAGAACGCGCACGCCCTCGGCACGGTGCCCTCAAGATTTTTTTGACGCCAACTTACCTCAGTTTGACCGCCGTTCCGGTCACAAACACCACTACCATTCCACCCTTGCCGGACGGCATGCTGATCTCATAATCGAGCCCTACCACTGCATCCGCCTGAAGCCCCCGCGCCCGCTCCCTGATCTCGTCGGTGGCCTGAATTCGCGCATCTTTCAATGCTCGCTCCAACGTTTGAGAGCGCCCGCCGAAAAAGTCCCGCATGCCCGCGAACAGATCGCGGATCACGTTTACGCCCTGTACCGACTCGGCGCTGACGATGTCCAGGTAAGCGGTGATTTGCCGACCTTCGATGGTGTGTGTTGTGGTGGTGATCATGAAATGTCCTTGTCAGAGCTGTCGTCGATAGGGTGAAACGACGGGGAAAACGGCGCGAGAATTGAGTATATAGAGCGGGAGCGTATTGTCTGGACGTCGCCCTGAATAGCGGTTCGGATTTGGCGACTCGACGACAAATATGCAGAAGCCTCCCGGTTGGGACTGGTGCCTGAAGTATTAGAACAGCTTGATCAACACCGCAGTAATGGTAGCTACCGTACCAATCAACCCACTAGCAATGGCCACTGGATACCAAAAAGTCTCACGGGTCATCTTGCCGGCCTCGGCGTTCAGCTTGCGCTGTTCAGCGATCAGTTTGACGATCTCCACATGAACCCTTTCCAGCTCTGCCTGTTTCATGGTCATTTCCTGCATAACGTGCGTACGTCCGTTCCGGATAATGGGGGCGTCATTTGCGCTGCCCTTTGATTCATTTTGCACCCTAGAGGCGCAAAACAAATACCCTTCCCGAGATGGCTCATATGAACTGCTGAAACCTATGGAAGCACCTACCTGCCTAGCTTTCCAGCATTACTTCCCACACGCCTAGCACTTGTCCTACATCATTTTCGGACGCGTCTTTGCTGATGCGCCTGAGCCAGCGGCAGCCAGATTGAAAAATCCAGACACCAAAAACCACAAAACCCCTGACTTCTCTCGAAATCAGGGGTTTTGTGTGTATCGAATGTGGCGGTGAAGGAGAGATTCGAAAGCACCCGATCGCGGTTTTCGACAAATCAGGCCCCGGTTTATAAGGGTTTCGCGGCGATAGTTAGCGCGCAAGTATTCCCATGGCGTTCCCATGGATCTGTATGTGCGACTGAAGACGCCCCGGCATATAAGGCTTGATGTGTTTTTTGGGTGAACCATCGGAAAGGAGTAATTTTGGTAAGGCAAGCCTGATGATTGGCTACAAGCCTTGGTTTTAAAGGCTTTGAGAGGAAAGCGAAAAGGTAAGATCCAAGTAATTTTAAGGTAATGTAATTACTCTTCTTAAAGGTAATCTTTAACCACGGCTACATCCTTATAAATCAATGACTTACGAGAAAATTACCTGACGCATTACTAAAAATAACCTAATTGAGTAATCCGTCAAAACCAGTGAATCCGTGGCTTTCAGCCGTGTCACCAGCCCCACATTACAAAATTACCTTTTTCCGACGCCTTTCCTGAAAAAGCCCACATTCCGCTCCCAGACCATTCGGCCACCGCCCCTACCCTCGCAGGGTTCCGCAGGATTCCACCCCCCCCAAATTGCGAACTAGGCGCCCAGCCTTAGTGATGTCCAGTGGACCGCAGGAGTGCAGAAAAAAAGATCCATTTAGCCCGCAGGCGAGGTGGGGGGACGACGGCGCGCGCCGGGGCAGAATCAGCCCCGCCCCTCTCGCGCATTACGTTAGGGCACGTGTCCACACCAGGTAGGCTTACCGTCGAACGGCTGAATCCGCCCTGCCAGCAACATGGATCAAACTCAGGGACAGTCGCAGTGTCATGGCAGGCTATAGATGTACTCTGGGGCGATATTTGATAAGCCGCAGCGATACGACCAAACTGGCAAGGTAAGAACGAAAGCTCGCGAATGGATCCGTATTCGCTACAAATGATAAGGACCAGCCTGTGGACGCGAGATGCAGGCGCGGCAGGCAGCGAAGATGAGACAAGATTATTAACGTGGTGATGCGCTGAGAAAGGAGTTTCGCGTTTTGGAAGATATTGAAAAAAACTATAGGGCAACACCCACTAACAGTCGGAAGTACCCTAAGCGTCTTACAGATTACGTTACTGATCTAGTTAAGCGCGGCAGAATCCTTGAAGCCAAACACTTTTTCTTAGAGCTATGCAAAATAAGCCCCCATCATGACAAGACAATACGATTGGGCTACACGATTGCAATTGCCACCTTTGATAATGATTGGGTTTTGAAGTACGACCAACTTCTAACTGACTCGGCATCGGATATTAACGAGGTGCTATGGTTCCAGTTACGCTATTACCAATCACAAAACAATATCCCTGCTTGCGAGACTGTAAGCTGCGAGCTTCTTGAAAAACGCTTGAACAACGACCATTTTTCAGCAGTTCTTGAAACATGTATCGAGCGACAAAGCTATGTAGTAGCAGAATCTTTAGCGAGATATCTAGTTAAGAACCGCTTAGCGTTATCACCTCCCGTGAGCAACTGGTTCAAGCAAATAGTTATTACAAGATTGATACACACTCTCCAGAGGTACAAATGACTAGCTTCTTGGTTGTCAAAATTCTGGACGATAGAAGTATCACGCTTCCGTCCACCATGAACTATGGGAGTGTCGAGCTTCGATCTTACTCGGCTGATACCAAACTCGAAACTGATGCATTTGAAACATCTGCGTCTGAAGGTGGGCTGGATTTTAACAAGCACAAAATATGTGCGAGGATTGCTACGATAGTGGACTGCGAGACGAATAGTGAAGCTGTCCATATCGCCGACAACAAATTTCTTGAAGTTCTCGACTTCAAGTCGACTGAGTTTGCGGTATCCGCTATAAAGACATCGCGAATCGGCCTAGTAAAGGATTTGGCTTCGGGCGAAATAACACCTATTAAAAGATCCGGCTTTCAGCAATCCCTTTCTTTTGTTGTGCGGCACGGCGCCATACAATGTTTTGATATCACTAATTTTTTACTGTCGCTTAAAAATGAGCTAAGCAACCGTTACAGGCGCTCTCTTCACTGGACAAGAAATAGCAAAAATGAGACAAACCCGCAGCTGAAGATCATATTTTTATGGTTCGCCTTGGAGGCATTACTGAAGGCGGACGAAACCGATAACTGCGTCGAGAGCTATATTCGCCTTTTTTTGGGCTTCCCCAATGGTCAACAGTTAGGACTTATATCTCCCACAGTAAAAATCAATCTAGAAAATCACGACAGATATAAATACTGGCAAAAAAAACTTATTGAGGTAGTTAAAGAAATTCGCGACTTCCGGAACGATTCCGTGCACTCAGGCTTTCGAAGCGTAGATTTTACAAAAGAAAAACTTGAGCTATTTAGCTCGGTAATGACTTATGCTGTTAGCAGGTGTCAAGCTGGGGTAATGCAAGGACTTCTTAGCAACATAGATTCATTGTCCGACTTCAAAGAATATGCAGTCCCATTATTTGAAACCAATGCAAACTTAATAAACGACATCCATAATAATATTATTTACTCTCTAGATCACCCCATGAGTTATTAGTGACATCGAGCTGGTGTTGACGTGCCAGCTCGTCGCCTCGCTTATTGCGCAGGGGGGGTTATGCCTCCCCGCCGATTTCGTAGGGCTTAAACCGAATTACCTCACCCCCTACCCAATCATTCAGCTGCAACATTCGCGTCTGAATCGGCTCCAACTCATTGGCCGCATAGATCTGGGCTGCCTCCCTGATCGACCCAAATCCTCCAGCGTTCTGCGGGACAATCCCCATCAACTGCGGCGGAATGCGTAGGCTCGCCAGCACGTCATCCCTGGTCTGATTCTTGATCGAGTTGAATTCATCCTTCGCCGCGACCTCACTGACGGGAATCAGTTGAATGCCGTCCTTCTTCCCAGTCGGCGAGTAGACGAATAGATTCCGAAAATTCCCCGGCCCCTTCGACTCCTTCAGCGCCTTGCGCAACGCATCGATGTCGGCCTCGGTCTGAGCCGCATCCGTCATGTACAGAATGAAACCAGCATGACTACCGTTCTCGTAATACTTGCGCCGAAACAACGTCGCCGACTCATTCAACAACGCCGACTGCAACGCACTGATCCACTCGGGCAGCCCGTAAATCTCTTGATGCAGATCGGCCTCACGCAAGTGAAAAATACTGTCCGGCTCAAAGACGTGTTCATCCTTCCACCCGCGCACCTGGTAAAACTGCCCGTCCGGCCCGGCGCGCATGTACTTGGCCAGCGGCGGCACCAGCTGCCGAGTGTTACCCAGCACCGACCGCCGCGCTTCCAGGTACCCATTCCCCAAACACAAAAAGTCCAGGGCAAACTGCTCGAATGAAGCCCGCGACAACAGCGGATGCGGAATAAACGTCTTGCTCAATAGGTTGCGCTTGAACATCAACCCCGAATGCAGATGCACGCTCGCCCCCACCGACCGGGCCAGGCCATCCAGAGACAACGGCGGCTCATACCAGCGCCCGTTGAACCAGCACTCCAGGTAATCAAACACCTCCCGGCCACCCAGTACCGGCGTCGGCTCACCGAAGGAAAACACCTGAGTCCCAGCGCCGGTGGCGGGTGTGGTCGCAGGCAGCAGCGTCTGGTTGGCGAGTTGTTCGGTCATCAGTAAATCTCCATGCGTCCGGTGTTGGCAGCGGTCTGCCCCTCAAGCGGTTCGTTGTGCAATGCGTGAAAGAGCGCCCAGGCCAGGTCGGCATGGCCGGTGTTGTCGTTGCGCCCAGCGGTGTAGGTGTATTGGCGTCCACCGGCGGTGACCGTCTTGCGTATCGCCATCAACGACTGGGCCATGTCCGTCCAGCCGGCATCGAATTCGAGCCGGCCCTTGTGGATTACGTCATAGGCTTTGAGTACCAGGCGGGTTTTGACTTCGGGCGAGTAGCTGAAGGTGGTCACCGCCGGGAAGAATTGGCGCACCAGCTGGGCCACGCCACTGCCCAAACCGGTGACATCAATGCCGATATAAGTCACCCAGTAGCGGTCGCAGACGCTCTTGATGAACGCAGCCTGCGCGGCGAAGTCCATGCCCCGGAACTGGTGGCGCTCAAGAATCCGGAACTTGCCGCCTGGCACCAGGGGCGGCGCGACCACCACCAGGCCGGAACAGTCGCCCGTCTCGGCCGGGTCGTAACCAATCCAGACCTGACGGTCGCCGAACGGGCGCATGGCGAACGGCTTGTAGTCCTCAGCCCATTCGACCCAGCTGTCCACCATGCAGGACTGCAACAGAGTCAGCGGGAAGATGCTCGCGCCGTCGTCGACGAACTCGCACATCAGCAGGTTGGCGAACGCCTCGGGGCTGTACTCGCGGCGCAGTTCCTCGATGTCGAACAGGTCGCACCCGCCCCGCTCCGCGTCGAGGATCGTGACGATCTGCCGCCACAACCGATCCTCACAGAACCGGCCCTGCTGGAGCGCTCCGTGGGACACGTCCACCTTCGTATGCTGTGCGGCGGGCTTGCCCTTGTTGAAGCGCTCGCCGGTCCAGAAGGTGTACGCCTCATGGGCCATGCTCGACGGCGTCGAGAAGTAGGTCTTGCGCCACTTCTTGTGCATCGCCATACCCGAGGCGACCTTGTTCAGCTCCTCGAACTTGAACGTCCAGAAGAATTCGTCGAAGTAGAAATTGCCGTGGTAACCCTGGGCAGTGCGGGCGTTGGTGCCGAGGAAAAACAACTCGGCGCCGTTGGGCAGCACGATGGGGTCACCGGTCAGCTCGACACCGATCACCTCGCGGCAAAACGCCTGAATGTAGCCCCGAAACAGGTAGGCCTGGTTCTTCGAAGCCGACAGGAAAATCTGGTTACGTCCGGTGTCCAGGGCGTCGATGAACGCCTCGCGGGCGAAGTAGTAAGTGGCGCCGATCTGCCGGCTCTTGAGGATGACGCGGGTGCGCTGGTTGCCGGCCCGGTACCAGTCTTTCTGGTAGTCGAAACAGCCATCGATGAACGCCTCGCGCAGCAGCTCGATCTGGTCTTCATCAATTTCGTTTTTGACGGCCTTTTTCTTCGGCTCGGCGTTACGTTTCGCCAAGTTCGGGTTGAGGTCAGTTTCGGTACCGCCCCCCTGAAAGCGCTGTATTCGGGCCTGCCGCTCCAATTGCCGGTGCAGCAGGTCAATTTCCTTGAAGTCGCCGCTGGTCTTGCCATCCTTGAGGATCAGCTGCACCAATCGCGCTTCCAACGCCCCGCCGATGCGCTCGACGTTGTCCGCCCGATCCCACTCGTCACGGGCCTTCCAGCTGTGTAGCGTTTTTTCCTTTTCGCCCGTAGCCTCGGCAATCTCGCAGATACGCCACCCCATCCAGTACAGGAACTTGGATTGGCGGCGGGGATCGATGGGCAGCAGTGCGGTCGTAGTCATGGCCGCGATGCTGCCGCCCATGCCTGCGACTCAATAGCACCGCCCCTTGTACCTCCCTCCCCTACAGTCCCGCCTCGTTGCCGCAACTCGCGCGCGTCACGACCATGCCCCTCATTGCAACGCACTTAGCGCCCAACGCATTGAGGATTCCCGGCATGAAGAAATTCCGCAGCAACTGGTTCCGCGTCGCCGTCGAGGGCGCTACCTCTGACAAGCGCACCATCAAACGCAACTGGTTGGAACAGGCGGCGAAGAACTTCAACCCGTCCACCTACGGTGCCCGCATCTGGCTGGAGCACTACCGCAGTGTGCTGCCGGACAGTCCGTTCAAGGCCTACGGTGACGTGCTCGCGGTGAAGACCGAAGAGGTGGACATCAATGGCCAGAAGAAGCTGGCTCTGTTCGCCCAGATTGAACCGACGCCCGACCTGATCGCCATGAACAAGGCCAAGCAGAAGGTCTACACCTCGATTGAAATCGACGACAGCTTCGCCGACACCGGTGAGGCTTACATCGTCGGCCTGGGGGTAACGGATTCCCCAGCCAGCCTGGGCACCGATGTCCTGGCGTTCTCAGCCCAGAAACCTGACGCCAGCCCGTTCAAGGATCGCCACTATTCCGCGACCTCGATGTTCACCGAGGCGGTCGAGACCGAGCTGACGTTCGAGGAAATCGAAGAGAAGCCCGGCATCGGTGCCCAGCTCTTCAGCAAGGTGCAAACCCTGCTCAAAGGCAAACAAGCCAAGGACGACACCGAGTTCGCCCAGATCAGCGAAGCCGTCGAAGCCGTGGCTGAGCACGTCAAGGATCTGCCCGAGCAACTGGCCGCCGAGAAAAAATTCTCCACGGGCCTGCAAACCCGACTGGATCAGCTGAGCAAGGACTTCACCGAACTGAAGGACAAGCTCTCCACCACCCAAGACCACAGCCAAACGAAGCGCCCTCCGGTTACCGGTGGCGACAACCAGGTAATGACCGACTGCTAACAGCCGGCCCACCCCAGCCCCGAATAACGAAGGACGACATCCATGCGCAACGATACCCGCAACCTCTTCAACGCTTACTTGGGCCAGTTGGCCAAGCTGCACAGCGTGCCCAACGTCACCACCAAGTTCGCCACCGCCCCAAGCGTCACCCAAACGCTGGAAACCCGCATGCAGGAATCCAGTCAGTTCCTCAGCGCGATCAACATCTACGGTGTGACCGAACAGATGGGCGAAAAGATCGGCATGGGCATCGGCGGACCGAACGCAGGGACCACCGACACCACCCAGAAAGACCGCGAAACCACCGACATCACCACCCTCGATGATCGGGGTTACTTCTGTTCCCAGACCAACTTCGACACCCATCTGCGTTACAGCAAGCTGGATGCCTGGGCCAAGTTCCCGGACTTTCAGGCGCGCATCCGTGACGCGATCCTCAAGCGCCAAGCGCTGGACCGCATCCTGATCGGCTGGAACGGTATCAGTCGCGCCGCCACCTCCAACCCGGCAACCAACCCGCTACGCCAGGACGTCAACGTCGGCTGGCTGCAAAAGATGCGCACCGAGAACGCCGCCCGGGTAATGAAGGAAGTCGTCGAAGGCTCGAACAAAATCACCATCGGCGCCGGCAAGGACTTCACCAACCTCGACGCACTGGTCTTCAGCATGGTCGAAGAGTTCATTGCCCCTTGGTATCAGGAAGACCCTGACCTGGTGGTGATCTGCGGTCGCCAGCTGCTGGCTGACAAGTATTTCCCGATCATCAACAAGGACAACGCCCCGACCGAGATGCTGGCCGCTGACATCGTCACCAGCCAGAAACGTCTGGGCAACCTGCCGGCGGTGCGCGTGCCGTACTTCCCGGCTCGCGGACTGCTGGTCACCAAGCTGGAAAACCTGTCCATCTACTGGCAGGAAGGCAGCCGCCGCCGCACCGTCCTCGACAACGCCAAACGTGACCGCATCGAGAATTACGAGTCGGTCAACGATGCCTACGTGATCGAGGATCTGGAATGTGCCTCGCTCGCTGAAAACATCGAAATCGCGTCGTAAGGGGCCGACCATGACCAACCCCTGCCGCCGTCACTTTCAACGGGTCACTGCTGCCATCGAGGCGGCAGCAGCCGAACCCACCCAGACCATGGCCGGCGCCACCGCCTACGAGCATCAGCTCAATCAGTTGCTGCAAGACCGCCTGCGCCTGAAACAGGTGCAGTCGAACCAAGGCAAGGCCGAACTCAAACGCCAATTGCTGCCGGATTACGTGCCCTACGTGCAAGGTGTACTGGAGGCCGGTCAAGGTGCCCAGGACGAAGTACTGACCACCGTCATGGTCTGGCGCTTCGATGCCGGCGACTTCACCGGTGGCCTCGACATTGCCCAGTACGTGCTGAAGCACAAGATGGTCATGCCCGACCGCTTCGCCCGAACCTTGGGTTGCCTGGTCGCGGAGGAAGTAGCGACCGCCGCATTCAAGGCACAGAAGGTCGGCGAACCGTTCGACCTGGCCATCCTATACCGCACCGCCGAGCTGACCGACGCCGAAGACATGCCCGACCAGGCCCGCGCCAAGCTATTCCTGGCCACCGGCCGCGCGACGCTGGAAGGCGTCACCGAAGAACAGCCCGGCCAACCGGGTCAAGTGCAAGCCGGCATCGACCTGCTGAAGAAGGCCATCGAGCTGCACGATGCCTGCGGTGGCAAAAAGGATCTGGAGCGGGCCGAACGCCTGCTCAAAAAATTCACCGCCCCAGGCGGCTAACCGAGCGTCCCCACGCACCCCGCCGGCTCGGGGCGGATCGATCAGGCCGCTCCTCCTGAACGTGAAGCCCCGACCACCGGCGACCTACAACAGAGCGCAGTTCCATGAGCGGATTCGTAGCGGGCGGCACGGCCCCCACCGGCCACATAAACACCGACCCTTTCTGGCCATCGATCGATCTGGATGACGTGCGCGGCACGCTGAGGATTGATTCGAGCGTCACCCTAATCCGCCTGGAAACCGCGACCATTGCCGCCGCCATCAGCGTCAACCGCGAGCTCGCCGAGTGGCGTCGTACCAAACAAACCGAGGGTTACACCACCCTTGCCGACGTCCCGGCCGAACAGGTCAAAGACGTGTCGCAGTTCGTCCACCTCTACCAGCGAGCTATCTACGCCGCGACTGGGGCGGAAATCTGCGAGCGCTACCGCTCCTATGACACCACCAACAGCGGCAACCAGAACGCTGACGAGCTCAATCCCAGCATCGACGAATTGCGCCGCGACCAGCGCTGGGCGGTGCGCGACTTTCTCGGCCTCGGCCGTACCACGGTGGAGTTGATCTGATGGCAGTGACCCTTCGCGCCCAGCAAAACGACACCGTCGACGCGCTCTGCTGGCGTCACTACGGCCGTACCGCTGGCGTGACCGAAGCCGTACTCGACGCGAACCCTGGCCTGGCTGATCACGGCCCGGTGCTGCCCCATGGCCTGGCGGTTCAAATGCCCGAAGCCCAAACCACCGCCCCACAGCGGCAGATGGTGAACCTATGGGACTGACTCACCCGTACCGCGTCCTTGAAACCACCCACACTGGACCATGGAATGAAACACATGCCTGAACGTCCCGATACCTGGGCCTGGCTCGCCGCCTGGCTCGAACAAAACTGGCCGACCCTCTACGCCGGCATCCTGGCTCTGATCATCGCGGCCCTTCGGATCATGTACGGCGGTGGCACTTTACGCCGCATGGCAATCGAGGCCCCGCTTTGCGGCGCCTTAGCACTTGCCGCCAGCCATGGTTTGTCACTGCTGGGTATTCCCGCATCGACTGCGCCATTTTTCGGCGGTGTGATCGGCTTGCTGGGCGTCGAAGGCACACGCGCTGCGGCAAGGAAGTTTTTCACCCGCAAGGTAGAGCAGCTATGAATACACTTCGCCACGGTGACCGCTCGCAAGCGGTGCGCGCCCTTCAAAAAAATCTCAACAATTACGGTGCAACGCTAACCGTCGATGGCGATTACGGTGACGTCACCGAGGCAGCCGTACGGGCTTATCAGCTCAAGGTCGGCCTAGTTGCTGATGGTGTCGCCGGCAATAAGACGCAGGCAGCACTCGCCGGCTATGACTGCCAGCAACTGCTGAAGAACACCGACCTGGTCAACGCCGCGCAACGTCTCGACGTTCCTCTGGCCAGCGTATACGCAGTCAACGAAGTCGAATCGAAGGGCAAGGGTTTCCTCGACAACGGCAAGCCGGTGATCCTATTCGAACGCCACATCATGTACCGCCAGCTTTCGAAGGTTCGAAACGAAGGCGATGACACCGCTGAACTCAAACGCCACGCTGACCAGCTCGCCAGTACCTACCCAGCCATCGTCAATCCGAAAGCGGGCGGTTATGCTGGCGGTACCGCAGAACACCAACGCCTGACCACCGCTCGCCTGATTGATGACACCGCCGCGCTGGAGTCCGCTTCCTGGGGCGCGTTCCAGATCATGGGCTTCCATTGGAAGCGCCTCGGCTACGCCAGCGTGCAGGATTTCGTCGTGGCGATGAGTGCGGGCGAGTCGCAGCAGTTCGATGCCTTCGTTCGCTTTATCGAAACCGATCCGGCGTTGCACAAGACACTGAAGGGACGCAAATGGGTCGAGTTCGCCAAGCTCTACAACGGGCCGGCCTACCAGCGGAACCTGTACGACATCAAACTCCAACGCGCCTACGAACGACACGACGACTGCGGATGTGGTCAGGCGGTGGCAGCATGATCGACTTCGACGCGGTGCAACGATTGAACGTGCAGGACGGCGATCTGCTGGTGGTGCCAGAAGACAGCGACCCGCACGACATGGAACTGCTGTGCGACGCGCTACACATCCAGATGCCTGGTCGCAAGGTCATCATCATTCGCGGTCCGGTGCAGCAGCTGGAAGTCGACGCCATGAACAAACTCGGCTGGTACCGCGCATGAGTTCCCTGCGTCAGGCCCTGTATGGCATGGCCCTGCTCGGTGCTCTGACGTTGTTGATCTGGAGCCAGGAACTGCGTGTCACCGTTGCTGACAAGAACACAGAGCTGGCAACCAAGGACGCCAACACCGCCCGGGAAGAAGCTAGGCGTTACCTCGCCAACGCCAGCGCGTTGCAAAACACCCTGCAACAGGAACGAGACGCACAGGCCAGCCTGCGTACCCAACAGGACCAGCTGCGCCAAGGCCTGGCAAAACGCGAACTCACCATTGAGGCTCTGAAACGTGAAAATGCCGAACTACGCGACTGGGCTGGTCAGCCTTTGCCTGATGCTGCTCGTCGGCTGCGCGAGCGGCCCACCCTCACCGGCGCCGACGCTTATCGTCAGTGGTTGTCCGGCCGTAGTGCCCTGCACTCTGCCGGCGACCAGTCCGCGCAGTAACGGCGACCAACTCAACGACCAGGACCGAGTCGAGGCTGCCTGGGCGGAATGCGCGGGTCAGGTCGACATGGTCTACCAGCATCAACAGGCCAACCCATGAACAAACCCGAAAGCCTGCGCGCCCACCTGTTGGCCACCGTTGCCGAACTCAAACACAACCCCGAGCGGCTGCTGATCTTTATCGATAACGGCAAAGTCCGTTGCACTGCTGCGGCCAGCCTCTCGTTCGAATACAGCTTCGACCTGCAAGTCATCCTCACCGACTTCGCCGGCCACCCCGACAACGTCATGTTGCCCCTGCTCGGCTGGATCAGCGTTCATCAATCCGAGCTGCTGGAAAACCTGAACAAGTCCGCCGCCGGTATCCAGTTCGAAGCCGACATTCTCGACAACAGCAAGGTGGACCTCAGTCTGACCTTGCCGCTAACTGAACGCGTGGTCGTAGGTAAAGACGCCGAAGGCAAAACCACCTTCAGACACCCTGGTGAACCTCAGCGAGTCGCGGCGTTTCTCGATCCGAGTTGGATTCCCGGCGACCAGGGCACAGGTAGTGAATGGGTAGTCCCGAATGACTAACAGACTGGAAGCGCTGGAGGATTGGGCGGCCGGTTTGCTCGGGCAGCTGGAGCCTGCATCACGCAACAGACTTGCTCGAAGCCTCGGTCAGACATTGCGTCGCAGCCAGCAGCAACGAGTGAACGCCCAGCGTAACCCGGATGGCAGCAAGTACACCCCGCGCAAGCAGCGCAATCTGCGCGGTAAACAGGGACGGGTGAAGCGGAAGGTTCAGATGTTTAAAAAGCTACGCACGGCTAGCTTTCTCAAAGTCCAGAGCGATGGCACCGCCATCAGTGTCGGTTTCACTGGCCGCATTGCGCGCATCGCCCGAGTGCATCAGTACGGCATGAAAGATCGTGCGGAGCGTGGTGCCCCAGACATAAAGTACGATCAACGGGAGGTTTTAGGGTTTACCGAAGCGGATCTTGACTTGATCCGCGACGGCCTTCTGCTTCACTTAACTAATAAATAGCATCCCAAAAACTCGCTTTTACTGCGAGTTTCCGGATCACATAGCGCCTGCATTATTAAACTCTAAATAGCGCTCTTCCTGACAGCCCGCAACTCCACCATAAGCTTTTCCCCCTCACCTGTTAATGTCCACAAAGGGTCAATTACGCCACCAACACAATTCGAAACATCAACCTTCACAACACCAAGAGCCTTTAATTGAATCGCTACGGTTTGAAAGTCCTGATCTTCTAACTCAGTCATAGCAGAACCCAAATACTCGTTAGCAAAGCAAACAGCGTCACGAAGAACCTCTTTAACAGAGGACTCACTGCGAGAAGCTACCAAATAGGGCGACACGTAGTAAAAAATCTGTCGCCACGTAAACTTTACTTTCCAGATAGAGCTCGCAAATCCATCCCAATATGTCCCATGCAATTCAAACACGTCGTCAAAACCTGCCAAATCAGGCACATCGTAAACTGTCTCCTTCAAAGCTTTGATTTGAGACAATTCCTGATTCAGTCTTTCATTTTCTTTGCGGAGCTCGTTTATTTCCTTTAGAAGTTCTTCACTTGAGCCCTCGCTCGCGCGAATCCATCCCACAGCAGGATAAGCCCTGATAGTCTTACCGAGGCTCAAGGCCACTAGACCTGCCAACTCACTACCCTGGTCCCAATATCCAACTAACCTTCCAGTGGATACCTTTTCACGAAAAGCCTGAAGCTTTTCCCTCGCCTCAGGAGACTCCTCTGATTTTTCAAATGACAGCTTATTGGGGCTTCGATGGATCAAAGCAACTACTTTAATTCTCTTTTCCACAGCATAATCGAACTCCTTCTCGGTATAACTTATACCATCCGGACTTAGAGAGCCGTACCGACCACCTATAATCAAAAGATAATAATCACAATCATCAATTATTTTCTTTATAAACTCCCACTGCTCCTCATCGGCAGCGGGAAATAACTCCATACTTGCAGGTATACAGTCCATCCCCATCAACGTCTCGGTTACACTCTGCCGCTCATCCTTTAAGTCCTTGTAAGTAGAACTGACAAAAACCTGGTAACGCTTATCCATTTCCCTTACCCCGCAAGATCACACAACCATATAAAGACCGACTCAGCAATACACTATCACGCGACGCTTTTCGACCATAACCAAAACAAACACCTGCCCTGAAGCGAACCCATCTCAATAAAAAAATTGTTTGTGAAGACTGACTATACAAGCTTTGCAAGATGCGCTCCTACGCGCGCAGCGCACAAGATCTACCTCATGAACGACTTAGCCACCCTCGCCCGCCTGATTGAAAACCTCATCCGCCTCGGCACCATCGCTGCCGTCCAGATGAAGCCCCCGCGTGTGCAAGTCAAAACCGGATCGCTGACCACCGGCTGGTTGCCATGGATTGCCCCGAGAGCCGGCGCCGACCGCGAGTGGAATCCGCCCACCATCGAAGAGCAAGTCATCCTGTTCAGCCCTTCCGGCCAGCTCGGTAACGGCATCGTCCTAACCGGCCTGTTCAGCGACCACATCCCGGCCAACGGCGACCGCGAAGGCCTGCAACGCCGCACCTACCGCGACGGCACGGTGATCGAGTACGACAGCGTCGCTCACCACCTTAACGCCACGCTGACCGAAGGCGGCACCACCAACCTGATCAGCACCAGCGGCATCCACATCGTCGGCCCGATCACCCATGAGGGCGACTACACCCAGACCGGCAACCAGAAAATCACCGGTAAGGTCACCGTATCGGAGGACGTGATCGCGGCAGACATCAGCCTGGTCAATCACCCGCACGGCGGCGTGATGACAGGCGGTGGCAAGACGGGAAAACCGGAATGAACCGAGAAACCGGCGCCGCAATCAACACCGTCGAGCATATAGTCCAGTCGGCCACCGACATCCTGACCACTCGCCTCGGCACCCGCGTGATGCGTCGGGAGTACGGCAGCTTACTGCCGGAGCTGGTCGATCATCCGTTCAATGACATCACCCGTCTGCGCGCCTATGCCGCCACCGTCATGGCCCTGATGCGCTGGGAACCCCGAATTACCCTCAGCCGTGTGCAATTCATAGGAGCCACGTTACAAGGCCAGACGGTGATGGACATCGAATGCAGCCGTGTCGACACCAACGAGGCGCTAAATCTCAGCGTCCCATTGCAGCTTGGGGCCAGCGTATGAGTACCTTTGCCGCCATCGACCTGGCTCAGCTGCCGGCCCCGCAGATCGTCGAACAGATCGATTTCGAGCAGATCCTTGCCGAGCGCAAGGCCTACGCCATCAGCCTCTGGCCAGTCGAAGAACAGGCCGAAATCGCTGCACGCCTTACGCTGGAGTCGGAGCCGCTGACCAAGCTGCTCGAGGAGAACGCCTATCGCGAGACTGTCTGGCGTCAGCGTGTGAATGAAGCGTCCGTTGCAAACATGCTGGCCTTGGCCAAAGGCACCGATCTCGAAAACATCGCCGCGAATTACAACGTCGCACGCCTGGTCGTTCAGGAAGCCAGGCCATCCGCGATACCGCCAATCCCTCGGGTGATGGAGAGTGACGACAGCCTGCGCGAGCGTGCACAAATGGCCTGGGAAGGTCTGAGCACTGCAGGTTCCCGCAACAGCTACATCTTTCATGCTCGCTCGGCAGATGGCCAAGTGGCTGACGCAACCGCCGAAAGCCCTGCACCCGCCGCAGTGGTGGTGATCGTGCAATCGCTGCTCGGCGACGGTACTGCCTCGCCTGCGCTGCTGGCCACGGTCAAGACATACCTGAGTGACGATGATCGCCGCCCGGTCGCTGATCGACTGACCGTTCAGGGTGCCGATATCATCAACTACCAGGTAAAAGCGAAGCTCTACATGCTGAGTAATGGTCCCGAGAGCGAGCTTGCTCTTGCCGCGGCTAAGACCAGCCTACTGAAGTTCGTGAGCCAGCGACGTCGCCTCGGGCTTGAAGTGTCCGAATCCATCGTGCACGCCTCGCTGCACGTTGAAGGCGTGCGCAAAGTCGTGCTGCAAGATTGGCGGGACATCGTTGCCAGCCCCTACCAAGCCCCCTTTTGCACGGATATCGATTTGTCCCTGGGGGTTGAGTAATGACCGCTCAAGCCCTGCTCCCGCGCAACGTCACCCCGCTAGAACGCCAGGCCGCCCAAGCCTTGGCAGACATCCAGCGCGTGCCGATTCCTTTGCGCCAGCTGTACAACCCGGACCTGTGCCCGCCGCACCTGCTGCCCTACCTGGCATGGGCTTTCTCGGTTGATCGCTGGGACCCTCGATGGTCCGACGCAGCCAAGCGCACCGCTATCCGCGCGTCGTTCTACATCCATGCGCGCAAAGGCACCCTCGGTGCACTGCGCCGCGTGGTCGAGCCTCTGGGCTACCTGATCGAGGTGGAGGAATGGTGGCAGACCGTACCAGAGCGCGAGCCGGGCACCTTTGCGCTGAAGGTCGAGGTTCTGGATACCGGTATCACCGAAGAAATGTACCAGGAGCTGACCCGGCTCATTGATGACGCCAAGCCGGTCAGCCGGCACATGACCCGCCTCGCCTTTGGCTTGGAAACCACCGCCGCCCTCTGGTTCGGTGCCTGCGTTCTCGAGGGCGAGGTCACTACGATCTACCCGTTGCACGTCACGTTGCTGGAGCTCACCTGCACGGCTCGGGACGCGGCGAGTGTCGCGGTCACCGCCGAAATGACCACGCTTTATCCGCTTCAACCCACGTTGCTGGAACAGCATGCCTATCCCGCCAGAGAGGCGGTTGGCGGTGATTCTGGCGAGCAAACGACTATCCACCCCCTGCACGTCACAGCCCTGGAACAACAGGCCGAACCGGCCTATCAGTCCATCGCTGCGGACGCGGGTGAATTGACCACTATCTACCCGTTGGAGGCGTGATGGCAGCGCAAGAGTTTTATACGATTTTGACCAAGGCCGGCATTCAATATGAAGCCGACTGCAAGGCCACCGGCAAGCCAATCAAGCTGGTCAAAATGAGCGTCGGTGACGGTAACGGCGCCACCTACAACCCTGTGGATACGCAAGTCGCATTGAAGCGTACGGTCTGGGAAGGCAGCTTCAGCAACCTGTATCAAGACAAAACAAACACAGCCTGGTTGGTGGTCGAGGCGATCATTCCTCAAAACGTCGGTGGCTTCTGGATTCGTGAAGTGGCCGTCTGGACCGACACCGGCGTGTTGTACGCCATCGGCAAATACCCTGAGTCGTTTAAGCCGCTCATTGCCACCGGTGCCGGTCGCGAAATCAACATTCGCACCATCTTCACCACCAGCAATGCCGACAACGTGACGTTGATGCTCGACGGCTCGGTCATTCAGGCGACCCGTGCCTGGGTGAAAGAGTTTGTTGAAGTCGAATTGGCCAGCATCAAAAAAGATTTGTCGGCCGAACATGCAGAAGGCAAAACCCATAACTACCCGCTGACCAATTTCATCGAAACAGACTGGGTCGCCGAGTCGAGTCAGTCAGAATACCTAGCTGAAATTTTCCGAACCTTTGGCCAGTCGGGGGTTTTGGGCAGTCGTCAATACGGCTCTGCCGGGACCGAGTCGTTCAACCGCACGTTCGACGGCGCTTATTCGGCCATCAACCTGCACAACCACCCCAACCTGCTGGCCACTCCGGGGCTGGGTGAAATCGCGGCCATGATCAACGGCCACATGGTCAGGACGCGGCACAACGACTACCGCCTGCGCAGCGCTGCGCCGGGTAACTACCTGGCCATGGTGGACATTGCCCCACCAGCAGCCCCCGCGTCGGTGAATGCGGCGGTCGGCATTCCGGCGAAGGTCGCAGAAATGCGTGAATACTTTCGGGCCTTTGCTGCGCGGGATACCGAGATTCGTGACTACCGGCCACATTTTCGCTGGAACCTGTCGGTGCTGGAAATCTGGCCGGAGCTGTTGACCGACGAGGTGAACGATACCTTTGAAAGCTTCCGCCATCTGGAGGAAATCAACGGCTATCGCGACCTGTTGTCGCGCACCTTGTTGATGGGCGCCACCGGCTTCAGCGGTCGCAATGAAAACGGGTCGTTTATCCCTGGCTCGGTGCGCCAAGTGTCCAAGACTGGGCGGCCGCAGTACGTGGCCTGGCGCTACCGCATATCGGTCGCAGACGTGGGCAGTGTGGGGGATTACCCCGTTGAAAAACTCGTCACCCCACTCGATCTGCCGTTGCAGCGTTGGCACGCGAACCTGACAGGGCCGCAGGTGGCGACAAGCCGCCGTCAGCGGTGGCGTATCAACCGTGAGCTGTCGGCCGATCCGACCTGGGGCGCGTACAACGAATCCCCAACCATTGACCTACTGGATGAACTGATGGCGAAGGTTCCGGGGCTGAACGGCGCCGGGGCGAACCTGGTCGAGCAGTACACGGACAGCGGTGTGGTCACCAAGCTGACCAAGTGGGACAGCCCTGAACTGCTGAACGCGGCTTACTACAACCGCCGGTATGGGCACGAGCGCAACGCTAGCGGCCGCACCAAGGGCCTGCGTAGTTACAACGATCCGACGCTGTTCGTCGCGTCCAATACCCGCCCAGAGGTGGCGTCGTTTACGGCGGATGGCCAAACCTATCGCAACAGCTATGCGATTCCGTTGGAGCTGATTTTGCGCACGCCACTGGAGGGCTGGAACCCTTATGGCATTGCCACGGTAAACGCCACGGCCGGCGATGGCGCCACCGCGCAAACCGCTTGGACGGGGCGCAGCGATAGCTCTCGGCACTACCTCACGCCGGCCGAAATGTTCTCTGACACGGTGTTAGATCCCGATCCAGCGGATACCGGGGCAAGCCCGCGTTGGGTGTTGGATAGCGCCGGAGCGCCTCGACTGGTGCGGGCCTCGGGCATCTACGCGGTGCTGCCCAAAATCGATGGCGCTGGTGGGTTGTGTCTGCGTTACCCGGTCTATCCGATGTACCACGAAGGAGGCTGGGCGGCAGCAGCTGTCGATGCCCTAGCGGGCGACTGCACGACCAGCCTGGTGAATTTGATGCGTGGCTACATGACGCAAAGAGACTCAATCGCAGAAATGGATGAGTCGATCCGGGTACTTAAAAACGAAGTTTCGCAACTTAAACAGAAATAAAGCGGGGGAATAACTATGGGCATGTCGGCACTGCTGGCTGAGGCTACTCGCCTTGTTGCAATGTTCCAGGATAAAGAGAAAAGCATTAAAGATGCCGTGGCCGCTGCTGTTAGCGCGGTCCCGGCGATGAGCAAAGTTTACTACGTGAACGCTATTACCGGGGATGATGCGGCCGGTACAGGCGACAAGCTCAAACCGTTTAAAACGGTGGCAAAGGCTGTGAATACCATTCCTTACGGCGGTGGTGGTTACGTCCGGTTGTTTGGTCACGAACATGTGATCGAGAGTTTGATTTTCGTCGCATCCAAGAACCTGACAATTACTGTCGCCGAGGGTGAGACGGTGATGCCCACCCTGCGCAATATTTGCGTGCAGGCGAACGGGGCTGACGGCGCGGGGAATCAGGACAACTCGACCACAGGTTTTATGCTGGACAGTTCCACCGTTGTTTTGGGGAGCATCCGCATTCGCACGGCCAATTATTCGAAGCCCGAGTCAACGACGAACAACGTCTACACGGGTTTCTTCCGTCGCTATGACCGCCCGATGGGCATGATTCATGTGACCGGGTGTGAGATTGAGCTGGGCGATACCGCCCTGACTCGTCACACCATCAACGGGCAAACCGGCATCGTCTCGCTGTACTTAAACAAGATCAGCCGCGTGGGTCCGGTTGTTAAGAACACGCCATTAATCGAAACGGCCGGTAGTCCGATTATTTTTGCGGCGCAATCCAATACCTTGCCGGCCGGCGCGAAATGGTCGGGTGACTATTTGACTGGCGTTGTTTTTGACTCCAATGGCGCGACCCGAAGTGTCGTTACTAACGTGAATCTTGTTTAACTCGGTGACTAAAAATGCGGCTTAATTTCACATACGAAGGGCAGTTTTATTCGGCGTTTACCGTCGAGGACGCACTAGCAGTAGGAATCCCGATATTGGTGCTGGCGGGGGCTGCGGCTGAGCAGGTTCAAAAAGGAATTGATGCTGCCGTGGCGCAGGCCCGCGCGCGTAATGCCACTCGGATTGATGGTCAGGATTCCATGTATTTGCTCAAGGCGAATGAAGCTGAGCGCTACATCGCTGCCGGCTCGCCAGCAGATGCCAGCGACTACGTGTTGCTCAAGACAGAAGCCGAGGCGTTGCAAATCACTCCGCAAGCGCAGGCAAACCGGGTGATTGAAGCCCGTGATTCGTGGCTGACGGTGGCCGCACGCATCGAGGCAGCCCGCATCGGCGGCAAAGCGTCCCTGGCTGAGCTGGCGACCGTCGAGGCGGTGGTCACGGCTGGCGAATTGGTTATCGCCGAGCTGGACGCGATTTAACCCTACCCTGCTGGAACCCTGGGCCGTGAAAAGCGGTCCAGCAACCAGGTCAGCACTTCTCCCTGTAATCCCCGCTCTCACAATCCCCGGTACTCGCCGATCAGGCGCGCACGCGGCAGCCTGCGCACTGTCATCTCATTCACTGCGCAGGCAAACCCATGGCCGATTATCTCCACGGCGTGCGGGTCATCGAACTCAACGACGGCACCCGCCCCATCCGCACCATCCCCACCGCTGTTATCGGCATGGTTTGCACGGCCGAAGACGCTGATGCCACTGTTTTCCCACTGGACACACCGGTTCTACTGACCAACGTACAAAGTGCTATTGCCAAGGCCGGTACCAAAGGCACGCTGGCGGTATCTCTCCAAGCCATTGCCGACCAGACCAAACCCTATGTGATCGTGGTGCGTGTCAAAGAAGGGGCGACGGAAGCAGCCACCACCAGCGCCCTGATTGGTACCACCACCGCCGATGGCAAATACACCGGCATGAAAGCCTTGCTCGCCGCCAAGGCCAAGGTCGGCTTGGTGCCACGCATTCTCGGGGTACCTGGTCTGGACAGCCAACCGGTGGCCAGCGCCCTGGTCGCTATCGGTCAACAATTGCGCGCCTTTAACTACGTCAGTGCCTGGAACTGCAAGACCAAAGAAGAAGCCGTCGCCTACCGCGAAAACTTCGGCGCCCGAGAAGTCATGGTCATCTGGCCGGACTTCCAGAACTGGAACACCACCGCCAATGCAACCGCGAAGGCCTCCTCTGTGGCTCGCGCCTTGGGCCTGCGCGCCAAGATCGACCAGGAAGTGGGCTGGCACAAAACGTTGTCCAACGTTGCGGTCAACGGCGTGACAGGCATCAGCGCCGACGTGTTCTGGGATCTGCAAAACCCCGCCACCGATGCCAACTACCTCAACAGTAACGAGGTCACCACCCTGATCAACGAGGGCGGCTTTCGCTTCTGGGGCAGTCGGACGTGCAGCGACGATCCGTTATTCGCTTTCGAGAACTACACCCGTACCGCGCAGATCCTCGCCGACACCATGGCCGAGGCGCAGATGTGGGCTGTGGACAGGCCCATGCATGCCTCTCTGGTGCGCGACATGATCGAGAGCATCAACGCCAAGTTCCGCGAACTGGTCACCGCGGGCTACCTGATTGGCGGCAGCTGCTGGTACCCGGATGACATAAACGACAAAGACAGCCTGAAGGCCGGGAAGCTTGTTCTCGATTACGACTACACACCGGTACCGCCGCTGGAAGACCTGACCCTTCGGCAGCGCATCACCGACCGTTACCTGATCCAGTTCGCCAACAAAGTTAATAGCTAAACCGGGGCTCCCCGTGAGGGGAGTCACCCCGAGTCAGTACACCGGAGAACACAGCCATGGCCATGCCTCGCAAACTCAAAAACATGAACCTGTTCAACGACGGCAACAGCTACCAGGGCGTTGCTAAAAGCGTTACCCCGCCCCCGCTCGGTCGCAAGATGGAAGCCTATCGCGGCGGCGGTATGAACGGACCGGTCAAGGCGGATCTGGGCTTCTCCGATGATGGCATTCAATTCGAATGGAAGACCGGTGGCCTGGACCTGATCGCGCTGCGTCAGTTCGGCACTGTGAACGCTTCGGGTGTGCAGCTGCGATTCGCCGGTTCGTTTCAGCAGGACGACACCGGCGAAGTCAGCGCCGTGGAGATCGTCGTACGCGGCCGCCACGAAACCATCGAAATGGGCGATGCCCAGCCCGGTGAAGACACCGAACACAGCATCACCACCACCTGCACCTACTACAAGCTGATCGTCGATAACGAAGAAATCATCGAGATCGATCTGCTCAATTTCATCGAGAAGGTTAACGGTGTCGACATGCTGGAAAAACAGCGCGCCGCCATCGGCCTTTGATCCGCCCCGCCGTGCTCATTCGAGGACGGCCTAACCTGAAATCTGGAGCCTTTCATGAACCCTGAAGACACCGTAGAAGCATTACCGCCTGTCGATGACAACACCGTCACCCTCGATTCACCGATCAAACGCGGCAAGACCACCATCGACACCCTCACCCTACGAAAACCAGCGTCAGGCGAGCTGCGCGGCGTCCAGCTGGTTGAACTATTGAACATGGACGTGGCCACTCTGATCAAGATCCTGCCACGCATCACCAGCCCAGGCATTACCGCCCCGGAAGCAGCCGGAATGGACCCGGCCGACCTGCTCGCCTGTGGCAGCAAGATTTCCGGTTTTTTGTTGCAGAGGTCGGTGAAGACGGACGCATCCCTCGTTGCGTAGAGGACGCCATGGCCGACCTGGCTGTGGTTTTTCACTGGGCGCCAGCGGACATGGATCAGTTGGGCCTGCAAGAACTGATGGACTGGCGCGAGCGCGCCAGGGTGCGGAGCTCCACCGATGGCGAATGATCTAAAACTTCAGGTATTGCTCAACGCCATCGACCGGGCGAGCGGTCCACTGAAGGCCATCAACAATGGCAGCATCGGCGCCGCACGCGCCCTCAAGGATGCTCGTGACCGCCTCAAGGAGCTCAACACACAGCAGAAGGATGTCAGCGCCTGGCGTACCCAGCGCGCTGCGGCCGAACAAACCGAGCAAGCTCTCGGCGCCGCCCGCGACAAGGTTCGGGCACTCAGCCAGCAATTCGCTGCCACCGGTGTGCCGACCAAGTCCATGGCCAAAGATTTCCGCACCGCCGTGCGTGAAGCACAGAAACTTAAAGAACAGCACCAGCAGCAGAGTGAACAGCTCCAGACGCTACGCACGAAACTGTACAGCGCCGGCATCAGCACCAAGGACCTCAGCAGCCACGAGCGCCAGCTGCGCGAACAGATTGGAGCCACCAACGCCAGCATCAGCGAACAGGGCAAGCGCCTGGTCGCCCTGAACTCGCAACAAAAACGCCTGGCGATCGAACGCAGCAAGATGGAGAAGACCCAGAACCTGGCGGGCAATATGGCCATGAACGGCGCCGCCGGACTGGGTTCGGGTTATGCAGCAAGCCGGCCGATTGCCAAAGCCATTGGCGCCTTTGCGCCGAACGAAGACTCGGCCACACAACTGAAAGTGTCGATGATGGATGGCACGGGCAAGGTCGCTGAGGACTTCCAGAAAATCACTGACCTCGCCACCAAACTGGGCGACCGATTGCCCGGTACCACGGCCGACTTTCAGGAAATGATGACGATGCTCCGGCGCCAAGGTCTCAGCGCCCAGAGCATTCTCGGCGGTACCGGTGAAGCAGCGGCGTACCTGGGCGTGCAATTGCAAATGCCAGTGGCCGAAGCCGCCGAATTCGCGGCGAAGATGCAAGATGCCACCCGCACTTCCGAGAAGGACATGATGGCGTTGATGGATACCATCCAGCGCGGTTTTTACTCGGGCGTTGACCCGACCAACATGCTCCAGGGCTTCAGCAAAATCTCGCCGGTATTGGACACCATCAAAAAATCAGGCATTGATGCGGCCAACGAGCTGGCACCGCTGCTGGTCATGATGGATCAAACAAGTATGGAAGGCGGCGCCGCCGGCAACGCCTTCCGGAAAATCTTCCAGGCTGGGTTGGATAAGGACGGTGTAAAGGACGTCAACAAAATCCTGGAGATCGAAGGCAAAAAAATCCGCTTCAAGTTCACCGACGACAAAGGCAACTTCGCCGGCCTGGAAAACCTGTTTGCCCAGGTCGAAAAGCTTAATACGCTGAACGATGAAGACCGGACCGCGACCATGAAATCGCTGTTCGGCGATGACTCTGAAACGATAACCACCCTGAACACCATGATGAACAAGGGGCTGGCAGGATACAGGGAGATTCAGCAGAAGCTTCAGAACCAGGCCGACCTACGCAAGCGCGTCAACGAACAGCTCGGCACCCTCACCAATGTCATGGAAGCCGCCGAAGGTAGCTTCACCAATGCCATGGCCGAATTCGGCGCCGCCGTTGCGCCCGATCTGAAAGAGCTGATCAACACCCTGGGCGAAATCGCCAACAAGGTCGGCGCCTGGGCTCGGGAGAATCCGCAATTGGCCGGCGGCTTGGTAAAAGTCGTGGCGTTGGTGGCCGGTCTGTCGATTGTGTTCGGTGGTCTGGCACTGACCTTGGCGAGCCTGCTCGGTCCCTTCGCTGTGGTTCGCTACGGCATGGCCATGTTCGGTGTACAGAGTGGCGGCACGCTGAGGATCATGCAGAAGCTGGCCCCCACCCTGACCGGCCTGGCGCGCAACGCTTTCCCCATGCTTGCGCAGGGGATTCGGACGGTGGCCAGCACCCTGGGCGGCGTTCTGCTGACCGCTTTGCGCACTGTGAGCATCGCGCTTTGGGGACTCGCCGCGAACCCGGTGGTGCTCGCCATCGCTGCGGTTGTCGCAACGCTCGCCGGTGCCGCTTACCTGGTCTACAAGAATTGGGACGCGGTGAAGCTCTATTTCACCAATACCTGGACCGAGATCAAGGCCGGCTTCAGCGGTGGCATCGGCAGCATCCTCAACACCTTGGCCAACTTCAGCCCGGTCGGCCTGATCTACCAGGCGTTCGCCGGCGTGCTGAGTTACCTGGGCGTGGATTTGCCAAACCGATTTACCGAGTTCGGCAACATGATCGTCAACGGTCTGGTCAACGGCCTGTTTGCCGGTATGGGCCAAATCAAAGGCGCCATCACCTCGATCGGCGATTCGACCATCGGCTGGTTCAAGGAAAAGCTCGGCATCCACAGCCCGTCGCGAGTGTTCGCCGAGTTAGGTGGCTTCACCATGGCCGGCCTCACCCAAGGTCTGGAAGGCGGTCAAAACGGCCCGTTGGGTGCACTGGCCGACATGAGCAAGCAAATCACCACTGCGGGCGCCATGGCGTTGGGCACAGCCTCACTACCTGTATTAACGGTCGATACCCGTGCCCCCATCAGCAACGCAGGCAGCTCGGTTTACGACAGTCACGACACCTACGAAATCCACATCCCGGCAACGCCTGGCATGGACCCACAAGCAATCGCCCGTGCCGTGCGCGCAGAGCTCGCCCGCATCGAAAGCGAAAAAGGCGCGCGCAAGCGCAGCAAACTCTCTGACCTGGAGTAAATCCCCATGATGCTTGCCTTGGGCATGTTCGTGTTCAGCCTCTCCACTGCAGCCTACCAGGAGTTGCAACGCCAAACCGAATGGCGCCACGCCAGCAATAATCGCTTCGGAGCAGCGCCAGCGCGGCAGTTTGTCGGGCGCGGTGACGACTCGATCACCCTTCCCGGCGTCATCCTCCCCGAGTTGGCTGGTAGTGCTCTCAGCCTCGACGCCGTGCGCCTGATGGCCAATACCGGCAAGGCATGGCCCGTGGTTGAAGGCAGCGGCCGGATCTATGGCCTGTGGATCATTGAGAGCCTGAGCGAGACCAAAACCATCTTCTTCCGCGACGGCACACCACGCCGTATCGAATTTTCCATCAGCCTCAAACGCATCGACGATGATCGGATAGACCTGCTCGGTGCCGGTACCAACGCAGGTGTCAGCATCATGAGATCGTTGCTGTGATCGATGCCGCCCTCTCCAGGGTCACAGGCTTTCTGGATGACGCCGTGGAACGTTACCGTCGCGAGGCCGGGTACCCAGTGCCAGCGTTTCGAATTACCGTCGACGGCAACGACATAGCCAAACTGATCAGTCCGCGGCTGATGAGCCTGGACCTGACCGACAACCGGGGGATCGAGGCGGACCAACTCAGCCTCACCCTCAGCGATCATGACGGGCTGCTGGCCATCCCACCTAAGGGCGCGGTGATCCACCTTTGGCTTGGCTGGAGCGATACTGGTCTGGTCGATAAGGGCACCTACACGGTCGACGAAACTGAACACAGCGGCGCACCGGATGTGCTGAGTATTCGCGCTCGGTCTGCAGATCTGCGCAAAGGCTTAAAAACCAAGCGCGAACGCAGTTGGAGCAACACTACTTTGGGCGACGTCCTGGGGGACATCGCCCAAAGCAACGGCCTGACCGCGACCATTGCCGGCGCCCTGGATGGGTTGCCCATCCTGCAACTCGACCAGGCCAACGAATCCGACGCCAATCTGATCAGTCGTGTGGGGGAAGAGTTTGACGCCGTGGTTACAGTCAAGGCCGGCTGCCTGCTGTGCCTCCCGGCCGGCGGCGGCAAGACTGCCAGTGGCGCGGAGCTGCCCCACATCACCCTGACCCGCGCCGATGGCGACCGGCACCGCTACCTGCAAGCCGACCGCGACAGCTACGACGGCGTGCGCGCCTACTTCTACGACGTGAACAGCGCCAAGAAACAGGAAGCCATTGCCGGCGGCGGCGAAAACCTCAAGGATCTGCGCCATACCTACAGCGACCGCCAGTCCGCCCTGCGCGCTGCCCGTGCCGAGTTCAATCGCCTGCAACGCGGCAGCGCCACCCTCAGCTACACCCTGGCCATTGGCCGGCCGGATCTGATCCCGGAGCTGACCTATACGCTCCAGGGCGTGAAGTCGGAGATCGACGAAATCATCTGGTACGGAGGCAACGTGCAGCACACCCTCAGCGCGGACAACGGCTACACCGTCAGTCTGGAGCTGGAGAGCAAGTTGCCCGAGGACACGGTTGAGGATCTGGCTGAAGAGAACAAGGGCGACTTCACGGGAATCATCGCGTACTACCGCGACAAGAAGACCGGGAAGGAAAAGACGGTGACAGCGGGGGATCAGAGCAAGCCGCGGCGGCTGCGGTGGTTGTATGCGAATGAAAGGACAGCAAAGCGTGCAGTGGATCGAGAGTGGAAAAAATGGGTGAGGCAGATCCAGCATAAAACCCCAGCACCTAGCCGGGGTCTGCTCCAACCTACTCAGGGAACTGAGTGAATACCTCTAAAAGTCGCAGAATATCCTGTTGGCGCTGCTCACTTATCCGCCGGAACTTAGTCAGCAACGTTTGTTCCTGCTCGCTCAGAGAACCAGTATAAACTACTGAAACTTCGGTTTTCGACACACTGTTCTCCAACATGCGATTACTCCTTTCACACGCAATGGGCGCCCGGTGCCAACACAGCACCTCAAAAAAGCTCACCCAGAGAACAGCCAATTTTGTGCACGTTGAGGCGTGCCACCAGCCCTAATCAATTACAAACTGGTACGACTACATTTCACAATGTGACTGTCATACAGTTTAACCCCGCTTGTGGGCATGTGCTATGCGTGACCTGCTGCCTTCGCAAGCGCAAAGGCCATCCGTACCAATGACTGACGATCGGGTTCAGCCATCAGTCGGTAAAACTCCAGCAAGCTCGACTCGTCACTGGTAAGGCTGCCAGCTGCTGCCGGCTTTCGCTCTCCGGACACCACATAGAGAACATCAACTCCCTGCTCAGCCACTGCTGCCAAGTAACTGGCATCAGGGCTTCGCTCGCCTTTTTCATAGTTGTACTGACTGTTTTTAGAGGCACCGGCCTTCGCCGCAAATTCGGTCTGATTCAATCCCAACCGTTCGCGTTCTTCTTTTAGACGATCACCAATTCCCACAAACGTCTCCAAAGCGGTTTGACATTCCCACAATCATGGGAAATACTGCGCTTGTCATCACACGAAATCACACGAAACGAGACTATGCCGAACGCATACCCCACCGAGCAAGTATGCCAAGAGGCCCGAAGTCGCTTGGCGCACCAAGGGCTCTCCGCGAAAGACTGGGCTGAACAGCACAAACTCAATCCGTCAACGGTGTACGCGGTTCTAAACGGACAGAAGAAATGTCTGCGGGGCGAAGCTCACCGCGCCGCGGTGCTTCTCGGCATCAAAGACGGCGTAGTCACAAACTAGGTCCGTTGGCTCAGGGAGGAAACCAGAAGATGAAACGCTCAGTTCTAGCCAACAGAAAGGATGTAGTCAGTGCAGTCATTTGCGCATACCCCGGCGGGCGTCTATATGCCGCTGCCGAACTCGGCATGACCATCAAGAAGTTTGATAACCAGGCATACGAAAACGCCGGCAGCCGCCCGCTGACCGATGACCATATCCATCGTTTGGAACAAGTCGCGGGGACCACGTTCCTTCCTGACTACGTCAGCGGGCTGTATGGCGGAATGTTTGTGCCGCTGACCATGCCGGGAACCCTAGACAATATCGATTTATATAGCCGTTCAGTCAAAGCGGCAGCCAAGCGCGGTTTGGTTGATCAGATCATTTCCAAGGCGCTCGACGATGGAGTCATTGAAGCTGGGGAAGCTGAAGCAATTATCAAAGCATTGATGCACTACATGTCTGCCCGCTATGCAGAGGTGCTGGCGACCATCCAACTGCACAGTAAGACGACGGAAGGAAGGTGAGCATGCGCAGCCGTACTCAGCCTTTACCGAGACGAGCCTTGATCTCTTTCAGCGCTGTTGCGACGTCATCCACCGCAAAGCGGATGTCTTCGGCCCTCACGAATAGCGCTGGCACCTCCCCGGTAGCAGTCAGCTTCATGGATTCGCGACCACGCATGATTTCCACCAGCGCTTCATGCCGCTCCTGCAAGCGCTGCATCAAGCTTTCAACATCCTTTTTTGAGTGAGCCGTCATGACCTACATCTCCGATTTAGAAAGAAATCACTTACTGGATCTACTGGTCATCGCCCAGCAGCGACTGGACACATTAAAAGAAATTGCAGCAACCACCAACGATTCACTCTCAGGCACTGACATCAGGATTGCCATCGGTGATGCAATCACTCCGCTGAACATCGCTCATGAAGCGGCAGAAACGTTCTAAAGGACCGGTCATGAGTACTTACAAACTGGTCTGCCCTCACTGCCAAGGCCGCATGCGCATACGCACCAGCGAAGGCACCCACATTTTCCTGCGCGTGGCCTACCTGCAATGCACCAACGAGGCTTGCGGTTGGTCAGTACGTGCCCAATTCGAAATGACTCACGAGATGAGCCCAAGCGGCATGGCCAACCCATCCGTGAGGCTTCCCGTTGCTGACATCGCTCTGCGCCGCGCCGCGATGAAGACCGCCAACGATCAACCCGACCTGCTCGACCAAATGGAAATGGAGTGTGCGCAATGAACCATGAACAGTTGACCCACGACTACCGCAGCAGCATGCAACGGGCGGCGTTTGCCTACCTGCAACGACACGAAGCTCAGTACCTGGTGGATTCCGATCTGCTCTACGACAACTGCGTTCGGCACATGACCGTTTCACTGGAAGTCCCGGTGTTCATGGCTCAGCAGTTGGTGCACAACGCCTGGACTGAATTGCAGGTGATCAATCAGCGCAAGTGGATTGGTGTGGACTGGGGCACAAGCCCGGATTGCACGGTCGTGCACTTGATCGATACACGGGCTGACCTACGTTACCCCGTCCCGGCGAGGCTGCTACCGCAGACATTACTCGCTCAGCGCAACTCCGCGCCCAAGCACCACCCTCAGTAATCCTTTTTTAACTCCCTGCCCTGCCCCGCTTCCCGTGGGTTTGGGTGAGCTTTGCCCGAAATCCGAGGTGGATCATGGAAATCGACGTTGCCATCAACGCAAAACTGAGCCGTTCGCAGGCCGAAGCGTTGCTCGAAACGCTACGCAGCCAGTACGCGATGCAGTTCAACGAGCACTGGTACGACGATCGATTTCGCTTGATCCCCGAGGGTCTACGGCACGGCTCGCTGCTGACTGCCTTCCCCGTGATGGCCGCGCAAAAACGCCTGATTGGCGCCCTCAAACACAGTCTCGGCGAAGTGAAGTAAGCCCCGATGAACATGAAACACGATCTACGCGCCGACATCTTGCAACGTCTTCAGTCCGATTACGGCCTCAAGCACAAAGCGGGCAAATACATGCGCGAAGGCGAATGCCCAGCGTGCAAGAAAAAGGAGCTGTACGCCTTCCACGATGACCCATGGATGATCCGTTGTGGCCGGGGCAAGTGCGGCCAGACCTGGCACGTGAAGGAGATCTACGAAGACCTGTTCGACGACTGGAGCAAACGTGCTCCGGCGACCGAGCAGCATCCCAACGCCACGGCGCGTGCCTACCTGGAGTTTGCTCGCGGCTTTCGTCTGGATCTGATTCAAGGCTGGTTCACCCAGGAAACGTATTTTTCTGGCGAGTTGAACGCAGGCAGCGCCACCGTGCGTTTCGCCCTAGACAAGGGCGGCTACTGGGAACGGCTGATCGACCGGCCGCACCGTTTTGGCAAGATGAAAGCCCGCTTCAAACCCGGCGACAGTCCCCGTGGTGTTTGGTGGTGTCCGCCCTGCGTCGAGTTGTTGGACGTTACCGAGCTATGGATCGTCGAGGGCATCTTCGATGCCATTGCTCTGGTCCACAACGGCATCGCAGCAGTATCGGCGATGTCATCCGGCGCCTATCCCGAAGAGTCGTTGAAAGAGCTTGCACGGCAGCGCGGCGGCAAACTGCCGAAGTTGGTGTGGGCACTGGACAACGAACCAGGCGCGCATAAATACACCAAGCGTTGGGTACGTCAGGCCCGCGCATTGGGCTACGAATGCGAAGCGGCGCAGATCCCCCAACCAGATAGCCGCAAGGTTGACTGGAATGACCTGCACCAGCGGTGGAACTTCATCGATGACGAAACCCAACGCACCGAGCAGGTCGAAAAAGACCTGGCCACGGCTCGCTACCATGGCTCCCTTCTGATCGCCGAAAGCGCCTCAGAGAAAGGCGTGCTGATGTACGACTGGCGCGAGCGCCATGAATTTCACTTCGGCTTCGACAGTCGGTTGTACTGGTTCAAGATGGACCTGGAGAAGTTCAACAAGGCCATGCAAGCGCTGGAGTCCTCCGAGCGCCATGAAGACCAGTTGCTCAACGACAAGCAGCGCCGCGACAAAGCTCTGCGTCAATGTGGCGGAGTGGTCGAGATCGCCAACTGCTACCCGCAGGCACTGTATTTCCAACGCAACGAAGTGACCGACGAATCCTGGTACTACTTCCGCGTTGATTTCCCACACGACAGTGGGAGCGTCAAAAACACCTTCACCGGTGGCCAGGTTGCCGCCGCCAGCGAATTCAAAAAGCGACTGCTCAGCATGGCCGCCGGTGCCGTATTCACCGGCAGTGGTCAACAACTCGACAAGATCATGAAAGACCAACTCTTCGGCCTGAAAACCGTGGAGACCATCGATTTCATTGGCTACAGCAAACAGCACAGCTGCTACGTATTCGGCGACATCGCTGTGCGTAGCGGTATCGTCAGCGAAGTGAACAAGGAGGACTTTTTCGAGTTCGGCAAACTGCGGCTCAAGACGCTGCAGAAGTCGATTGCCATGCACATTCAGCGCGACAGCAAGGTGTATCGCAGCGATTGGCTGCCAATGTTGTGGCTGTGTTTTGGCGCCAAAGGCATTGTTGCCCTGGCGTTCTGGTTCGGCTCGCTGTTCGCCGAACAGATCCGCGCGCAATACAAGTCGTTTCCGTTCCTTGAGGTCACGGGCGAAGCCGGCGCCGGCAAGACCACGCTTCTCACCTTCCTTTGGAAACTGCTGGGCCGCGAGCATGAAGGTTTTGACCCGTCGAAATCTACACGCGCCGGCCGACAGCGAGCCATGGGTCAGGTTTCCAACATGCCGGTGGTGCTGATCGAGGGCGACCGCAATGAGCCAGACAAGGCTCACGCGAAGGGCTTCGACTGGGACGAGCTGAAAGACTTCTACGGCGGTGGCACGCTCGGTACCAAGGGTATGAAAACCAGCGGTAACGAAACCTACGAGCCCCCGTTTCGTGGCGCTATTGCGATCAGCCAGAACGCCGATGTCAGCGCGTCCGAAGCAATCCTGACCCGGATTATCAAATCGCATTTTGCGCGCCCGGAAGTCACCACCGAGAGCCGGGCCGCCGCTGACAACTTGAACCTGATCCCGGTCGAGCACCTGAGCCACTTTCTGCTGCTGGCAGTGCGCGCGGAAGCGCAGGTGATGGCGAAGTTCGCCGAGCGTGTGCTTGTTCATGAACAACGTCTGCGCAAGCTCAAGGAAATCCGCGTCGAGCGAATCATTAAAAACCACAGCCAGTTGATGGCCCTGGTCGATTGCCTATGCCTGGTCTGCCCGCTCGATGAAAACCAGGTGGTGACGACTCAACAGGCCCTGACAGCCATGGCCCTGGAACGTCAGACCGCAATCAGCGCCGACCACCCGCTGGTGGCTGAATTCTGGGAGGTCTACGAGTACCTGGAAAGCTTGGGCGAAGGCCCGCAGGTCAATCACAGCACCGACCCCAAATTGATCGCCATCAACCTCAACGAGTTCGCCGAGCTGGCCAGCGTGCACCGCCAGAACCTGGCCGACCTGAAGACCTTGCGCACTCTGCTGACCGAGAGTCGCAGTCACAAATTGGTGGAAACCAACAAGCCCACGTATAGCGCGGTGCGCGCTTCGCAGAGCGCCGGCAACGCAATGTTCAACAAACCCTTAACCGTGCGCTGCTGGGTGTTTCAGAGCGCATGAACCGCAGTAACCACAGGAGCAGCACCATGCAAATCCAAGTGATCACCGGCGACATGGCTACCGGCAAAACAACCAAGTTGCGGACGATTGAAGCCGCGCTTTTAGGCAAAGGAAAGGATGCCAGCATCATCCATGCGGAATCTTACGCGGCATCCGGACTGCTTCGAATTATGGAAGTGAGGGTTCACAAAGGGCAGCGAACGCTACTGGTTGACGACTGCACGCGCCAACAGATCGATGCGGTTCTGGAATGGCAATCAACCGTCGAAGAGGACACGCAATACGACGACTTGATTGTTCACCTGGTGCGAAAAGCCAGTTGATGCCAGTCGCAGGAAATTGAAAGTGGTGTCGAGGAGTTGCACCTCCCCGACACCGACCACCACCAAGGAGCAGCACCATGCAAGCACAACACCCAAGCAGCAGCGGCACAGAGGCTACCACGAACGTCTTGAAAGTCGGGGATGACGTTACCTATGTCATTGGTCGCAGTACCGGGAATAGCGTTAGCTTCAGCGTTCGCGAAGGAAAAATCGCTGTAATCAATGACCATGTGGCCACCGTAAAATCCCGTAACGGTCGCAGCAGTGTGCAACCGTTGAATAAGCTCACTCGCAAAGGCCAACGCAATGCCCTGACCCGTGCTCTGTTGGGGGATGCGGAATGAACAACGGGAAATCCTTCCCCTGGAACCTCGAGCTTACAGGCCTCTGCGACCAATGCGGCAAATCCCGCGCCCATGGCAACCACAGGAAGTGCAGCAAAGCGCGCCAAGCGATCAACGCACGACGTAGGGCTGAAGAAGAACACGCCGGGATAGCGCCAAGACCTAGAAAAAGCGCCGGATTGTTCTGGTTACTTCGCCAGGAATGATCGGCAACACTTGACCCCGAAAGGCCCGGTAACGGGCCTTTCTTCTTCCAGAAAGCTGGTCGGTTGTTCAATACATTGCGTGGGGACGCACATGGCAGATGGCGTAGAGGCCCGTGGCAATTCAGTACGGGTCTATTTTCGTTTCAATGGCGAATTGTGCCGGGAGCTTGTACCCGGCGGCAACACAGCGGCCAACCGGGAGCATGCAGCACGCCTGGTGAACATCATCGAATACGAGATACAGGCTGGCACCTTTGACTACAGCCGGCATTTTCCCAACTCGCCCAGACTGGTCGAAAACACCTTCGGCCATTACTTGGATTTGTGGCTGAAGATCAAGCACAACAGCGTTGCCGCCACTTCCTATCGGGGTTATGCGAACAAGGCAGAGGTTCATGTGCGGCCGCGCTGGGGCAAAGTTCAGATCGACCAGATTGATCATTTGGATTTGCAGGAGTGGGTGCAGGACACACTCTCGAAGAGGCTCAAGAACAAGACCATTCGCGACATCATCAGCAACGTGCGCCAAGTCTTCAGGCTGTATCGCACTCGTAAGAAGGTGGCTCATGACCCGACTGAGGGGCTGTTCGTCCGCCTGCCTGATCCGGAAGCTCCTGACCCATTCACCAGGGCAGAAATCAAACAGATCCTGGAAACGCCGACCAGCCGCACGCAGGAGCTTTTGATGGTGCAGTTCATGATTTGGGCCGGGCCGCGGGTTTCGGAAACTATTGCCTTGGCTTGGGAGGATGTCGACCTGGAGCGAGGAACGGTGATTTTCCGCCGATCGAAAGTGCGCGGGGCATATCGTGTAACTAAAACTCGGCGCTCTACGCGGAAGGTTCGGCTGCTGGAGCCAGCATGGGATGCACTACGTAAGATCGATGCGATCAACCAGAAGAAAAAAGCGGAGACGGTCGACATCGTTGAACGGGATAACAAGACGGTGCGGCAGCACAAATTGCACTTTGTCTTTTTGAACAGCAAAAGCGGACTGCCGCATGTGAGCGATTTTGTTGTGCGGGATCGGTTTTTCAAGACGCACTTGAACGCGGCTGGGGTTCGGTATCGCGGGCCGGGCCAGTGTCGCCATACCTATGCCAGTCAGTTGCTGACCACGGGGGTGGCTTCAATCGATTGGATCGCTGAGCAGATGGGGCATACGAATGGGAACATGATTCGGCAGCACTACGGGACCTGGATCAACGAGGATGGTCCGGACGTCGTTGGCATCCTACAACACGCTCTAAAGCTGTAGACCACCGGGCATGTAACGCGAGGACAATTTCGGGCAACGAGGGCAACCAAGACCGGTTGAATCCACAACCTATTGCAGACGTTCATGCCAGCCAGATCAAAAGCAGTTTATGAATCGGAACGCAGACTTCAAAACAGCGCATGTGTTTTCATACAGCTTGGACCCAAAGCTGCCTTTTGGGATTCAGTACGATACCGCTAATCGGAGACGTTTCGATGTGTCTAAGAAACCAATAGCTATTTACATCCCAACCCATGGCGTATGCCTATTGAAAACGAAATAAGAGGAGCAAGGCTCCTCTTATTTTGGCCGTGCTAACTAATTACCATTCTGGAAGAATGACTACTCCCTCTGGAAATTAGTAAGGGTATAGCCTTGCGTTTCGGCACTTATGTATTCAGGAAGCGTAGGCTTTCCATTAATTTTCTTCGTTTGTTTCCCAAGAAACTCAAAAACTTTTGAGATTTGATTGGCAACCGATTCGCCAGGCTGCGATTTTACCGAAAATGCAGCTGGCGATCCCAACGCAGGAACACCTGCGGGATTTTCGGCCACGTATTTATCAATATCAAACAAAACAGCAGCGATTGCCCAGTCATTTGAGACTGAATCACTTTCATTAAAACATGTTGCCCCAACTTGAAACGCTGGTCCCGCGCCAGAGATATCGCACTCTACTTTTGCTGCGGAATTCTTGACGATGCGGGATAGTATCAAACTCTGAATCCACAAGCGCTTCATCCCAGTCGGATTCGCCTGCGCAGCAGCTTTACGAATTTTTGTGTCTGGGAATTGAGCCCAAGGTATATCTGCACGCGAAACATCAACGATTTGGTAGTTAACTGCCTCACTAGAAGAAAACTTGGTAGCAAAAGTTAAATAGCCACCTTTAACTGAGGCTGCAGAGGTAATCCGCGAACTGTAGATTGATCCATCTTTGATGGTATCCTCCCGTGCGGTGAATGCATTTGGAGTAATTGGCTTGCTGATTACGCTGTATGTCTTATCGCTGTTGGGTGTTACGAGGAGCCCAATGTTCTCCTTCATATAATATCTGAAGTCTGCTGGGTTATTCATCAAGACTCTACCCTCCCAGTCCTGCGGAAGCGGTTGATTGACGACGGCGTCTCGGAACCTCATGCCTGTGCAACCGCCCAGAAGAGTAGCCAACACCAAAGTGCCAAGTATCTGATTTCGTATCGTTTTCATTTGATTTCCATTTCCAAGTCAACGTTAGAGAGGGCACACATTCATCAGATAAAAATCAAGCTTGAGAGATGTAAGTTGCAGCAGCATAGCTGTAGATTCGCAATTTTGCCCTCTGGAGCTGGCCGACAGCTTTCGACCCGGCCGGTGAAGATGCCTAGCAAACCGACGAGCTGTTGAATGAGTTATGCGGCTCGTCGCTGGCTACAAATCTCAGCGAGCTATAAAGTGACTTCCATCTGATATCCCTCATGCAGGAAGCGGCGATGAAGTATCTAACGAGGCTTTGTTACAACACGGACAACTGGAAGAAGCCTTCAGGCGTAGCGCAGGCCAAAGAGGTGAAAAGCTCCTATACAAGCAAATTCGGGTTCGGCCATGAGGAATGGTTGTTCCGAGATGATTGGATCGTTGATGGTTGGCGTTACGCCTTCGTGCAAGGCGTGAACAAAAGCCGCAATAGACTGCTCAAGGACGCGCAGCCATTCGATCTGCACCTCTTCAGCATTGAGCCAAAAGCGAAACGTCGGTACGTAGGTGAAATTCGAGAAGTGGAATGCCTTACCGACCGTCAAGCGCAAGATGCGCTCGCATTGTTCCAAAGAAATGGCTGGCTTCAAGAGATGTGTGAAGAGATTATCCAGCTTGGTCGCAATCCAGAGGACTTGGGGCATGACGAGTATGCCCCATACGTATTCAACATTCGATTTCGGTTGGATAACGTCACGCTTTACGACGTTGATGAGTACTCGAAACCCGGCGATCCAATCATAGAGCGGTGCAAGCGCTATCAGCTCTATTCTGTGGTTGTCCAGGGTGACCAAACGCCTGGAGGGCGACGGAAACCTAATGGCAAGGACTGGATCACTATCCCCAAGATCAAACCTACCACCAGGACGGTGACTTATCAGCGCACAGCTGAGCATACAAGGATGCAGAAGAAACTACTCGAGCAGCTGAAGAAAGATTATCCAACCGACATCGTTCGTGCGGAGCGTGAATACATCGATATAACTGTAGAGACCCAGGATGCGCTCATCCTCTATGAGATTAAGTCAGATCTGTTGCCTCGCACCGTCCTGCGGCAAGCTATCGGGCAGTTACTCGAATACGCCTACCATACTCAAGTGCGCAAAAAAAAGATCAGTTTGGTTGCTGTGGGACGAAAGCCCTTATACGGTGACGATGCGAAATATTTAGATTTACTGCAGAGCAAGTTTGTCTTGCCGTTGAGCTATCTGTGCGTACCTTTGGACTAAGCAACGTACGACTGCTTTTGGTGCAGAGTGTGTAAAAATGCATGTGCCGTTTTGAAGTCTGCGTTGCTACGTAAAATCTTCTGGTGCTTGTGTAATCAGCAGACCAGAAATTTACGTAGGAGCGCGATTTTTGTGTTCCAGCCCCGACTGTCAAACGTGTTCTAAAACGTTTTTACACAGCCTCGCCGATAGCTGACTGTGAGGTGAACTGGACTGGCTAACCGAATTCACCTCGACATGACTGTTGACGGGCCCTTGGTGTACATTCGGTTAGCCGATGTCCAATTTCTTCAATCGAGCCAGGCCTTGTTTGATATGGCCGGCGTTTTCACCCATGGTCCACAGTGCGCCACGGACATTCCCGCCCACTTCCTGTACCCCTTGCGCCTCGATCAGCAGGGTCAACTCCATAATTGCCGCCTCTAGGGCCTGCTGGTTTTCGAACAACCTTTCCAGTACATCCGACAGTGAATAATCGCTTCGCATGGTGTCGACTCCTTTCGAGAAAGCCCAAGCATAGCAGCAACAGTGCCCCCAATTGGAACCTGCAATAGGTTGATTGGAGTATGGTCAACTGATGAAGCTGTCACTGGCTACTTTCACCCCAAACAGGCCAATCGTGGTGTCTATAAAATCAGGATCAATTCATTTAGATCAAAAGAATTGCGCTCAGCCGTGAGTCGAAATCACACGATTACATACCTCGACGCAAAGTTCCTTCACGCGCTCTAGGGTGTTTTTGTTGATCGCTACTTGGCCGGCAGACTCATTCGAGTTCGAACCTACACCAGGAATCGCAGTTGGTTGCTCATTGGGCTCAAACGCCCCGCATAAGCTGCTACGCAGTTCTTTGCGAGAAAGCCAGTAGGACTTTGGGAACGAAAGGACAGAGACGGGTTCACGTCGGAACGCCAATACATCATGCGCAGTGCCGTCGTTGTCAATGGCCTGGAACAGCAGTGTGCCTGTATTCGATTTACCGAGCGGCCGGAGCCCGTTTTCCTCAAGTATCGCAAATAGCTGGGCGAACCGGGCACCGCCCAGACCGCTTTTGAAGGACTCCACTGTCTTCGCCGTTACCGTATTAGTAGTCATTTGTGCTTTTCCTTTACCAATGCGTAAGTCTCTATTGCAGGCCTCAATGCCTCCTACCACCCATCATATTCCCGCCACAAGGAAAACGAATTTTTCTTTGCATCTTTCTCCCAAGGCATATTTAGGGGACCAAGGTTGCTCTTTCTAAATATTTCGCCCTTCCAAATTACAACATCTGGATCATCAGATGCACTGTCCATCCATCCGGACAAGAATTGCATCATGTGGCACAGTTCATGGGCAATTATAAGCGAAATGTCATCATTACAATCAAATGTCAATCTAATCAGGAACATGCCGTGATCTTCATTATTCCTCTTCAAGGATGCATTATTAACGATACCAGTCATATCGACGAAGCCTAGCCGAACCTCGTTCAATTCATCTATTCTAACTTTTTCGTAAAAACGGAGAATCCTTTCCTCATAAAATGAAACGACGTCAAGAATCTTGGCGCAGTAATCCTGATCGCAAAATTTTCCCAATTCTCCTTTGAACTTAATAAACTCTATATTCATGCTCCACTCCATATCGATGGAACGACTGAGGGAGATTTAACCAAACACCATTACTTGGCGGCGCTGACCATCCCGGGTGGTTACCAGCATTGAGTGTAGACCGTCTCGTGCACTATCCCATTACCGACTAGCCTGGCATCTACTCGGCTTTGTTCCTCAAATCAATTCATGTTGGGTTGGGTTGGGTTGGGTTGGGTCAGGAGCATCACTCGCGAAACCGCAGCAGCAAACTCCCCTCCCTTGGGGACAAGCTAGGTAGATATCGCGTAACCGACCTGGTGATACACACAGAAACAAGAGCGAAAAGCGGACCTGGCTAGCATTCTAGGCCGAGCCAATGGCTTCTTTTGGTCAATTCTGTTGAAAACAGTCGGTTTGCTTTCACTCCGGGGATTGAGAAAAATCTCATAAATGCAGGCCGTGTTCCCATATTGTTCCCATATGGCCCTTTTTCAGACGCAAAAAACCACAAACCCCCGACTTTCTCTAAGAAAATCAGGGGTTTGTGTTTGCAGAATGTGGCGGTGAAGGAGAGATTCGAACTCTCGATACAATTTCTTGTATACACACTTTCCAGGCGTGCTCCTTAAGCCACTCGGACACTTCACCGTATCTCGTCAAACATGTTCTGTCTGTCGAGGCGCGCTAATGTAGTCGAAAGCTTTTCTGATGGCAAACTTTTTTTGCAGAATTTTCATGCGGTTAGCGATTTAGTTGTTCCTGTGGGTGCCGTGCCATGGCAAACCCGCCAATCTCCGGCTTCGCGCCCTCTTCTATATAGAGGGGAATGCGCGGCTGGCGTGGCCGGCAACGCTTGCCGGGCGGGGAAAAGGGTGACCGGGCGGTCACTCACGGCGCTTTACCTGGTCTACGGCGGTGGGTAACGTCTGCCCTACTTTATTAGAAGGATTGGCGTCATGAGTGAGTTGATTTCCTACCATCTCGAAGACGGTATCGCGACCCTGACCTTGAGCAATGGCAAGGTCAATGCCATCTCGCCGGATGTGATTGTTGCGTTTAACGCTGCGCTGGATCGGGCGGTGGCGGATCGGGCGGTGGTGATCATTACCAGTCAGCCGGGTATTTTTTCGGGTGGTTATGACTTGAAGGTGATGACGGCAGGCCCTAAAGAGGCCATTGCGCTGGTAGCTGCCGGTTCGACCCTGGCTCGTCGCCTGCTGTCGCACCCGTTCCCGGTGGTCGTGGCCTGCCCTGGGCATGCGGTGGCCAAGGGTGCGTTTATTCTGTTGTCGGCTGACTACCGCATTGGTGTCGATGGCCCGTTCAGCATTGGTTTGAACGAAGTGCAGATCGGCATGACCATGCACCACGCCGGTATCGAGCTGGCGCGTGATCGTCTGCGCAAGTCGGCGTTTCACCGTGCGGTGATCAATGCTGAGATGTTCAATCCGCAGAGTGCTGTGGATGCCGGTTTCCTTGATCTGGTGGTGTCGGCCGAAGAGCTGCAAGGCGCGGCGCTGGCGGCGGCTCGTCAGTTGAAGAAGCTCAACATGACTGCCCACAAGAACACCAAGCTGAAAGTGCGCAAGGCGCTGCTGGAGACGCTGGACAACGCGATCATCCTGGATCAGGAGCATATGGGTTAAGCCCCTACGCGTTGCACCGAAAAGCCCGACCGTCGTGTCGGGCTTTTTCTTACGTGTCTGGTTTAAAACCTTTCAAGCGCTCTAGGCCGCATCTGACCCATAAGTCGGAAACATGCGCTCAAACATCGGCTATCTCCCACTTCTATAGCGGCAATTGCCGAAAACAGTGCACATCCGTACACTGCGCCACCTTTTGTCCCGGTGGGCCCTGTAAATGCTGTTTGTGTTTCGTATGTTATTGATGGGCTTGCACTTTATTCTGGCCGGTATGCTTGGGGTGATTCTCGGTCTGTGTCGGCCGTTTAATCCGGACAACAGCCGTTTATGCGCGCGTCTGTATGCGTGGCCGGCGATGTGCATTTTGCGTTTGCGCGTGAAGGCCGACGTCGGGCCGTTGATGGATAAGCCTGACAGTTGTGTGATCATTGCCAACCACCAGTCCAACTACGATCTGTTTGTGTTCGGCAACGTGGTGCCCCGTCGCACTGTGTGCATTGGCAAGAAGAGCCTGAAGTGGGTGCCGTTGTTCGGGCAGCTGTTCTGGCTGGCCGGCAATGTGTTGATTGACCGCGGCAATGCGCACAAGGCACGCCAGTCGATGCTGACCACTACTCGCACCTTGCAGCATGAAGACACCTCGATCTGGGTTTTCCCGGAAGGCACGCGCAACCTCGGCGAAGAGCTGCTGCCATTCAAAAAAGGCGCGTTCCAGATGGCGATTGCCGCGGGCGTGCCAATCGTGCCGGTGTGTGTCAGCAGTTACGTCAAACACATGCGATTGAACCGCTGGCGCAGTGGGAAGATTCTGATCCGTTCGCTACCGGCAATTCCTACGGCTGGATTGAGTCTGGATGACATGCCGATGCTGATCGCCCAGTGTCGCGAGCAGATGCGCGAGTGCATCGACTCGATGGATCGGCAACTGCAAGCCGCCTGAAAAAACCCGCCCTGTGCGGGTTTTCTTTTGCCTGCGAACTCTACAGATTTTGCTGACTCTCAAGCAGCAGACAAGGTTAAGCTGAATCCTGCCTGGCCCCGCCAGTCTTTATAGAAAGCGGCTAATAAGAAGTGAATCACTATCATGGGTAGAGTCGTTGCTGCTGCGGTTTACAGTGCCGGTAAGAAAGTCACCAATATTACCCTCGACGAAGGCGCCGCCTGGGCTGCCAAGCCTGGCCACTTTGTGTGGATTGGTCTGGAAGAACCGAACGCCGAAGAGCTGTTCAACCTGCAACGTCAGTTCAACCTGCATGAACTGGCCATCGAAGACGCCCTGGAAAAACACAGCCGACCGAAGCTGGAAACGTTCGGCGACGCACTGTTTATCGTCACGTATTCGCCGATCCGCAATGAAGGCAAACTGGAGTTCATCGAAACTCATATCTTTGCCGGGAAGGGCTACATCATTACCGCACGCAATGGTCATTCAGCGTCCTACGCCTATGTCCGACAGCGTTGTGAGGCGCGGCCGCTGTTGCTGGAGCATGGGGAAGATTTCGTACTCTATGCCATCCTCGACTTCGTGATTGAAAACTACCAGCCGATGGGCGAAGCGATTCATGCCGAGATCGATGAGCTGGAGACCAATGTCCTCTGCGGTTCCCTGAACGAACGCGACATCCAGAAACTCCACGGCCTGCGTCGCGATGTATTACGCTTGCGCCGGTTTGCGGCGCCGATGGTGGAGATCGGTGAGGAACTGCAAAATCTGAGCTTTCCGTTCATCGACAAGAATATGCGCCCGTACTTTCGCGATGTGCAGATTCATGTCACGCGGCAGATGGAAGACCTCACGACCCTGGCGGACATTGCCAGCCAGACCATCGAGGTCGGGGTGTTGCTGGAGGCGTCGCGCCAGAGCGTGGTGCAGCGCAAGTTTGCGGCGTGGGCAGCGATTCTGGCGTTCCCGACGGCGGTGGCCGGGATCTACGGGATGAACTTCGAGGACATGCCAGAGTTGACTTGGCATTATGGGTATTTCGGGGTGTTGGGGTTTATTGCCGTTGGGTGCGTCAGTTTATGGGCGAGTTTCAAGCGGTCGGGGTGGTTGTGAGTATGGTGTGACGCGGAGCGTCACGGGATGCATTCCCACGCGGAGCGTGGGAATGATCAAACATCCGACTAAGGCTTGTGCGCCACAAACCGCATCATCCACTCCGCAACAGTCGCTCCATGGTGAGGATGCTCCAGGCTCGCCATACCTTTCTGATAAACCTCTTCGCCCAGATGCTGCTGACGAATATCCAGCAACGCCCGTGAGTAATCGTGAATGAACTCCGGATGCCCCTGGAAGCACAGCACTTGATCGTTGATGTGGTACGCGGCGAACGGGCAGAAATCGCTCGAAGCAATCACCGTAGCGTTTTCCGGTAGCGCGGTGACCTGATCCTGGTGGCTGATCAGCAGCGTCAGCTCTTCCCTCAGCGGGCTCATCCATGGCGCCTTGGCCGCGAGTTTGTAGCTATGGGTGCCGACGCCCCAACCTTGGGTCGCTCGCTCACTTTTGCCGCCCAACAACAGTGCCAGCAGTTGATGGCCGAAGCACACGCCCAGCAGTTTGTCGCCGCGCTCGTAGCGGTTCAGCAGGTAGGTCTTGAGGGTTTGAATCCACGGGTCGGTGCCGAAGGAATCGGCCTTGCTCCCGGTGACCAGATACGCATCAAAGGTCTCGTCATCACTGGGATAATCGCCCTGCATCACGTTGTACACGGTGAACTCGGCAGCGATGGGTTGCTGCGAAAACAGACGCTGGAACATCTGCCCGTAACCCTGATATTGATCGACCAGTTCCGGACGCAGGATGTCGGTTTCCAGAATGCAGATGCGTAACGACATAAAAAATACCTGACACATGAAGGGAATAATGCACACCCCAGAGCCTGCCTTGAAACACAGTGGCAAGGCAAGCCCCGGAACGCGTCATCGGTCCCTTAGAACGTCCCTTAAAACAACGCGTCTTTGGCGGCTTTCTCCAGCAACAGCGCAGGCGGTGTGAAGCGCTCGCCGTACTGCTCGGCCAAGTACTGGGCGCGGGCGACGAAGTCTTTCACGCCGTACTGATTGATGAACTGCAGCGCACCGCCAGTCCAGGCCGCGAAGCCGATGCCGAAGATCGAGCCGACGTTGGCATCCGCCGTCGAAGTCAGCACACCCTCTTCCATGCAGCGCACGGTTTCGATGGCTTGTACGAACAGCAGTCGATCGCGTATGTCCTGCGGCGAAATCTGCCCATCGGCTTTCTCGAAGCGGCTTTTCAGCTCTGGCCACAAATGCTTCTGCCCTGTGGCCGGATAATCGTAGAAACCACCTCCAGCGGCCTTGCCCGGACGCTTGTATTCCTTGAGCAACAAGTCAATCACGGCGAACGCCGGGTGCTCAATCAGGTTTTTCCCTTCTGCGCGCAAGTCTTTGGCAGTTTGTTCGCGGATATGGCTCATGAGGCTGAGGGAAACTTCGTCGGAGATCGCCAGAGGCCCGACAGGCATGCCGGCCTTGCGCGCTTCGGTCTCGATCATCGGCGCGCTCACGCCTTCGCCAAGCATGGCGATGCCTTCGTTGGTGAAGGTGCCAAATACTCGGGAGGTAAAGAAGCCGCGACTGTCGTTGACCACGATTGGCGTCTTCTTGATTTGCAGGACGAAATCGAATCCGCGAGCCAGGGTTTCGTCGCTGGTATGGACGCCCTTGATGATTTCCACCAGTGGCATTTTCTCCACGGGACTGAAGAAATGCAGGCCGATGAATTTCGTTTGGTCCGGCACGGCGGTGGCCAGGCCACTGATCGGCAAGGTCGAGGTGTTGGAGGCGATGACCGCGTCCGGGCCGACAACTGTTTGCGCGGCTGATGAGACCTTGGCCTTCAGTTCGCGATCTTCAAACACTGCTTCAATGATCAGATCGCAACCCGCCAGGTCCGCATCGTTTTCGGTGGCATGGATTCGCGCCAAAATCTCCCCGCGCTGCTCACGAGTTAACTGACCACGCGCAATTTTCTTGTCCAGCAACGTCGCTGAGTGGGCCTTACCCTTCTCTGCCGCGGCGAGGTTGATGTCTTTGAGCACCACGTCGATGCCGGCCGATGCGCTGACAAACGCGATGCCCGCGCCCATCATCCCGGCGCCGAGCACGCCGACTTTCTTCGTCACATAAGGCGCTATGCCTTGGGGCCGGGAGCCACCGGCATTGATCTCATTGAGCTGAAACCAGAACGTGCCAATGAGGTTTTTCGACACCTGCCCGGTGGTCAGCTCGGTGAAGTAGCGGGTTTCGATCAGGTGCGCGGTGTCAAAATCCACCTGAGCGCCTTCCACCGCGGCGCAGAGGATTTTCTCTGGCGCGGGCAGGCAGCCCTGGGTTTTGCTGCGCAGAATTGATGGCGTGATAGCAAGCATCGGCGCGAGCTTCGGATCCGACGGCGTGCCGCCAGGAATCTGATAACCCTTCACGTCCCAGCGCTGCACAGCGACCGGGTGAGCGACAATCCACGCCCGCGCCTTGGCCATCAGCTCATCGCGATCGGCTGCCAACTCGTCGATCAATCGCGCCTGTAACGCCTGTTGCGGACGGATTTTCTTGCCTTCAAGCAGATACGGCAGGGCTTTTTCAATGCCCAGCATGCGGACCATGCGCACTACCCCGCCGCCGCCCGGCAACAGGCCGAGGGTGACTTCCGGCAGGCCCAGCAGCACCGACGGGTTGTCCAGCGCGACGCGGTGATGACAGGCCAGGCAGATTTCCCAACCACCGCCGAGTGCCGCGCCGTTAATGGCGGCAACCACCGGTTTGCCGAGGGTTTCCAGGGTGCGCAGTTGGCCCTTGAGGGTCAGCACCATGTCGTAAAAGGCTTTGGCTTCGGGTTTGCCGACCTTGATCAGTTCATTGAGGTCGCCACCAGCGAAGAAGGTCTTCTTGGCCGAGGTAATGATCACGCCGGCAATGGCCTCCTTGTCGGCGACCAGTCGGGCGACGCAGGTGGCCATGGCGTCGCGGTAGACCGCGTTCATGGTGTTGGCACTCTGGCCCGGCATGTCGATGGTCAGGACGACGATCTGGTCCTGACCCTTTTCGTAACGGATGGCTTGGGTCATGGCAATTTTCCTTGAGTCGGATTTTCTTAAAGGCAGGCTCAGAGGCGTTCGATGATGGTGGCAATGCCCATGCCGCCGCCGACACACAATGTCGCCAGGCCATAGCGCAGGCGCCGGGCTTCCAGTTCGTCGAGCAACGTGCCGAGAATCGCGCAGCCGGTGGCGCCGAGCGGGTGGCCCATGGCGATGGAGCCGCCGTTGACGTTGACCTTGTCGGGGTCGATGGCCATGTCCTTGATGAACTTGAGCACGACCGAGGCGAACGCTTCATTGACTTCGAACAGGTCGATGTCTTCGACCCGCAGCCCGGCCTTGGCCAGCGCCTTGCGAGTGGCCGGTGCCGGGCCGGTGAGCATGATGGTCGGGTCGGTGCTGGTGACCGCCGTGCCGACGATTCGCGCCCGTGGCTGCAAGCCCAACGCCCGACCCTTGGCCTCGGAGCCGATCAGCATCAGCGCCGCGCCATCGACGATCCCGGAACTGTTGCCCGGCGTGTGCACGTGGTTGATCCGCTCGATCTGGCTGTAAACCCGCAAGGCCGTGGCGTCGAAGCCCATTTGCCCGATCATTTCGAAGCTTGGCTTGAGCTTGCCCAGGCCTTCCATTGTCGATTCGGCGCGAATGAACTCATCGTGATCGAGCAGGATGATGCCGTTCTGGTCCTGCACCGGCACCAGCGACTTGTTGAACGAACCGTTCGCCCGCGCCCGTGCGGCCTTCTGTTGGGAGCGCAAGGCAAAGGCATCGACGTCCTGACGGCTGAAGCCTTCAATCGTGGCGATCAGGTCGGCACCCACGCCCTGGGGCGTGAAGTGGTTGTGCAAATTGGTTTCCGGGTCCAGCGCCCAAGCCCCGCCGTCGCTGCCCATGGGCACGCGGGACATCGACTCGACGCCACCGACCACCACCAGGTCTTCGAAGCCGGAACGCACTTTCATCGCGCCGAGGTTCACCGCTTCCAGCCCCGATGCGCAAAAGCGATTGAGCTGCATGCCGGCCACGCTGACGTCCCAATCGGCCACTTGCGTGGCGGTCTTGGCGATGTCAGAACCCTGGTCGCCGATGGGCGTCACGCAGCCGAGCACCACATCATCGACCTGACTGGTGTCCAGGGACGTGCGCTGCTGCAGCGCCGTCAGCAGTCCGGCCACCAGGTTCACTGGCTTGACGCTGTGCAAGGCGCCATTGGCCTTGCCTTTGCCACGGGGCGTGCGTAACGCGTCGAATATCAAAGCTTGGGTCATGACGTCCTCGAACCTGAAGGTGAATGAAACTCAAAAGATCGCAGCCTTCGGCAGCGCCTACAGGGGGCCGTGTGACCCTGATCTTTATGCCCTCACCTTATGCCGAGCAGCCGTGGATTCAATGACCACAGTGCTCATGTGCGTTGACGGTCACGCTCAGACGAACGGTAGTCTGCTATCGGATAAACCGATTCAAGTCACCAAGCTGTCTAGCAAACGGGCGCCCAAGAAGCTGGCCATAAGCCTCATGCTTTTTTAAAAGCGCAGAGTGCTCAGCACATACGAAATGGATCTAAGCCAATCGTGACGCGGGCCCTAAGGTAAACCTGTACGAAGTTGTCGTCGGGTTTTGCCGAGGCACTCGTTCTACAAGGAAGTGCAGCGCTCTGCCGTCATGGATATGTGCAGGCAGGCATCAGGAAATAACAAAAAAGGCGGTCAAGCCATGTTCAAGCATTCGAAAGTTCGTCAAGCCGGGCTCATTCTATTCGCCACTACACTGTTGTTGATTTTGCCGAACCTGACCAAGGTGATTGGCTGATCGGGCATCAGGGTTTTCATTTCGCCTGATAAAAAATGTGATTGGCTCGCTACCCGGGTCAGCGTGGCTGTGCCAACCTTTGCGCACTTCCACGACATGGACGGCGATCACTTGAAAGCGCTCATTCTATTTGGGGCCTTGCTGCTCAGCATGCCTCTGTCTGCCGCACAGCTGAGTCTGGAGCTAGGCGCGAGTTCTCGCACCTGGCAGACCGAGCAATTGCTCAAGCATCCTCAGGTTCAGACAATCACCATCACTAACGACGTTTCCTACAAACGGGACATGAGCTATCGCGCCGTGCCGTTGGCGGCGTTGCTGACGGGCATCAAGCCTGACGATCATCTGCAAGCCGTTGCCCTGGACGGTTTTGCCGCCGAACTGGCCGCCGCCCCGCTGCTCAATACCCAAGGCGCGCGGGCCTGGTTGGCGATTGAAGACCCGGCCCAGCCGTGGCCGCCGCTGTCAGAAGGCAAGCACAGTGCGGGGCCGTTTTATCTGGTCTGGACCGATCCACAAGCGGGCAATATCAGCCCCGAGCAATGGCCGTTCGAAGTAGCGAGCATCAAGCGCATGGCCCCGGTGGCCGAGCGCTTCCCTGCCCTGCTGCCCGATCCTGCGCTGAAGGCGGACGGTCCGGTGAACAAGGGCTTTGCGCTGTTTCAGAAGAACTGCCTGGCCTGTCATCGATTGAATGGCGCGGGGGATGCGCAGTTCGGGCCGGACCTGAATATTCCGTTCAACCCGACCGAGTACTTCGGCGCGGATTTCCTCAAGCGTTACATTCGAGATCCGCAGAGCTTGCGCCAGTGGCCGCAGGCGAAGATGCCGGCGTTCGCGACGACGGTGTTGCCGGAGGAGGATCTGGAATTGTTGGTGGGGTATTTGAAGCATATGGCGGGACGCAAAGTTAAGCCGTAACCGATCGTTCCCACGCTCTGCGTGGGAATGCAGCCCGGGACGCTCTGCGTCCCATCAAGAGCCGAACGCGGAGCGTCCGTGGAGGCATTCCCACGCAGAGCGTGGGAACGATCAGCGTGTAGGTTTACTGCTGCTGCACTGAGATCACCGGCGCAGGCGTCGGCGACACAAACACCTTCGCATGCATCTGCTCGCACCCACCGCCACGGCGCATGCCGCGCACCGGGCAGGCGTCGAGGTAGTCCAGGCCCACGGCCAGTTTCAGGTGACGCTCCGGGCGGGCCAGTTCGTTGGTCACGTCGAAGCTATACCAGGCGTCATCCAGCCAGGCTTCAGCCCAGGCGTGACTGGCCAGGTGTTCACTGTTCTCGCTGTACAAATACCCCGACACATAACGCGAGGGAATGCCCAGACTGCGAGCGCAGGCGAGAAACGCATGGGCGTGGTCCTGGCAGACCCCGGAACGCCCAGCGAAAGCCTGGGCGGCGCTGGTGTCTACTTCCGTGGAGCCCGGCGTGTAGGTCATGTGCTGGTTCAGGCCATGCATCAAATCGATCAGCGCCGTACGATCCCGGCGTTGTTTGCAGGCCTTCTCGGCGAATGCGCGCAGCGCTTCGTCGGCTTCGGTCAGGCGCGTGAAGCGCAGGAACGGCAGCGCCGACTGGCTTTCATGCTCGGCTTCGCGCAGTTCGTCGATATCCACCTGCCCTCGGGCGCCGATGATGATCGCTTCGTGAGGTTCATCCAGGGTGAGCACATGCAGAATGTTGCCGAATGGATCGAGTTGCGCGCGCACCGGGCGTGGCAAATCGAGCTGCCAGCTGAGCACGTGCTGGCGCTCGCTGTCATGAGGGGTCAATCGCAGGTACTGGATGCTCGCCCGCACCTGATCTTCATAGTGATAGGTGGTCTCGTGGCTAATGGAAAGTCTCATGCCGCCTCCAGGTAGGAACTGTGTATGGCGTTGCCCAACTGGCGCACCAGCGGGATGAACTCGGTCAGCCAGGCGTGCAGGCCTTCGTCGAGGATTTCGTTGATACCGGTGTAGCGCAGGCGCGCGTCCATTTCTGCCGCCAAACGTTGCGCGGGACGGCCGTTGGCCCCCGGCAATTGGGCGAGAATCTGGTCGATTTCTTCGGTGCAGGCCCGCAGGGAGCGCGGCACGTCGGCGCGCAGCAGCAACAACTCGGCCACATGCCGGGCGCCTGGGGCGTCGCGATAGATCTCGGTATAAGCCTCGAACGACGACAAGGCCCGTAGCAAGGCACTCCACTGGTAATAGGCGTGAGCCGTGCCGTCGCTGACTGCTTCAGCCTGATCGCCGGCCATTTCGTAACGGGCGTCGAGCAGGCGCAAGGTGTTGTCAGCCCTTTCGATAAAGGTGCCCAGACGAATGAACCGGAACGCGTCGTTACGCATGATGGTGCCGTAGGACGCGCCGCGGAACAGGTGGGAACGTTCCTTGATCCACTCACAGAAACGGCTCATGCCGTAGCGACTCAAGCCCTGCTCGGCGATTCCGCGAATTTCCAGCCAGGTAGCGTTGATGTTTTCCCACATGTCAGCGGTGATTCGCCCACGCACCGCATGGGCGCTGGCTCGCGCAGCACCGAGGCAGCTGTAGATGCTCGCCGGGTTGGCCGCATCCAAAGCGAAAAAGTGCAGCAGCCGTTCGGCATGCAGTTCGCCATGACGCTCCAGGTAATCGTCCAGAGTGCCGGTGATCAGCAACGGCATGGCGAGTTCGTGCAAGCCATCGCCACGACCGTCCTGAGGCATCAGTGACAGCGAATAACTGATGTCGAGCATCCGTGCGAGGTTTTCGGCCCGCTCCAGGTAACGCGACATCCAATACAGATCCGAGGCAGTTCTACTTAACATGGCAGGCTTCCTTCAATCCTCGACCACCCAGGTGTCCTTGGTTCCGCCGCCCTGGGAGGAATTCACCACCAGAGAGCCTTCGCGCAAGGCGACACGGGTCAAACCGCCGGGCACAACCCGGGTTTCGCGGCCAGACAATACAAACGGACGCAGGTCGATATGGCGTGGAGCGATGCCGTTTTCGACAAAGGTCGGACAGGTCGACAAAGACAACGTCGGTTGGGCGATGTACGCGTGGGGCTTGGCTTTGATCCGCTCGCGGAAAGATTCGATTTCCGCTGCCGTTGCCGCCGGCCCCACCAACATTCCGTAACCACCGGAGCCCTGGGTTTCCTTGACTACCAGCTCTGGAAGATTGGCCAGCACGTGGGACAGTTCAGAAGGATTACGACACTGCCATGTAGGCACATTCTTCAGAATCGGCTCTTCATCCAGGTAGAAACGAATCATGTCCGTGACGAAGGGGTACACCGACTTGTCGTCCGCGACCCCGGTGCCGATGGCATTCGCCAGCACCACGTTGCCGGAGCGATAGGACGACAGCAGTCCTGGCACGCCGAGCATCGAATCCGGGTTGAACGCCAGCGGATCGAGGAAGGCATCGTCGAGGCGCCGGTAGATCACGTCGACGGCTTTCGGCCCGTCCGTGGTGCGCATGAACACCTTGTCATCACGCACGAACAGGTCTGCGCCTTCCACCAGTTCAACGCCCATTTCCCGGGCCAGAAACGCATGCTCGAAAAACGCGCTGTTGAAGCGCCCCGGTGTCAGCACCACCACGCTCGGGTTGTCGAGCGGGCTGGAGCTTTTCAGGGTGTCCAGGAGCAAATTCGGATAGTGGTCGATCGGCGCAATGCGCTGGGCCGCAAACAACTCGGGGAACAGGCGCATCATCATCTTGCGGTCTTCGAGCATGTAGCTCACGCCGCTGGGGGTACGCAGGTTGTCTTCGAGCACGTAGTACGTGCCGTCGCCATCGCGCACCAGGTCGACGCCGGAAATGTGCGAATAGATATCGCGGTGCAGATCCAGGCCTTGCATCGCCAACTGGTATTGCTCGTTGGCCAGTACTTGCTCGGCCGGGATGATGCCGGCCTTGATGATGCGCTGCTCGTGATAGAGGTCGGCAAGGAACATGTTCAATGCCTTGACCCGCTGAATGCAGCCGCGCTCGACGACCCGCCATTCACTGGCGGGGATACTGCGGGGAATGGTGTCGAAGGGAATCAGGCGCTCTGTCCCCTGCTCATCACCATAGAGCGTGAATGTAATCCCGGCACGATGAAATAACAGATCGGCCTCGCGTCGCCGTTGTGCCAAAAGCTCGTCAGGCGTTTCGGCCAGCCAACGGGCAAACTCCCGATAATGCGGGCGGACCTGGCCGCCGGCATCGTACATCTCATCAAAATAGGTGCGGATCATGCCGTACTCCTTGTCACCCGGACATCCAAGCCTTCGCAAGGCCCGTGCCATCGGCATAAACGCTTTGATATCAATCAGTTGGATAACGGCGTCGCACCCGCCGCACCAATCCTGTGCGGTAAATGCCCCAACCTGATCGCCCCCGCTTCATGGCGAAGCAATGCTGTCGCCTATCAGCAGCATAGCCAGAGTTGATTTCACTGCCCGGGGGGCGATGCGGATAATCGGCGCATTCGCTGGAAACCTTATTGTTCTTCCCTTTTAGCCGCCTGTTCAGGTGGCTTTTTTTTTGTCCATTTGATCTTGCTTTTCATATAGCAAAAACGAAAACGGCCAACCCAAAGGTCAGCCGTTGCTGAGTGTTGTCACTGTTCATAAAGTTATGCGAGCAGCCCTCGTACCTCCTGTTTGACGCCCCATCCTTCGATGATACCGCCCAGAGGCTCGACCACCGCCTCGAAGTCCTGCTCAAAGTCGCCGATCCCGTCATAGGTGGCGTACATCACTTTGCTCAGTTCCAGATGCCACGCGCCGTCGTCCCTCACGCTGATCTGGGCATTCAAGGATTCACCACTGAAATGACCTGCCGCCCTGCGTGCCCGCTCCTCGTCCGGGAAAATGGCGTAGAACTCGATGGGATGGAATCGTGAAAAGTCGAAACCGCCTTCTTTCATGCGGCGCAGCACGCTGCTGCTGATGTCTTCTTGATAGGCTGTGCTCATGAAACGTCCCCCTCAGACTGATGGATAGACTTTCCGTATTCCCTGCACTTTCAACCGATTGGTGAGAGCGATACGGCAACAGAGGTTACCGACGGGAAACAAGCATGTAGCTGACAAGACCAGACCTTAGCGAGTCATTCGCTGATCTCGCTTGCAGAGTAGCCTCAAGACAGAGCTGCTGCCAAGGTCTGGTGAGTGATAGACAGGAAGATTCAGATTGGGGTGATGCTGCGGATTTCGATGCTGTACTGGGTTTTCAGGCTTTTGGCGCCTGCATCGGGGGTTCGCCCTTCCAGATCGTTCATGTCCAGTTCGGCGGCGACAGGAAGGAGTCGCTCCTTGATCAGTTGGGCAGCCTCATCGTCGCTGGGGCATTCGGCACGCTCGAAGACTTCATCGACAATTTCACCATGATCATCCACGAAAGTGATTTTCCACTTTTGCATCGGTGCCTCCTCGATAAAACCCATGGATGGGCTTACTTCTATCTGGACTTTTACCTTGAGTGATCGTTCAAACGGATTTACACCGCAAAGGTATGAAAAGTAGGTGCTCCGAGAATGCGGGTGGCAACGGACGGTTACCCGCACATGATGGCCAATCGACGTCACGCTATGGCCCGACCCAATCCTGTGGGAGCGTGGTTTGCCCGCGATGCGGATCGCTGCGGTGTATCTGACTGACCGTAGCGCCTGCATCGCGGGCAAACCACGCTCCCACAGGGTTCAGTATTGTTTGCGAGAAACCGATCAGATCCGCACATTGCCCCTTGGCCCGGCGATGGCCCAGATGATCAGGCCCAGGACCGGCAGCAGGAGGATCAATAGCACCCAGATGATTTTCATCCCGGTCTCGGCGCCACTTTTAAGCACGTTGATGATGGCCCAGATATCAAGGGCAAGAATAATCAGGCCAACCAGGCTGTTGAACGTGGAACCCATGGTGACGCTCCCGAAGAGTGGTATGCACTCTTAGGATAGTCGGGAGATGCAAGGGTTCCGTTTTATTACCGTCCTAGAGGGCTTCAGACGTGGATCGCCACTTTCAGGGCTTCCAGGGATGGCGCGGCGGCTATGCCGACTTCCGCGCACAATTCAAGAACCCGTGGCACGTCGTTACCGTAGACCAGCACCACTTGCAGTTCGTCGTCGAGCAACTGGCTGAAGTTCATCAGCGTGTAACCGCCGTTTTCCTTGTTCATGCTGCTCATCTGCACCTGAATGCGATTGAGCGCCGTGAGGGCTTCGGTCTTGGCCAGTTGCTTGGGTTTGATGTTGAAATCGACACCGGGGCCGAACGAAGCAACGATCTGCGCAAACAGGTCCATGTAGGTGTCAGCCTGGAACAGCACGGTTTCCGGCAGGCTGCCGACGACTACCCATTCGCCCAATGGGATCGGGAAGGTGTCGTCGTAGTTGATGTCCGGATTGGCCGTCAGAAAAGCCTCGGGATCGGCGTAGGCCTGAGCCGCTTCGTCAGCGACTTTCAGGATTTCGCCCTCGTCCATGCAGCCGGAGCTGATTTTGCTGATGAGTTCGACGAGTGCGGCTTTCATGAGGTGGATCCTGTAGCGAGGGAGATTTGAGGGCGCGAAGGATAACGTATTCGCAAACGGATTGCGGGACCAGGCACAAAAGCCCCGCAGCCACAGAGGTCAGGCCAGGAGCTTTTGCAATTGTGCGGTGGTATCCGCCGCGCCCATGGTTTTGGCCGCGTCCAGCGCGGACACACCGTTGGCATCCTTGGCTTTCGGATCGGCGCCTTTGCTGATCAGGTAGTCGATGATTTCGACGCGATTGAACATCGCCGCCATCATCAGCGCAGTGCGACCGTCGAAGGACGAACCTTCCACTTCAGCGCCACCCTCAACCAACGCCTTGACCACCGCCAGGTCACCTTTGAATGCCGCGCCGGCAATCGGGCTCTGGCCGTTGTCATTGCGGATTTCAGGATCAGCCTTGTGCTCGATAAGGACTTTTACCGTGTCGACATGGCCGTGGTACGCGGCCAACATCAACAGGGTATCGCCCTTGTGATTGCGCAGGTTCGGCGGCAGGCCCTTGGTCAGCAGCGCAGCCATCATGGCCGCATCGCCCTCGCGCGCTTTGTTGAACACCTGTTCGGCAAATTCAGCAGCCTCTTCGGGGGTCATCTGGCGGCTTTTGTCTGACATTGGGGACTCCACATTCGGTCAATCGGAAAGCCGATAGTTTCCCGAGCGGTCCGGAACCTGTCACTTCTTTTTTCTCATGGACGGCCATAGCTACGTTCAATAAGAGCCACATTCAATAGCGGTACCTGCCGCCGCGAATATCCGCCAGCACCTGCTCGGTGACTTGCACGTACGTCTGGGTGCCCGGCAACCAGGCGTAGATCGGGTCATCGCCGGTTTTGTTCGGGTCGAAGGCTTCGTCCTTGAGCCGCGTCTTCTGGTATTTGAAGGTCCCGGTGGTTTCCATTTTCACTTTCACCCGCAGGAAAAGTGGCACCGCGTAGGCAGGCATTTGCTGCCTGGCGAAAGCCAGCAACTCGCTGAAATCCAGGGTCGCCAGGGATTCAGCCGGCGTGATTGCCGCCATCCCGGCACGCCCATTGGTGTTGTGGATTTCCACGCCATAGGCCACCGCTTCGGCAATGTGCGGGTGTTGCAAGAGGATGTTTTCGACCTCGGTGGTCGAGACGTTTTCACCCTTCCAGCGGTAGGTGTCGCCCAAGCGATCGACAAACTGCGCGTGGCCAAAACCGATGTTGCGCAGCAGGTCACCGGTATTGAAATAACGGTCGCCCTTCTTGAACACGTCGTGGAGCACGACTTTTGCGGTTTTCTGCGGATCGGTGTAGCCGTCCAGCGGCGCCTTGTCGTCGATTCTTGCCAGCAGCAAACCCTGCTCGCCCTTGGCCACTTTGCGCATGAAGCCCTTGGCATCACGGGTGGGTGCGCCGCTGTCGTGGTCGTACGCCACCAACTCCCAGGACATCAGGGAAAAACCGATGGTGTTGTCGAAATTGAGGATGTTGGTGAAGCCGATATTGCCGTCGCTGGCGGCGTACAGCTCACAGATATGGTTAACGGCAAAACGCGTTTTGAACTCACGCCACGCGCCGGGGCGCAGCCCATTGCCGATCATCTTCGTCACGCTGTGCCGACTGTCGTCGACGCTGCGCGGTTGATCCACCAGGTAGCGGCACAATTCGCCGACATAACCGAGGGTGGTCGCCCGGTATTTGCGCACGTCGCTCCAGAACTGGCTGGCGCTGAACTTGCGGCGGATGGCAAACCCCGACGCCCCGCTGATTGCCGAGCCCCAGCACACGCAGAGCCCGGTGGCGTGGTACAGCGGCAAGGTGCAATAGACGACGTCCTGCGGCTGCATGTCCAGGGCAATCAACCCGAAGCTGGCGGAGCTGCGCATCCAGCGGCCGTGCTTGAACACCCCGGCCTTGGGCAACCCGGTGGTGCCCGAGGTGTAAATGTAGAAACAAGGATCGTCGAGAAAAACCTGCTGGCTGCTGACGGGGTTATCGCTGCACGCGTCGCAGCTGGCCGCCATCAGGTTGATGAAGCCATCGGGCGAATTGCCCGGATGGTGATAAGTGTCTTGATCGGCGACAAACCAGGTGCGCGCCGCCTCGATGGACACCCGCTCGCGGACCGCATTGAAAGCCGGCACCAGCTCTTCGCCGACCACGATCGCCACGGGCGCCACCAGGTTAAGGCTATGGGCCAGGGTATCGCGGGTCTGAGAGGTATTGAGCAAGGCGCTGATCGCGCCAACCTTGGCCACCGCCAATATCGTCACCAGCAGTTCCGGACGGTTTTCGATAAAGATCGCCACCACATCGCCCTTGCCGATGCCTTGGGCGATCAAGTGATGGGCGATGCGATTGGCCCACTGATTGACCTGTGCATAGGTGAGCGCCACCTCACCCTGCAGCAAGGCCGGGCCATCGGGATTACGCAATGTCGCCTGCTCGAAGCTCCAGCCGAGACCACACGGTTGGGTCGGGTCCTTGACGTTGGCGGCTTTCATGCCCTTCACCACCCGGGGAATGGCTTTGGCAATGGAAGGTAGCTTGCGGAGCATCATGCCCCAGGTAATCGTGTCGTTCAGCGTGCGGCTCATGGTGCTCCCGTTCGATCTTCTTATTGTCGGGTGGCGTTGATTGAAATCGAAAATACGTCAGCGGTTCTTGAGCTGTACACGCGGTTTTTGAAATGTTTTGTATCCGCAACTGAAGTGCTCGGACCGGAGATCGAAAAGCGGAACCCTGGCGTTGTGATTGGTTCCATCGAATCGATGGCGACCACGCAAAATGCAGGATGCACGATGGCCATTCATGCAGATTGCACGAAAGCACAAAACCGTCTAAAAACTAACTTGTTGATTTATATAATTTTTTTAAAAATCAGGCGCTGGCACAATCACTGCAACTACCTCTCCATGTTGCCCTTCAAGCACAAACGGAGCTGATAGACATGAGCCTGATCCAGGAAAAATTTTCGTCGCTGTTCTCCAACTTCGAAGTGACCACCCAGCCCCGGCCTGACGGCGGCATTCTGCTGACCCTGCGCAGTACCGACGGCAAAGTCTTCAAACGTTCGATTTCCTACCAGCAATTACATGCCGGCGATCAGCTGTCGTGGGTGATCAGCGCAATTCGCCGTGACATCGCCGAACAGGCCAGCGAACTGCCGCAGATCTCCATGCTGCAAAGCCAGCAACGGTTCGCCTTGCCGACCTATCACTCGGTTTAAATCCTGCGGTTGTGTAAATAAACGCGCTACAAACAAACAGGCCGTGAGCGCTTTCGCTTCACGGCCTGAGTTGTTTCTGCGGTTATGCAATCCCTGTTATGTGGTTTACAGGGCTGAAGGATTGATCCGCGCAAAGCTGTCGACGGTCACGTGCCCTGTCAGTTCCCCGCCCTCACGGGCCAGGCCACAGGTTGCCATTCCGGCTGCACGCGCGGCGTCCAACTCTTGAACGACGTCGGACAGAAACAGAACCTGCGAAGCATCAACGCCAATCCCCTGGGAAATGCGCTCGTAGGACTGCGCTTCACGCTTGGGCCCCGAGGTGGTGTCGAAATAGCCGCTGAACAGGGGCGACAAATCTCCCGCGTCCGAGCAGCCGAAGATCAGTTTTTGCGCCTGAATCGAGCCCGAGGAATACACAAACAGTTTGAAACCTTCCTGATGCCAGCGCTTGAGCGCTTCAACGGCGTCCGGGTACACGTGGCCTTTCAACTCCCCGGCCTGATAACCCTGCTCCCAGACCATCCCTTGCAACGCCTTGAGCGGCGTGGCCTTGCGGTCTTCGGCGATCCAGCCCAAGAGGATGTCGATGACCCGTTCGACATCGGCTTGCGGCTCACCGCCGTCACGCCGAACAGCGGCGAGCTGCTCGGCGACATCCGCGCGTCCGGCATTTTGGCGAACGAAATCCGGCAGGTGTTTAGCTGCGTAAGGAAACAGCACGTCGAACACAAAACTCACCGCGCTGGTGGTGCCTTCGATGTCGGTGAGAATTGCTTTGATCGGCATCGACTCAGTCCTCGAGACGCGGGAAGCGGCTGGCGATGTCATCGCCGGTGAAATTGGCCACCCAGCCTTCGGGGTTGTTGAACAGGCGGATCGCGACGAAATGCGGGTTTTCGCCCATGTCGAACCAGTGCGGCGTACCGGCAGGCACCGAGATCAGGTCATTTTTCTCGCAGAGCACGGCGTAGACGTAATCACCGATGTGCAGGGTGAACAAGCCACGTCCGGCGACGAAAAATCGTACTTCGTCTTCGCCATGACGGTGTTCATCGAGGAACTTGGCACGCAACTCGGTTTTTTGCGGGTGATCGCTGTTCAGGCTGATCACGTCGACGGTGATGTAACCGCGCTCGGTCATCAGCTTGTCGATTTGCTCCTGATACGCGGCGATCACTTCTTCCTGGCTGGCGCCGGGCTGGATTTTCGCCGTGGCTTGCCAACGGTCGAAGCGCACACCCTGTTCGGCCAGGGTCGAGGCGATGTCTTCGAGGTGGGTGAGTACTTTGTTCGGTATTTCGGGGCTGCTGACGTGGTAAACGGACAGGCTGCTCATCTGGGCAACTCCTTAACGGTTCATGCTTTATGGTTCGAGAGCGAGCGCGTCTTCAACTCGCACTCGAACAAAAATTCAAAGGCCTCGATCTGGCGCAGCGCGTCGCTCATACGCGCGCCCCACGTGTAGAGGCCATGGCCACGGATCAGATAGCCGACGCAATCAGGATGGGCGTCGAGCCAAGGCTGCACCTTGGCGGCCAGCCGTGCAATGTCCTGATCGTTGTCGAAAATCGGCACGCGCACGCGGGATTCGTGAGTCGAGACGCCGCTGAAGGCTTTTTGCAGTTCGTAGCCTTCGAACTCGATGAAGTCTTCCGACGTCAGGCGCGACAGCACCGTGGCATTCACCGAATGGGTGTGCAGCACCGCGCCGATCTCCGGGCGCCAGCTGTAGAGCTGAGTATGCAGCAGGGTTTCGGCGGACGGTTTTTTGCCCGGTTCCAGGCTATTGCCCGACAGGTCGGTGGCCAGCACATCGTCGATGCCCAGCTGGCCTTTGTGCTTGCCGGACACCGTCAGCAAGGCTTCAGTCGGCGACAGGCGGGTGGAGTAATTGCTGCTGGTGGCCGGCGACCAGCCGCGGCCATACAGAAAACGCCCGGCGTCGATGATTTCTTGAGCAAGGTGTTCACGGGTAAGGCTCATGGCCTGTCCTCTTGCATGCGTGTGGCAATGATAACGGCAGCGGCGAAGGCGGCGAGACTGGCGATACTAAAGGTCAATGTGGCGCCGAGGGCATTCCAGCTATAGCCGGAATACAGCGCGCCCAGTGCACCGCCGGTGCCGGCCAGCGCGGCATACAACGCCTGGCCCTGCCCTTGCTGACGCGCGCCGAAACTACGTTGCACGAACTGGATGGCAGCCGCGTGAAAGCTGCCGAAGGTAGCGGCGTGCAGCACTTGGGCAAACAGCAGCACCCAAAGGAATTCAGCAAACGAACCGAGCAACAACCAACGCAGGGCCGCCAGCAGGAAACTCGCCAGCAGCACCCGGCGCACAGAGAAACGCGCAAGGATCTTGCTCATGGCCAGAAACATCAAGACTTCGGCAACCACGCCGACCGCCCAGAGCATGCCGATCAGCCCGCGGCTGTAACCGAGTCGCTCAAGGTGCAGGGTCAGAAAGGTGTAATACGGCCCGTGACTCATCTGCATCAGCGCCACGCAACCGTAGAACGCCAACACCCCGGGGTTGCGCAATTGCTGGAGGAATCCCTCCCCCGCCAACCGTTCGCTCTGAATCGGTTGCGCGTTGGGTACCCACAAACTGCTGACGACGATCCCGGCCATGATCAGCACTAACGCCACCGGATAGATGTCCAGGCTAAGCCATTCAAACAGCCGCCCGAGGGCGACCACGGTGATGATGAAACCGATGGAACCCCACAGGCGAATCTGACTGTAGCGAGACGTCTGGCCATTCAAGTGCGCCAGGGTGATGACTTCGAACTGCGGCAATACCGCGTGCCAGAAGAACGCGTGCAAGGCCATGACCATCGCCAGCCACGCGTAGCTTTTGTTGACGAAAATCAGTGAGAAGGTCAGCAACGTACAGACCGCGCCGAACCGCACGATGGCCAGACGTCGCCCGGTGTAGTCACCGAGCCAGCCCCAGATATTCGGCGCCACACAGCGCATCAGCATCGGGATCGCCACCAGTTCGCCAATGCGCGCGCTGGAAAAGCCCAGGTGATCGAAGTACAGCGCCAGGAATGGCGCTGTCGAACCGAGCAAGGCGAAATAGAACAGATAGAAACTGGAGAGCCGCCAGTACGGGAGCGCCGCCACGGTCGTCAAACCGCAGCGGCTGTGAGGTCAGCCATTAAAGCTGACCCAGCACCGGAGTGCTCACGCGCACATCGAGGTTCTGCCCGCGATGACGCAGCAGGTGATCCATCAACACGATGGCCATCATCGCTTCGGCAATCGGCGTGGCGCGGATGCCAACGCAAGGGTCGTGACGGCCCTTGGTGACGACCTCCACCGGGTTGCCATGGATATCGATGGAACGGCCTGGCGTGGTGATGCTCGAGGTGGGCTTGAGCGCCAGGTGTGCAACGATCGGCTGACCGGACGAAATGCCGCCGAGAATGCCGCCAGCGTTGTTGCTGAGGAAACCTTCCGGGGTCATTTCATCACGGTGTTCGGTGCCGCGCTGGGCGATGCTGGCAAACCCGGCGCCGATTTCCACGCCTTTGACCGCGTTGATGCTCATCAACGCGTGGGCCAGTTCGGCGTCGAGACGGTCGAAGATCGGCTCGCCCAGGCCCGGCATCACGCCTTCGGCGACCACGGTGATCTTCGCGCCGACCGAATCCTGGTCGCGACGCAATTGGTCCATATAGGCTTCCAGCTCCGGCACTTTGTCCGGGTCGGGGCTGAAGAAGGCGTTTTCTTCCACCGAATCCCAGGTCTTGAACGGGATTTCAATCGGGCCGAGCTGGCTCATGTAGCCGCGAATGACGATGCCCTGGGTGGCCAGGTACTTTTTCGCAATCGCACCGGCTGCCACGCGCATGGCGGTTTCACGGGCCGAACTGCGACCGCCGCCGCGGTAATCGCGCTCGCCGTATTTGTGGTGGTAGGTGTAGTCGGCGTGCGCCGGGCGGAACAGATCCTTGATCGCCGAATAGTCCTTGGACTTCTGGTCGGTGTTGCGGATCAACAGGCCGATGGCGCAACCGGTGGTGCGGCCTTCAAAGACGCCGCTGAGGATTTCGACTTCGTCGGCTTCCTGGCGCTGGGTGGTGTGGCGACTGGTGCCGGGCTTGCGGCGGTCCAGGTCGCGCTGCAGATCCTCAAGGGAAATCTCCAGGCCCGGCGGGCAGCCATCGACAATGGCGACCAACGCCGGACCATGGCTTTCGCCCGCGGTGGTGACAGTGAACAGCTTGCCGTAGGTATTGCCGGACATGCGGGACGCTCCGTGAAATCGAAACTAAAATACGTAATGCGCGCCAGTATACGCAGGCTACCCGACTAGTTCATCCTCGAACCTTATGGGTGCCTGCGAGTCCAACCGGCACCTTGTTGATGATGGCGTGATGATGCTGCGAGTTCTAGCCTTGAGCCTTACCCTGTTTACCGGCTTTGCACAGGCCACTGTGCTGCAACGCCCGATCACATTGGACACGGGCAGCGGCGAGCTTTTCGGCTCGCTGTTGCTGCCCAAGTCCGACACGCCTGTGCCGGTTGTCCTTATCATTTCCGGCTCCGGCCCTACGGATCGTGACGGAAACAACCCCGACGGCGGACGCAACGACAGCCTCAAACGGCTGGCCTGGGTGCTGGCCAAACACAACATCGCCAGCGTGCGCTACGACAAGCGCGGCGTGGCGGCGAGCCTGGCTGCGACTCCAGACGAACGTAATCTCTCGGTGGAAGCCTATGTGGCCGACGCCGAAGCCTGGGGCCAGAAGCTCAAAGCCGATCCGCGCTTTGGCAAACTGATTTTGCTGGGCCACAGTGAAGGTGCTTTGATCGCCAGCCTGGCGGCGCCAAACGTCGATGCCGCGGCGGTAATTTCCATGTCCGGCAGCGCCCGGCCGATCGATCAGGTACTGCGCCAGCAGCTGAGCAATCGCCTGCCACCGCCGTTGATGCTGCGCAGCAATGAACTGCTCGACAGCCTCAAGGCCGGCCATACCGACGACAACGTGCCCCCGCAATTGCAGGTGATTTTCCGCCCCAGCGTGCAGCCGTATCTGATTTCGCTGTTCCGCCAAGACCCGGCGGCGGCCTTCGCCAAATTGAAAATGCCGGCGCTGATCATCCAGGGCAGCAACGACATTCAGGTCGGCGTGGGTGACGCCAAGGCACTCAAGGCCGCCAAACCGGACGCCGAACTGGCGCTGATCGAAGGCATGAACCACGTGATGCGCATCGTGCCCAACGACGTGAAGCGGCAATTGGCCTCCTATAAAGATCCGCAATTACCGCTGGCCGCCGAACTCGGCGCGCGAATCCTCGGGTTTATTGACGGACTTCGCACCCGTTAAGCGCTGTTTTAAGCGCTGTTGACCCTCCAGTCCTGAAAAAAACGGCCGATAAGCCTTTGTCGCCAGCGCACTGGCTGGCGGCAAGCAGGGCTTGGACAGGATCTCGCCGTTATGACTGATACCCAGACTTCACCCGACACCACCGCTGAAAAAGACACACCGCCAGCGGTCGAGCTGCCGTGGGCGGACGTCCACGTCGAGCACCACAAAATGCTCCGCCTGGCGCCGCTGCAAACCGACCGCAACACTGGCGGACGGCCGTTGCGCTTTGTCGAATTCGGTTACGCCGAACGCAATAGCAAGGAACACAGCCTGATGCGCATGGCCATCAAGCTGCCGGGCCAGCGGGTGCGCAAAGAACAGAACCATCTGGACGTGTGGGTCGATCACACGACCAAACGCGTGCATTTCGAGCCGGAAAGCGGCTTGCAGATCGAGCCGCTGAACCGCGGCATCGGGCGCTATTTGGCAGCTCAGGGCATTACGTGGGCGAAGAAGAGATGGCCCGCCTACACCGTCGATGGCACTGATCTGAACAACAAGGATGCGCTGAACGAAGACACTCGCCTGCGCCGCGATCACTTTCTGCGGGTGCACGGTTTTGACGTGGTCTACGCCGACGCCCAGCATTTGAAGGGCAGCGTTAAAGAGGTGTCGGTCGGTGATTTGCTCGGCGACTGGAACAGCGAGAGGTTGCAGCAGGTGGAAATCCTCGAAGCCGCGCAAATGCTCCAGCAAGCCGAGCAGAATCTGGCGGAACAGGAAGTCAAACTGAAGAAGCACGAAGAAAAGGTCAGCAAGTACAAACGCGAAGACGCCGGGCTGCGTTTTACCATTACCTGTCTGGTGGCGTTTGCGGTGTTTCAGGCGGGGTTGCTGATCTGGATTGCTACGCACCGCTGAAGACTTGAGACCGCGGCGCGGCCATTCGCGGGCAAGCCACGCTCCCACAGATTTAGTGTGTACCCATCATTTGGACACGACACAAAACCTGTGGGAGCGTGGCTTGCCCGCGAAGGCTTTCTCAGGTCAGACGCGAGAAGCGAACAACGCCTGATGATCGCGGCACTGCTCCGCTGTCAGCATGAACACCCCATGCCCACCGCGCTCGAACTCCAGCCAGGCGAAGTCGACTTGCGGGTATAGCGCCTCGACGTGAACCTGACTGTTACCCACCTCAACGATCAGCAATCCCTTCTCGGTCAGATGATCCGCCGCTTCGGCGAGCATGCGGCGCACCAGGTTCAAACCGTCGTCGCCACAGGCCAGGCCCAGCTCCGGTTCGTGCTGATACTCATCCGGCATGTCGGCGAAATCTTCCGCATCGACGTAAGGCGGGTTCGACACGATCAGGTCGAAACGTTGACCCGGCAAACCATCGAAACCATCGCCCTGAACGGTGAACACCCGCTCATCGACACCGTGGCGCTCGATGTTCTGGTTCGCCACTTCCAGCGCCTCGAACGACAGATCGGCCAGTACCACTTCGGCGTTCTGGAACTCGTAGGCACAGGCGATGCCGATGCAACCGGAACCGGTGCACAGGTCGAGAATGCGCGCAGGTTCGGCACCCAACCACGGTTCGAAACGCTTTTCGATCAGCTCGCCAATTGGCGAACGCGGGATCAGTACGCGTTCGTCGACAATGAACGACATACCGCAAAACCAGGCTTCGCCCAGCAGGTAAGCGGTCGGAATGCGCTCTTCGATGCGGCGCTTGAGCAAGCGTTGCAGATTGACCAGTTCGTCTTCTTCCAGACGGCAGTCCAGATAGCTGTCGGCAATTTCCCACGGCAGGTGCAGCGCCCCCAACACCAGTTGACGGGCTTCATCCCAGGCGTTGTCGGTCCCATGGCCGAAAAACAGATCCTCCCCATGGAAGCGGCTGACGGCCCAACGGATATGGTCACGCAGGGTACGAAGTCGGGAAGTGATCACGGGGCAAACTCCAGAAAAAACGACTGACGATTCTAACAGCCAAAAGACGCCACGACGACGCAGGAAAAACACCGGATCAGATGTAGGACTCTTCTATTTTTTCAGCAAGCTATTGAACAGAACGAGTATCTTGACAAGGCTGCGACCCAACAACGGCGGTGCCTACGATGGTAGCGATTCACAGAAGCGCTCAGCCAGAGGACAATGTCGCAAAAGCCCCACCCGAAGGAGCCCCAGAATGTCCGTTCCAAAAACGATGTTTCAACTCAGCGGCCGTGGTTATGCAGCGGCCAATCTGGGTCATGCGACCCTTGTCATCATCGATGCCCAGAAAGAATACCTCAGCGGCCCCTTGGCACTGAGCGGCATGGATGCTGCCGTCGCGAACATCAAGCAACTGGTGGCCGCTGCCCGTGCAGCCGGTCGGCCGATCGTGCACGTACGCCACCTCGGCACTGTCGGTGGGCTGTTCGACCCGCAAGGCGAGCGCGGCGAGTTCATCCCGGGCCTGGAGCCACAGGGCGACGAAACCATCATCGGCAAATTGCTGCCGAGTGCGTTTCATGGCACTGAACTGCTGGAGCGCCTGCAGAACCTCGGCTCGCTGGACCTTATCGTCTGCGGCTTCATGAGCCATTCCAGCGTCAGCACTACCGTGCGCGCCGCGAAGAACCTGGGCTTTCGTTGCACATTGGTTGAAGACGCCTGCGCGACTCGCGACCTGCCCTACAAGGGTGGCGTCCTGAGCGCCGAGCACGTTCAGCACACCGAGATGGCGATCATGGCGGACAATTTCGCCACCCTCGCCCAGACCCGCGAACTGATCTGATCAACCCTTCGATGAGCGGTCCATGCCGCCGCTCATCCGCAAAAGCCTCTCATTTGCTGTAATTGCCCTAGCCTCAGGAACATCCCGGTCAACTCCCGGTCGAAGGGCCGATACCCATTGAGGAAGGTCGGAATGAAGTTATCCGATGGTTTTGATGCACGCCGCTTGCGGCCCAAAGGGCAAAGCACCTGGCGTTTTCGCTTCGGCGCAGCGTTCGCTGCCTTGCTGGCGACGTGTGGTGTGTTGCTGGCGATGGCCGGCGCAGCCAGCTTGCTGGGCCGCCCACCGGCGCTGGGCGAGTTGAATGCCAGCCCGTTGGGCTCGGCGATCATTCTGGCCGTGGGCCTGTTCGTGCTGTACATCGGCGTGTGGCTATGGCGCCGCTGCCGTCGCCGCTCGCGCCAGTCGCAAGAGCTGAATATGGCACCGCACCTGATGAAAAAACACGACTAAGCCCAACGCCAGACGTTTTGTCCCGCCCGATTCGCCCCGACTTGGGTAAACTGGCCGCCCTTCGCGGAGGCTGACATGCAAGACGACGATTTTTCCCTGTTCAAAAGCGCGATCCAAGGCGTCAAGCCGATCAAGCACGATCGCGCCGAAACCGGCAAACCCAAGGCCGATCGCGCGCAAATCGCCAAGCTGCGCCAAGCCGCCACCGTGCGCACCGATGCCACCACCGTTGACGGGCTGTCCGATCAGTTCGTCATCGATGTCGGCCCCGAAGATGAGCTGATGTGGGCCCGCGACGGCGTCCAGGAAAGCCAGATGCGCAAGCTCAAGATCGGACAGATTCCGTTCGAAGGCAGCCTCGATCTGCATGGCATGAACGTGGAAAAGGCCCGTGAAACCTTGTGGGCCTTTTTGGCCGAAGCGACAAAATTCGAAATTCGCTGCGTACGTGTCACCCACGGCAAAGCGGTGCGCCTGGACGGCAAGCGGCCGATGATCAAGAGCCACGTCAACACCTGGCTACGTCAGCATCCACAGGTGCTCGGCTTCACTTCGTGCCAGCCGAAACACGGCGGCGCCGGAGCGGTTTATGTAATGCTCAAACGCACCATGATGGAAGGTCGCGACGAGTGATGCTGTCGCTTCACGCTTGCAGCGCCGTGTCCGTCACCGTACCCTTGCCCTTTGCGTAAAATCCCACAGGTAGTTTCATGTCCCTGGAACAGAATTACACCGACATGTCACGGGGTGTTCTCTAGGTTGTCAGGGTCAATGAAATCAGGGACTTAGCGCCTAGACCAACCCAGAATTTCCTGCCAAAACACAGGCATTGGTACGGAAATTGGTACGGGATTCCCTCCTCTCGCAACAGATAAATGCCCCCCCGCTCCGCCTTTAACGGTGCGGGGCTTTTCCACAACTAGAGTTGATGCTCTGAACGCTGGCTGACAGACATCTATCGGCCAAAAGCGGTCAGTCGTGGCCGTCAGCTTTTGGCCAATTGCATACCTAAATGTAGATGGGATACCGAGGATCATTCACCTCCCTCATAAGGCCAACGCTGACCCAAAGTAGGCGAAAATAAAAGGGTTTCTCACACCCATCTAATCTAGACATGAAGGTTCGAAGCTATTATCTTTCCAGACAAAGTAAAAATCATTATTTAAGACTTAGGTCGGCGAGCAAACAAGAAATGGATATCGACATCCTTGTAACAAGTGATCGAATTAATAACGACCCTCTCGCCAGAGACTTCATTTCATATGTCAAAGGTGCCCATCAAGAACTTGGACTTGAGGAGGCAGTGCTTTATTACGACTTTCCTAGCTACTCTGACTACGAAACTGTCACGCATAAGCCTGACGCATTATTACTAAGCCGATCGCATGGGATTATTGCACTTCGTTTTGTTAGCGCGTCGCAGGCGGAAAGGCTACCAACTCCAAAAATTGGTGAGATCGGTGAGTCTCTTAACCAATTTTGCAGCATCTTGATTGGCCGACTCTTAAAAAGCAAAACGCTACGACGAACACGCTCCTCGCTTGACGTAGAGATTACACCGGTGATCTTCTGCGACTCAGAAATAGCTGACCGAATCTTTGAGGGTGGAGAGTGCGATGTAATAAACTCTAATACAGCTCTACGCACCCTTCTCGAAAACCTTCAAAGCGAAGATTTACTCAGTCCTGAGCAAATGCATGAGGCTCGATCCGTCATTGAGGGTGCAAAAGCACTTACGCGTAGCGGAAATCGAGTTATTGAAAATCCTGAGCAACACAAGGAAGCCTTTGCTCTATCCAATTTGGAAGCTGAAATCGCCAACTTCGACCAAAAGCAAAGGAGAGCGGCTCTCGTTACAATTAATGGACCTCAACGAATTCGAGGTCTAGCAGGCTCAGGAAAGACTGTAATATTGGCCATGAAAGCTGCGCATCTGCACATGACCAAGCCCAATGAAACTATTCTCGTTACATTCTTTACAAAAAGTTTGCGCTCGCCCATTCAAAACATGATTACAAAGTTTTTTAGGCATTACACTGAAGTTGATCCTGACTGGACTAAAATTAACATTCTTCATGGCTGGGGTGGTTCAAACGCGAACGGTGCATATTCAGACGCTAGCCGTCGCGCAGGAAGAATCCCAATGAGCTATAGCGCGGCGAGGAGTGCTGCTCCTGCAGGAGTGGATCCGTTCCAATATGCCTGTGCTGATCTGGTTGCCACTGGATCCGTACAAACATATTACGATCACGTGCTAATTGATGAAGGCCAGGATTTTCCTGCTGCATTTTACCAACTTTGCTTCCTGCTGACTAAAGGTACCCGAGACAAAAAAAGCATAGTTTGGGCATATGATGAACTGCAGAACATTCTAAATGTAAAAATGCCGTCTGCAGAAGAACTTTTTGGTTTTGACGAAAATCATGAGCCGTGTATTTCTCTTGATAGAGCTGCTGCGGGCCTACCTCCGGGAGCCGTCAATGACACAGTGCTTAGTAAATGCTACAGAAATCAAAGAGAGGTTTTAACCACCGCGCACGCAATGGGCTTTGGCATTTATTCCGACATAGTCCAACTTCTTGAAAGTCCTGATCATTGGCGCGACGTTGGGTATATCGTACAAGCTGACACTTTTGAAACAGGCAAGCAGGTTGAAATTTTGAGACCTGAAGGAAATAGTCCAGTATCCCTGCAGGGAGAAGGCTTGCCTGACTTGATTAAATATCACTCAGCCAATGATTTTGACGAAGAAATAGATTGGGTTGTTAAGGACGCATGTTCTTTTCTACAAGGTGGTCTATCACCAGAGGACATCATTGTCATTGCCTTGGATGACAGAAACGCTCGTAATTACTTTAAGCGATTGTCCGCGAGCTTTTCAATGGCTGGGATCGCAACAAACAACATCCATGCTGACCCTTATTCAGAACCGCCCTTCTCTATTTCTGACAAGATCACTCTTTCAACAGTGTACCGGGCAAAGGGTAATGAAGCGGCGGTTGTTTACGTAGTCGGGGTTGATGCTATATGGCTTCGTCAGAGGAGTGAGCGTAATAAATTGTTCGTTGCTTTCACCCGAACCAAAGCCTGGCTTCGCGTTTCTGGGTGTAAAGGATCGACAATTGCCATCGGTAATGAAATCGATTCGGCAGCGGCTGACTTCCCTTATCTGCGCTTTAAGATGCCAGATCTTTCTCAGATGAACCTGATTCAACGCGATATGAGTGAGAAGACACTCAGAGCTAAGAAACTCCGGCAAGAATTTATAGAACGTCTGCGTGACGAAGGGTTTACAGATAACGAAATCGATGACTTTTTGGTCGTGCAGGAAGTCAAAGATGAATAAGGAAGAGGTGAGGGCCGGCATTTCTCAAGTATGGCGAGTAGCGGAAAGTCTGGGTATTGCTGAGATATATTCAAACCCAATTCCATTACCAGTTAATGAGGAGTTTCGTGACTTAATATTGTCTGACTCTGCAAATTACATTGATGTTTACAACAAGGCGCTTGGATTATCGCACTACAATATTCTGCTGTCTGATTATTCATTCTTTCAGTTTAGCATTGAAGGCGATAGCAATGTGCGCTATGCATTTTACCCCAATCCTTATTCTTCTAATTCTAACGAATATGCTGATTGGTTTCGAACCCGTCACGAGATGGTGGAAGCCGGTTTATTGACACATGAAGAGTTTCTGTCTCTTTTGGCGGATAAGGTTGGCATCGGTTCCGTGCCTTTGCTTAGGTATGAAAATGCTCCGGCGCAGCGAACAAAACTTCACCACCCGTGCTCACATTTTCACATTGGATTCCATTCTGAGAATCGATGGGCGGTAAGGAGGGTACTCACACCAGCAGCATTTGCGTTACTGGTATTTAAGCAATACTACGGCTCCAACTGGCGTGCTGTGGGTGATGACGAACATGATGAAATAGAAAATTCCTTCGACAGAATTTTGGTATCTGAAAAAGCTCGCAGCTATCTCGTTTCCGACTTGTTGTTCGATCCCGTGGAGGAACGTGCGTTTTATTTTGGGTAATCGAGAAAGTCTCTCGAGAATCCAGACCTGGGCACATATTGATAGAGAGCGTGCCCACCGGAGGGCGGGACAATAAAATGCCGCTCAGGATGAATCGCCCCTGATTTCCTAGACGCATCCTAATGGCAGCTTCTGGCCGAAAGCTGACCTGTCCTGAGCGTCCGCTTATGGCCGATTCTGTTGAAAAAGTCGGTTCTTCCAGACTGCCCGCATACTGACCGCTGAAAACGCCTTTTTTCGCGCCGCTACGCGAAATCTGAGCCCGGAATCCTCTGCTCAATGTAAAGATTTCAATCTCAAACGCGTACTTTACTACCGTGGGAACCATGGCCGACTTTTTCAACAGAATCGGCCGATAGCTGCCTGTCGTGAAGGGCAGCAGTCGACCCCAAGCCCGCGCTCCATTGAAACTGCCGCTGCTACCATCGTTTCCTGAACTTCTAGCCCTAGGGACTTTCGAAACACACAATGAGATGTAAACGACGATTCACAATCTCACCCTAACCCGACTTCACTGACAGGGTCAGACACGCGCCGCGCCAGTGGCGAACAAGACCGCTGCCGAGGTCAAGCGTCCGCTATGCACGTTGTGGCTCTCCTATTGCTACAGACATTTCTGTTCAATGAGTGCTTGAGCTATTTTGTCCAACTCTTCATGGGCTGCAAGCTCGTCAGTCCAGCGCCCTGCCACCTCTTGGTAGTACTCGTCCGCTTTGGGACTATCATCCTCTGGCAGAATAGGGGCGAGAAACGCCACCTGCGGCAGACCATCCTTTTGCGGGCCGAACGTGATCCACACTTTTGGATCGCTCTCTGGGTAACCGTACGAATCCCAATAAGCCATATCAATTCTCCTCAATCTGGCGCCATACCGGGCTAATCACAAATACCCCACTTCAACGAATCACGCTAGCCGGCGGGGCTGACGCCTACCCGCCCAAGGTGAGCCGATCATTAATCCGAATGACCAAGGCGTCGAAGGTTGGTTTCACGGACTGGCCGCCGAAGCAGGAATCACAAGCGGCCGCCTAACCCACTCTCACCTGTTGCGCTGAAGGGAGGCCCGCTGCTAATAACAGTTATCGCTCACACCACGCCGTAGCCAGTCTAATCCCGCGCCTCATTGCTTCATCGAAGCTTTTCCAAGGCCAGCTTTCTTTGGCTAGCAGGATATCGTTATTACCGTCTCGGCCCCAGACACGAAGCCCCACCGGGGCGGGGTTATCCGGCTTTCCCCAGATGAAATCAATCTTCGCTCTTTTACCATTTGGGTGGACGTAATCCACAGGATAAGGCCGTTCTACCAATAAGCTCATTTCGACTTCCTTGTCATCCAGCACTCCACCGACATATCACGCAATAGCCCACAAACCACTTCACGCCAGCCGGCGAGGATCCCCTATGTCCGCACAATAGAAGTTACACCCAGTTCATCCATGGCCAGTCAAGCAGGGCCTGCCGTTCGAAAAGAACTGGTGGTTGATCTGTTCGCCAGTGGCGGTGGTGCCAGCACCGGCATTGCCGGCCCCCCACCTTGTTCACGTGCTTTCCACAATTAGTTGATGATTTGTAGTCTCGTCTCGCGTAATCGCAGGCACCTGGCCCGGCCGAGAGTGGATCATCAAATATTGCTGGGTGCGCTCGGTGTCAAAGACCTGATCTGCTGCCTCCATCTCGTCAATCAACTGCCGATCGACTGAGTAGTAGCCACAGTTCGGACATTTAAACTCATCAAAACTGCCAACTGGGTAAGCTTTCTCGGCGCTATCACCACATACGACGCAGACGGTGATGCTCATACGCACCTCCTTTCGAATCACCTATCAACTGTAGCTGATTCCGCCTCTATCAACCTTCCAACGTACGGGCAAAAAGCACCAATTTCCTTGGCCTAAAGCGGTCTGCTGGCATGCGAGAAGGGGTTCGAATCCCAAGACGAGCCGGGCAGAAGATTCGCTGCACGACATCTCTATGGTCGGGGGCGTTCGCCACACTTTGGTGGTGTATCCCACGAAAATCCGTCAATGACGTCATTTGAGAGGAAAGCCAGGGACGCCGCAGAAGAGTTGATACACGGAGCAGGGCATGTGATTGTTAAAGGCCGCACTGGGGGCGACTAATATTGGCATTTGAGCAGCCACCCGATTTTTCCATCCACCTCAAACCGAAGTCGGCCTACGCTGTCCTTTTCATACGGCGAAAACCCTGACGATTAAGGAATGGGCGGGTGAATGTAAATTGGAAGGGAATGCTGCCAATCGAAGGGACGGTCATCATCGTAGAGGATGACCCCACCCTTCGATCATTAATGACGGACATCTTGAGCGAGGTCGGAGCAAACACTCTTGCCTTTGTGACTGCAGACGATGCATTAACTCACCTTCTGGAAAACCACGGTCAATGCCCCCTTGTGATCGTGGATCAGAGCTTGCCGGGACAGGTCCAGGGGGCAGAGTTTATTGTAATGCTCCAAGGCAAATGGCCGTTGATCGCCTCGATACTCACTTCCGGATATCTGCTCGATCCTACCCAAGTGCCAGCTTCTACAATCTATTTGCAGAAACCATTTTCGCTGGACGACTTGGTAATCGCGGTGGCCACCCTCCTTCAACCTGGTCACCCCATTCACCAAATCTCGAGCCAGCGCACTGATTCATAGGGGCGACGAGGATTAAAAGCTCGTTTTGCATATCGGCAAGCCAGAGGTGCCCAATGAACGAAAACGGGCTGCTAAAAATCAGCTACCAGGAGGTCGGCTATCCGATGGAGCTGGTTATTGCCGCGCCGTTGAATACGAGAGCAGATGAGTACGCCGTACTGTTCAATATTCTTAGGCACTACGAGAATCGAAAGAACGTTCACATCGATTTGACGGTAACCGGGGCAGAGCATTTGCGTCCGCAGGTGGCTGCGTTAGGGATAACCGACGTTGCCTGGGCATTCGTGTAGGAAGCTACGGGACGAATGCCCCCTACCATCTGTCAAAAAGTGCTCTAAAGTCTATGATTCATCACACGTAAAGGAGTACGCGAAATGCCCTCACAAGGATCCCATCGGCCTAGAAAGAAAGACAGTGACATGAGTGAGAGAAATGGCACCCGTGCTGCCTCGCCCAGAGAAACTGATAGCTCCCTGGAGGACTATTATAAGTCGTGGTATCACTCGACCACTTGTGAATGTGGTTGCGGCGGAGCAGGTAAAAATTGGATTGCCCAACAACGGGAAAAAAATAAGGGATAACCCGTTTAGTAACCTCTTATCTCCGATGTAAAAACCCTTGACGAGCAGGACGCTATATCGCGATGAACGAGCACGCGATGCGAAATGCCCCCTCGTCAAACGGCTTTAAGCGACATCCTGCCGCTCGGCCTCAATTTGCCGCCATAATTCTTCCTCTATGAGCTCGGCATATTGTTCGGCCAGTGCCGCGCAGCCGTTGCGTCCGGCGTCACTGGCCGTGCCGTTTTCGTCATACACCTGACCTGACACAACACGAAACTCCAGTTCCCGATAGCCATAGGCGTCCCAATCGCTGGTGGTGGCCCACGGGTCGGGGGGCACATCCAACAACGAAGTGACCTCACACTGGAGGCAGTATTGGTCGATGTTCACGTCATAGGTCATATGCGCCTCTGATACCGCTGACGCATCACTGTTTGGAGGGTGGTGGTTAGGGTCGAATGGCCTACATCACACGAAAGCTACTTTCCTGGCCGCCATTTCGCTATGCAACTCGCCAATCAGATTGGCAATTGCTCGGCTGGAGCCCAGGTTCGCAGTCGATATGCCGGTGACCAGTAATTCGACGCGCCCGGTTTCGGGCTCGAACACCTTGATCTTGAGCGATCTATCAGGGTTCACGGTACAGCTACAGGAAAGAGGCAGAAAACCACCCTCAATGATATGGCGAAGCTCAAAAATGGAGATCATGGCTTTCGTCCCAAACTCATCGTTTTTTTGGATGCTCGCCTATTAATAATAGAAACCTAGGCTCCCCCTTGTCGCAGAAAACGACCAAGAGTCTCGCCTTCCCCACGGCGTCCTGTCGACCGTACGTACCCCAAAATCCTACAGCTCGTCGCTCTATTCTCGCGCGTCCTTTACACCTCAATTACTGTACATAAAACCAGTATCCGTACAGTGAATCTCCCTCAATGAATTTCGACCAGGCTAAAGCGCTGAGATTTCAGCAGTGGCGCTCGACCCTTGACGACCACGACTTTCGAATGCAAAACCCCGAGGCGCACCGCCAGCACCTTCACTCCATGGCATCCACTCTGGTGGCCGAGGGATTGATCGACACGCTCGAGCAATACGACATGAATGAAATGGCCAACGCCGCGTACTGGCATGCCGTGGAAGAACTGCAGAGTCATCCTGTTCGCTATTGCGGCGCATCGTCCTATGACCTCGTGGCCTGCGACGGCTCCCTGATCCTTGGGGAAATCCGGCAAACCATTTTCCACGCGAGAAGGGAGAACCAGGTCGAAGCTCGAACCACCTACGACGGCAAAGTCTATCGCGATGGCGCCGGAGCAAATCTGGTTTTCAACCCATCAGGCATCACTGCACGCATTGAAGGCCTTACGCTGACCCTGCGCGATGGTCGACAGTTTGATCTGATCGAGACCGGACGGATGATTCTTGGGGTGATTTACCAGCCGATCGACGATCCCGATATGTATCGCGCCCTGGTTGACGCGGCGCAGGTCGCGCTGGAAGGTCGCGACCTGCGCGCTTACGAAAAGATGCGGCCATTTATGGATCTGGCCAGCTTCAGCACCTGCCCCGCTTGCCTCGATCGCTTTGACCGAAGAGACGACTGCGCTGCCTGCGCCGGACAGGGCTTCGTCATCAAGCCGCCAGGTTCTGGTCTACGCTGAAAGCACAACCGTAGGGCTCCAACCATGTGCGGACGTCTTTCCCAATACCGAGGCATTCATGACTTTGTCGCGGCACTGAGCATGCCCAGCGCCTTGATTGACTATGCAAGCAACCAGCCTTTCGAGCGCTACAATGCCGCGCCATCCGCTCAACTCACCCTCTTTCACCAGGAAGGTCAGTATCTGCGGGCCGACATGGTGCGCTGGGGCTGGCGGCCACAGTGGAGCAAGGACCGTGCTGCCATCAAGGCCCGGGTAGAGAGAGTCGCCCGCAATCCATTCTTCAGATCGATCTGGCCGCACCGGGCGATCATCGCGATCGACAACTGGTTCGAATGGGTTGACGAGGGTGGGCCGAAGAAACAGCGCGCCGAGCAAATGATGCTGTTGCAGTGGGAACCGACCGAGGCTTTCGAGTGGTTCAAGGTCGACCGGGCAATCAGCAACGTTCGGAATCAGCAAAGCGGCCTGATCAATCCTATTAGCGACTCTGACGACCGTGACCGTCCTGCTGACTTTGTGCACTGATGGATAGCTGGGTTACTAAAACAGCCCGCCCAAGTCCGCCGGCTCCCAATTCATGATCACCAGCTCACCGCTCACCTCGGCCTTTCCCTGCCGTTGGTTGGTGTTGCAGTAACGGATGTCCAGTGTCTCGAAATGAAAGCCCTCGAACACGCGACGGATATCCGGGTGGTCGTTGATACTGACCATCACCTTGCCCTTGCAGCGGCGCATGAAGTCGGCCATCCGTTCGTAGTTCTCGAACGGAAAGCCCACGCCATAACCAGCGGTCTGCCAGTAAGGAGGATCCATGTAGTGGAAGGTGTGGGGACGGTCGTAGCGTTCGGCGCACTCCAGCCAAGGCAGGTTTTCGACGTAGGTGCCGGACAGGCGCTGCCACGCGGCCGACAGGTTTTCCTCGATCCGCAACAGGTTGATGGCCGGGCCGGTGGTGGCGGTACCGAAGGTCTGCCCGGTGACCTTGCCGGCGAAGGCATGGTGCTGCAGGTAGAAGAACCGGGCGGCGCGCTGGATGTCGGTGAGGGTTTCGGGGCGGGTCATCTTCTGCCACTCGAACACCTGCCGGGAGCTGAGCGCCCATTTGAATTGGCGCACGAACTCTTCAAGGTGGTTCTGCACGACGCGGTACAACGTTACCAGATCGCCGTTGATGTCATTGAGGACTTCCACGGGCGCTGCCTGGGGCCGCATAAAGTACAGCGCGGCACCGCCGGCAAAGACTTCGACGTAGCATTCGTGAGGCGGAAAAAGCGGAATGAGGCGGTCGGCCAGGCGGCGTTTGCCGCCCATCCAAGGGATGATGGGTGTAGACATTGAGAGCAAGACCTTTACTGTATGGATAAACAGGTGCTAGGCTCGCCGCGCTTTGTGCACGGAGCAAGAGCCTTGGCTGGACTTGCAGGGGCAATCTGCAGGGACGGCGGCCGGGTTGGATGTTGACGCATCCACCCCGGTCGCTCTTTTTCACTTCGGTGTTGAGACTTCTTTAGCGTAGGCCTGACAGGCCGCCAGGGCGATCAGTCCTTGGTCGCCGGCATCGGTGATGCCGATAATTCGTTGAGCATGCGCCGGGTCAAGTTGGGCTCTTGTGGCGCCATGAACCACGCCGCCGGTGGCGGTGGTGGCTGGCACCGAGGCGCTGCCGCCGGCAGCGGTGGTGTCGAGTAGGACTGACAGGCGCAGATCAGCAGTGGCAAGGCGGTCGCGCAGGCGACCTTGATCACGTTGGACATCGCTCAGGGCTCGGTAATGGGTTTGTTCACTGGCTGAAAGCCGCTGCTCCAGGGCCAGACGTTTGGCCTGCTCAGCTTGTTGCTGCGCTGCAGCGGCCAGTGTTTTTTGATTGAGACGCTCTGCCTGCAGGCGGGCTTGTTCCTCCAGCTGCCGGCCATAGCGCCAGTCCTGCACTTGCCAGGCAATTGCAGCGGAACCGCCAGACAAAGTGACCAGCAGCACACCCTTGGCCAGCAGCCGGTAGGGCGCCGGGATCAGTTCGCCGAGGCGCATAGCACCGCCCTCGCCCGCTCCCACAGCTGCCGGCGATCTGCCAAGCCATTCAGCCCGCCGTTGATCTTACGGGTAATCGCCTCGAACTCATCCCGATCCGCCAGGGCATTCAGTTCACGCACCCACCAGAACCACGCCGCCGACTCGGCGGCCCATTGCGGCAGCTCGAGCAACTCCGGGGTGCGCAGCAATCGTTCGTCGCCGAACAGCGCCAGGCTGCAGCGCAGGTAGTTGTTGCGGCCGGTGATTTGAATCAGCCCGCGACCGCGATAGCGCTGGCCGTCACCATCAGCCTCCGGCGTATTACCCAGCTTCGCCGCGAGACTGCCAGTGTCGTACTTGCTCAGGTACTGGTCGCCGCCCAGTTCGCGGACGTACTGCAATTGGCCGGACTCGTGACCGACTTGAGCCAGGAACGCGGCCTGCCGCTGGGGTGTGTTGATCTGCCGATGGGCCATGGCGGTGTTTAGGGCGGATACAAAAACGCCCGCTTGGCGGCGGGCGTTGGGCATGATGCGCTGTAGCTGTTGCTCTGTCAGTGACATAGCGGGTCTCCATGGGTTTGGGGGAATGCGGCGCTACTGCTTGAGCTGAACGACCTTCAGATCCTTCGCCGACTTTTTCTTTTTGCCTTTGGCTTTCGCCTTACCCTGCTTGCCGCCGTTGCACTCCACAGTCGTGCTCCAACCGGACTGGGTGTACACCTGCTCCACCGAGTCCACCAGGTAGTCGCCATCGAAACCGACCTTGAAGCCTTGGGCATCGATCGTTCGCTCGGCAAACAGGTCGGTGCGCCCGGGCATTTCCAGACGAACCTCGGCCGTCGACCGGTTGAAGGCCGCCAGTCGAGCCTTGGCCGCTTGTTCGGCCGCCGACTTGTTCGGGTAGATGTGACGGTCGGTATGCACCGGCGGCAAGCCGTCCGGTGAGTCGTCGTTGTCCAGGGTGACGACGGCGAGTTTTCCGTTTTTCTTGTCCTGGTGCTTGGTCGACACCGCCTTGTGGGTGTTGCGATCCCCCAAGCGGAACTTGAAGCGGCTGACGTCACGGCGATGAATCACCACCACGCCAAAGGCCTTGCCCGAGGCGCTTTGCCCGGCCTGCCGAGGCATCACCAGCAATTTGCCGTCGGCCACCTTGGCCGTGCAGTCGTACTGTTTGGCCAGGCGGGTGATGAAGTTGAAATCCGACTCGTTGAGCTGATCAGCGCGAGGCACTTTGGTCTGTACCGGGCACACCGGTTGCCAGCCATTACGCGCGGCAACATCGGCGACGATCCGCGACAGGGGCACGTCTTCCCAGCTGCCGCTGCGGGTGGTCTTGCCGCTGCCACGCATGTCGCTGGCCTTGCCGGTAATCATCAGGGTGTCCGGCGGTCCGTCGAAATCCACATCATCGACGACGTAGCGTCCGATGCGGGTCAATGTGGTCTCCGCATAGCCCAAGTAGATCTCGATGCCGGCCCCTCGCGGCGGCAGTGCCACGGCACCGTCGCGGTCATCGATGCGCAGTTCGAACTCGTCGGACTCCATGCCGGGCTTGTCAGTGGTTTTTAGTTGCAGCAGCCGATCATTGATCAGCGCCGTGATGTCGGCGCCGTCGGCCACGACGCGAAAGGCTGGGGTCATTGTTCTGTCCAAAAGAAAGCCCGCACACGGCGGGCAAAAAAAAAATTCTTCACCGATTACCGGAAAAAAGAGCCAAAAAAAAGCCCTAGCATTTGAGGCTAGGGCTTTCTTGCCCGGCATCGGGCTGTTTACTTCTGGTCGACTACATCACGCCGGCTGGAAAAAGCCGGTTCCAGTGCCGGAGAACTGCCCACTAATGTTCCCGGCATACTGCGCTGGATGGACCAGTGCGGCCAGCAGGCGCGGCCCTTCAAAAAGGTACAGAGTGAGCGAACCTGGACTAATCGACAATTGCAGCGTCAACGGGACGCCGATGAGGTTCTCAGCATCAGGCACGGTGCCCTGTAGATAGAGACTGGAAATATTGATATTGGTACCCGTACCTGTCGCCTGACCGACGAACCGCACTCGGGTTCCTTGCTGAGGAGCATTTGGTCCGATATCGGCGGGTGACGCACTAATCTGGATGGTTTCGGTCTGAGGATAGCAACCGCAACCGCAACCTTCGAACGAGAAGTAGCCGCAAATGTTCTGCTGGCATCCGCATCCACACAACGATTGCGGATGCACCTTCTGATCGAGGACCTCTTTTAGCGCCGGCTTCGCCCCAGCAACCTCTTGCTGGCGCTTGATTTGTGCGTCAAAGGCAGCTTGCGATTGCTTTTTGAGCGCATCGACTTGCTCAGGTTTTATATCTTGAAAAGACGTCATATCTAAAAATCCTTTTATTTTTTTCGAAAAGACCTGGAGACAGCCTCACTCGATCAGCGCACCTTCCAGGAGCACACCACGAACCCTTCGGCTCGCGGTCATCCCTTAAAACACAATCTGCAAGCGCTTGCAACTACTTTGATGGCGGCACACATGCCTTGGAAATGTCAGGCCCTATGTCGGGACAAGGCTCGCGGCCCGGTGTGTTCCTTGAAGATCAAGAACGGCTTTCCCGGCAATCCGTAAAGGAAAAGAAGCCCTAGCGTTTGAGGCTAGGGCTTTCTTGCCCGGCGTCGGGCTGATTACTCCTGATCGACTACAACCCCAGCTGGAATATGCCGGTCCCACTGCCGAAGAACTCCCCGCCAATGTTCGCGCCATATTGCGGGACCAGTGCGGCCAGCAGGCGCGGCCCTTCAAAAAGATAGAGGGTGAGCGAACCTGAATTAATCGACAATTGCAGCGTCAACGGGATGCCGATGAGGTTCTCAGTATCAGGCACGGTGCCCTGCAGGTAGACACCGGGGGAAATGTTAATGTTGGTGCCACTACCTGTCACCTGACCGACGAACTTCACTCCGACTCCTTGTGGTTCGATATTGCCGAGTGACGAACTAATCTGGATGGTTTCGGATTGAGGATAACAACCGCAACCGCAACCTTCGAAGGTGAACCAACCGCAAATGGTCTGCTGGCATCCGCATCCACACAACGATTGCGGGTGCACCTTCTGATCGAGGACCTCTTTTAGCGCCGGCTTTGCACTGACAACCTCTTGCTGGCGCTTGATTTGTGCGTCAAAGGCAGCCTGTGATTGCTTGTTGAGCGCATCGACCTGCTCAGGTTTTATGTCTTGAAGAGACGTCATATCTAAAATCCTTTTAGTTTTTGCGAAAAGACCTGGAGACAGCCTCACTCGAACAGCGCACCTTCCAGGAGCACACCACGAACCCTTCGGCTCGCGGCCTTCCCTTAATACACGATCTTCAAGCGCTTGCAACTACTTTTATGGCGGCATACATGCCTTGGCAAGCATGTCAGGCTCTATGTCGGTGCAAGGGTCGCGGCCCGGTGTGTGTTTGAAAGTCAAGAACGACTTTTCTGGCAATCCGTGAAGAGCCAAGAAATGTCATCAGGGCGATGCGTGAACATCAGCCCCACAACATCACCCCGTCATTGCTGGGTGCCGGCAGATCCGGCAGCTCGATGACGATGCCGGCACGGTACGGTTGCGGCTCGTCGGCCAGCCCCTGATTGGCATCCAACACCGCCTCGACGGTGCCGCTCAAATGCCCGTAAGCGTGATAACAAAGGGTGTCGAGCAAATCCCCGTCAGACGTTCTGCAGGTCGTCGCCATAGCGCACAAACTCCAAGGTGAACGCCTGCTTGCGCGGGATTCCACCCTGCAGCAGCGCGCTCTGTTCTTCTTCGACGTTCTTCAGGCACCAGGTGCCCAGCACGTCGCCATAACCGGTGGTCAGGGTCAGGGGTTTCAGTTGGGCACCGAGGCTGCGCAAAGTGTCCAGCTGCTTGATCCCGCCCTTGAAGCCGGGAAAGATCGCGCCCTTTAGGGTGATCTTTTCCTCGCCGATGCCCACCGCCTGCTGCGCCGGTCGCCGGGTCAGCCGCTCCTGCGAGGCCCAGCGAAATTCGGTGGAGCGCCGCAGTTCATCAAAGGCGGCGGTGTCCAAATTAAAGTAGTACGGCGGCGCTTTGGGATCCTGCGGCTGCACGATCAGCAGGTGCGGGAACGGCTTCACTGCCTCCGGCACCGGCGTGGCGTCACCGGCCAGTGATCCGGTGGGCACGATGTTGGCCAGCGATGGACTGACCTTGCCGGCGATTTTGTTGATCGCAGTAGACGCTCGGGCGGCCTGTTCCTTCAGTTGGCCCATGCGTTCATCGATCTGCGACACAGCACGGGTGGCTTTGTTGTAGGTGGCCACCACCTGCCCGACCTTGGCCTGGGCGGCGTTTACCCCGCGCATCACGCGCTGCAGCTTTTCCCCGACCGCCGGACCGACAATCGGGATACCCTCAAGCTCCGAGGCCGCGCCGCTGATCTCGCTGATCGCGCCGTTGACCGGCCCCATCATGCCGTCGAGGCTGCGCCGGCCGGTCTCCCCTGCTGCTGCCAGTTGCTTGAGCCCTGACTGCAGCTGTTCCATGTAGGCCATTGGCCCTCCTTACACATGCGGTTCGTCGTACAGCTTGCGGTTCTGCAGCTGCTGCGTGGCCTGCTGCATCTGTTGCTCGATGAAGGGTCGCAGCTCGCGTGCCATTTGCGCTGGATCCTTCACATCGCCCTGCACGGTGATGTGCAGCGGTGCCTGAATGTCGATCCGTTGTTCCACCTTCGGTGCTTCAGGCTTGGTCGCTGCCGGCACCGGGGTCAGCAGCGCCGGAACGCTTGGTGGTGCCGGAGCGGCCAAGGATCGCGTTACATCACCCAAGGCGGCGCCGTCGGCTTCGCGCTCCGGCAACAGGCTCTGCACCGCCGATGGTTTCGGCGAGCCGGATGCGGCAGGGCTGAGTAGCCCGACGGCGGTCGCAAACGACCGGGCGATGCTGCCCATCACCGGCGGAAGGTTCTGCCCGGCGTTGGCCATCATCAGCGGCCCGGCCGTCGGCAGGGTTTTCAGCGACTCGTCGGTGCCAAACAACGACTTGCCGAGAGAGCCGCCAAGGGCATCACCGCCCATGTAACCGAGATACCCGCCGATCAGTCCACCGACGATGTTGCCGATGATCGGCACCGCCGTGCCGATGGCGGCACCGGCGGCCGCTCCGGCCAATGTACCGGCGAGGCCACCCGCAGCCTGACCGTAACCTTCGGCTTTTTCGTCCTGAGTCTCGGCGTTTTCGTAAGTGTCATACGCCTTGTATCCCACCTGGGCGACCGCGAGTATCGCCGGGCCTTTCATGCCCTGGGCGATGGAGGCCCCACGACCAAGGCCACCACCACGGCCCCCTTTACCCGCCTTGCCCGATTTTTTGCCGTTGGCATCCAGGTCGCCGGCATCCATCCCGCCACCCGTAGCCGGCAGATTGGTGACGATCACCTTTTGCGGAATATTCGGGTTGCCCATCAGGGTGCCGCGCCCAAGGTTCATCAAGCCTTTGCCGACCTTGAAAGCGCTGACAGCGCCCTTCAGCGCAACCAGACCGACCACGGCCGTACCGATACCAACCACTACCCGTGGGAACTCGTCGGCGAATCCCGACAGCTTGCGACTGACGTTGTTGATGCCGTCGGCCACGGCGTCGGTGACCGGCCGCAACGCATCGCCGATGCTGCGCATAGCGTCGTCCATGCCCTGGGCCATCTCGGACCATTTTTGCGCGGACGTCTGCCGGCGCTCGGCGAGGTTCTTGTCGAGGATCCCGGTGGCGGCGGCCGAGTCCTTTTTCAATTGGTTGTACAGATCCTTGTTCTGCATGTACGCAGTCAGCGCCGCCTTGACCTGCATGTCGGCGAACAGGTCGCCGGTGCGCAGGGCTTCCTCCAGTGCGATGATCATGCCCTTGGCCTTTTCCGGATCGGTTTCCTTGCTGATCTTGGCCGTGGCTTCGGCCATCGCCTTGGCCTTTTTCGGGTCGGTGGCGGCGATGTATTTTTGCGCCAGGGCAAAGCTCGATTCCAAGGTCGACATACCGTTCTGCAGGCCGGAGGTCATCGACGCTTGATAGTCGATCCCGGCCTTCTTGTACGCGTCGACCGTGTCCCCCGAGCCGATCTTGCCCATCCAGTTTTTCAGGTTGTTGGCCGCTTCGTCAGCACCGCCGGCCGTCTTCATCTGCACCTGCAGCATCGCACCCAGCTGGGTCACGGCGTCCATGCCATAGATCTTCAGGCTGCCCATGTTGGCCAGCAGCTCGGGAAACCAGCGGGCCATATCGGCAGCCTCAAAGCTGCCCGCTTGTCCTTGATAAGCGATCGCCTCCAGCGCCTTCTGCATCATCGCCGGATCGGTGATTTTGGCGTTCTGACTCAAAGCGTTGATCAACTTGGCAGTGTCGGTGTCCCCAGCTCCCTGCCCTACGATGAATTTTGCCGCCGGAGCTGAATACTCCCGCGCCTTACTCAACTCCAGGCCAGAGCCAACCAAGGTGTTGATGGTCTCTGCCAATCGATTACGAGCAATACCGATATCTCTTGAAGTACCGATAATCGACTTGGACAGATCCGCCTCTTGAGAGGTATTGGCAATCCCTGCCTTGATTGCGATGTCACGAGTAATCGCGCCATAGTCCGCGCTGACCTTGGTCGGAATGGCCACCGCAGCCGTCAGCGCACCGGCTTGGCCGATGGTGCTTTTCAGGCCCGAACGCCCCTCCTCGATCTGCCGGTGACCGAGCGCTTTCAATTCAGCTCCGGCGGCCACGCGGCCCATCGTGGCGTAGGCCTTGCTCAGCCGACCGACCTCGACGCCCTGTTTTTTCAGCAGGTCGAGGTTCTTTTCATATTTGGCCAGCAGCTTGTCTGCGCCTTCAGCACCGGCCATGTGCGCCTTGCGCCATTCCTCGCGCAGACGCATGGTGTCGCCGATGGTGTTCTGCAACACACGGGCTTTGCTGCCCACCGAATCCAGATGTTTGATCTTGCTTTCGACGTCCTTGAACGCTTTACCCACCGTCGGATCGACAGCGCCGCCGATGACAAAGCCGAGCGCGAGGTTCTTCGCCATGTGAGTGCCTTATATTTCGGAGGGTTTAAGCGGTGGCTCAATCGGAGAGCCACCACACCAGCTCGTTGAAGGGCATGGCCGTGATCTCGGCAGCAGAAAACCCGGTTTCCCGAGCCATGCGTTTGGCCAGCGTCTTCAACGTGGTTGCGTCACACCTAATCGTCCGTGACCAGGCGAAAATAGCCGGCCTGCAGGCGCATATAGTCGACAAGTTTGAGCGCCATCAGATCCGCCTCCGGGGTCTGGGTCAGCGAGGAAAACAGCGACATTTCGCGCTTTTCCTCATCACCGTTGCAGGTGGCCTGGGCCGCCCGCACGTCACGCACACAGGGCGCGCGGATGGCGAGGGTGTCGACCAGTACGCCGGACAGTTCGGTCGGATACTTGAGGCTGATGCGAAAGCCTTCTTCGGTGAGCTGTAGCCATTTCGGTAACGGTTTTTCTAGGGTGGTTTGAGTCATGTTTTTTCCTTAAAGGCCCAGGGCCGAACGTTCTTCAGCGAGTTGATCAACGCCGTCGACCACCAGCACCATGCCGACCATGTCGATCTCGTAGATCAACCGACCATCGACTTCGAGCTTGTAGTAAGTCAGCGCGATGTTGTGTTTGCTCTCGGCCTTTTCACCGGCCTTCCAGTCGCCCATGTCGACCTCTTTGATCCCGCCGCGCATGGTGACAATGACCGGGATGACCTTGCCCTTGAGGCCCTTGAACGCCCCCCGGAACACGGCGTTGCACGCGGTGCGATCGGACAGGCCGAACCACTTCAACGCCTCACGACGCACACCGTTGGTGGTGAACCCGGCTTCGAGTTTCTCGACGCCGGTCGGGATCTCGATCTCGCCGGCCATGCCGCCGCCCCGGTAGGTTTCGGTTTTCAGCACGACCTTGGGCAGGGTGAGACTCGGCATCTCACCGGCAAAACTCACGCCGTCGATAAACCCGGCGCAGTTGGACAGAACTTCAGGAATCATCAGGTGGCCTCCTTAGGCGGCTTCAAGCACTTCGGTCATCCATTCGTTGGTGACTTCAAAGAGGAAATTCGGGTTCTCGGCCGGCGGCACGTCGGTGAAGCGAATGCGCCAGTACACCTTGCCCTGCTCGATCTGGCTGGTCGTGTTCAACTCATGGTCGGCATACACCTCGAAGTTGATCACCGCGCCCTGATTCTTCAGGTCGCGCATGAATGCCTCGAGGCCGTCGGTGACGTCCTTGACGTAGGTCTTGGTGATTGAGCGGTCGACCGCCCATTTGTGCCCGGCTTGCACCGCGTCCATGAGAATGAACAGCGTGCGCACACGGGTGACGAATGCCCACTTCGGATCGCTCGACAGCGTGCGGTTGCCCCACAGTCGATACCCGTCGTCGCGAATGATCGTGGTGATCTTGGCGTTGTTGAGCAGGTTGGCCCGGCAGGTTTCGTCGCCATCCAGGTACTCGACGGCGCGGGTGGTGCCGGTGATGCCGATAAACTCCTTGTTCGACGGCGAGGCCCAAAAGCCATAGGTGGCATCGGTCCAGGCGAACAGGCCCGCCGTCCAGGCCGAGCCGGGCGCATCCACGGTCTTGCTTTCGCCGGTGTCCCAGAACTGCACACCCGGGTCGACCATGAACAGGTTGCGACTGCCAAAGTTGTCGGCATAGGCCATGGCGGCTTCGTCGGTGGTGCAGGGACCGTCGATGATGCCCATGGCGCGCAGCTTCTGCGCCAGGCTGTCGATGGCGGTGGCTACCGCTTGTGTCGCTGAATGCCCCGGCGCGATCAGCAGCCGCGGCTGGGCGTTGAACAGGCTTTTGCCATCGAGCAACGCCTGCAGGCCGGTCCGCTGACCTGAGGCCAGCACCCCGCCGATGATCGCCGATGTCTGCAGCGCCGGGTCGTCCATCTTGGGCACGCCGATGGCCACGATCACCGCCTTGGCTTTGGTGTAAATCGCCTGGCAGGCCTTGGTGATTGCTGCTCCGGCGCCGAAGGCGGCAATGGCCTCGCGCTCGGTGGTGATCAGTTTCAGCTCGCCGGCCTTGGCCGTGCCGCCCCCAAGGACGCCAGGGGTGAAGGTGTCGCACAGCCCGATGATCGAGGAGGACGGCAACGAGATGGTGCGTGCGCCGGTATCGACCGCCGTGGTCGTGACGCCGTGAAAGAAACTCATAAGGCTCAATCTCCAGAAACGAAAAAGCCCCGCATAAGCGAGGCCGTGAGAAATGTTGGTATTGCGTAATGGAAAAGAAAACGCCCCGTCAGTGCGGGGCGTCAGGTGACAATGATTGTCGCGAGCCAGTCAGGCGCTACGGGGCGGCCCGTGCTCTCTGGGAACGCTGAGCCTTCGGGCCAGTCGCGCAACTGCTTGCGATAGGACAGCAGCGCCGAAAACTGTTCGCCCGACAGGGTTGTCGCCTCGTTCATGTCCAGCTCATCCCGATGCCGGGCGACCAGCCATTCATTGCTGGCCAGTTCAGCGCCCCTCCAAAACCGCTCGCTGGCGGCCAGGGCCTCCGCAGAAAGGCCCGCCGGCGGCGAAAAGGTGCCGCTGTCAAAGGTCCAACCCGCCCCGACAGCCGCCGGACAGCTCTTCCAGATCCAGGATTCGTGATAGCGCCCCACAGGGTCGATGTCTGTCACCTCAATGACACGACCGCTTTTAATATGTGCCCACATACTCACCACCTTATGCTGACGGAGCCGGCCGCACCGGCACCAGAGAGGCCGCCGTTGTCCATCCGCCCTCCACCGCCACCGCCTGGCCCCTGACCATTTCTGAGCGAGGATTGACTAACGCCGGCCCCGTCGACCGTTGCGCCAGCGCCACCAGGCCCGCCACCGCTACCCGGAAAACCATACGATGTCGAATTTGCACGGCCGCCGCTTTGACCATCGCCCAATCCATAATTGAGGTCACCACCCGTGCCGGTGCCGCTTTTACCACCGCCACCGCTGGAGTCGCCGCCACCGCCACCAGAGGCCGACATGAAGCCGCCAAACGAAGAACTACCCCCGGCAAGACCAGGGCTGCCACCCACGCTGTAGGAGACCCCCGCTCCGCCGGCGGCGACCGTGATCGTAATGACGGTACCCGGCACCAGTGTCACCAGACCTTCAGCTACGCCACCACCGCCACCGCCCGGACCGAAGAGCTGGCTGTTTCGACCACTACCACCCCCACCTTTTACAATGGAATAACCCTTGGTCACACCAGGTGGAACCGTCCACGTATAGACCCCCGCCACAGTCCAGGACAGGAACCCCCGGTAGGGCAAATCGGTAAGCCCGGCGCGTGTCGCGTCAGTCGGATGAACGTGATCGGAACGTGCCACACGCTTTGACTCGCCGGGTGCCGCCACGCCGTTAACCTTCGGGTTATCGTCAGAGGCTTGCCCCAGCACAAACTCGCAGGAAGCGATTTGCGGTGTTGCCGTGTCCTTGGCAGCCGTCGGCGTTTCAGGTACTCCGGTCAACTTAGGCGACATCAGCGGCGCGAAGCCAAAGGTCACGTTTTGAAAGGTCAGCGAGGTGGTGCCCAGCACAATCACGGCGTCGGTGATTAACTGCCAGCGCGTATCAGCCAGCGTGGTCCCCTGCTCGACGGACACCAGTAACGCCGAGGTCACCTCGGTATTGGCGTCGGCATCTGGAGCACGCGCCCAAACACCCGCCGCCGCCACATACAGGCCGTTGTCCTTGGCCGTTGCCTGGTTTTTCACCAACACCCGATCACCGGCCACCACTGCAACGCCATCAACCGTCTGAAGACCTGACAGCACGATGTTCGCAGTAGTGGCCACGCGCACCGATTGTTTGCTGTCGAGCTTGTACAGTTCTTCCAGAATTCTGGAGTCGACGTATTCACGCGTTGCCAGCACAACACTCGGGTCGATTTTCAACTGAATATTGGCGGTGCCATTGGTGATGATGTGCATCCGCACCACCTGATTGCGGCCCGATCCTTGGGACAGCAACGGCTTATAGCTGGGAGCCAGGTTGGCCACGGCTGAAAACACACCGTCCTTGTCTTCCAGCGCCAACTCTCGCATCCACCAACCACCCACATCCGGCGGTAGAACCACCTCGGCAATCAAAATGTTGGAGTCCGTCGGTGACACGCGCAGTTGATTGAGCTGGGCGCGATGAACCTGATGGATCAGCGCCGTCTGCGTGGGACTTGGAACTGGATCGGTGCCGTTTGCATCACCGATCAACAAATACTTGGGCTCCCAGGGAATCCCCAGCGCGTCGCAGTTGGTTTTCTTCGCCGCCCCCAGAATCGTGAGCATGCCGCCAAAAATAGTGTTCGTATCAACCATGGGGGTACACGTCCAATTCGTCGAGTATGTAATTGCTGACGCCCTTGTAACCCTGAATCACCACGTCGATATCCGGGTTGTTCCATGGGTAAACATCGATCTCATCGCCGTCATAAACGGCGAAGCCAACGTAAGCGTCGCTATAGGTTTCAAGAATGATGTCCAGCCCTGTCAGGTGCCGACTGACAGGCTTGGCGTCGTCGATCAGGCGCTCCAGCTCCTGATACATTTCCTCGGTGATCCCGGTATCCAGCACGCCGACCTTCAGGGCGAAGGTGCCCGGCACACCTTGCGGCACCGTGTTGAACCACTCGACGATTTCGATCAGGTAACCCAGCGGCTCGACTACCCGACGTAACGCGCCGATGGTGCCCTTGTGGGCATGAATGTAGAACGAGGCCTTGATCGCGGCGCGCTTGACCGGCTCCGACCAGTTGGGATCCCAGCGGTCGACCGACCAGGCCCAGGCCAGGTGCGGCAACAGGTGAACCGGACAGGTGTCGGGGTTGTACAGCGTACGCAGCGGGATCAGGGTGTCCTCAGCGAACGTCGCCTCAATCGCTCGCTCCAGCGGCGTGCTGTTGAGCGGTAAAAGACTGCGCATATCAACCTCCCAGCACGACGCTGAAACCAGTGCAGTACGCCGCCTGCGCCTTGGTCGGGGCCAGATCCTGCCAATCCTTGAGTTCAACCCGCGCCACCCCGGCCACATGCAACTGCGCATCGACGCCGGAACGCGCCACCTCCAGCCCTAACCGTCGACGCGGGTTGATCCACGCCGCCAGACGTTTGATCGCTTCGGCAAGCGCGGCATCGTTTTCCGGGCCGGCACCTTTCATGTGCAGCACGGCGTCAATGCGGTAGCGCAGGATCTCGGCGCTGCGCACCGTCACGCGGTCGCCGACGGGACGCACGTCGTCGTCATTCACAGCTATGGCGACCAAAGCCAGCAGATCCGGACCGACTTCGCCGTCGCCTTCAAGCCCCAGCACGGTGAGGTCGACGCAGGCCGGCGCCGGGCTTTCCGCAGTGGCATCGGCGACCAGCGCCGAGGCATTGCGGGCGTGCAGGATGTAGCTGTTGCGCGGTCCGGCGGTGGTCAGCCCCTCATAGGCCATCTGCACCCGCTCGCGCAGGGCGTCGTGGGACTCCAGCACCGCCTCGACCGGTGGCACGGCCAGCGGATCCGCCGCCTGAATCACCAAGCGTTTGAGATTGACGTTGGCTGCCAACTGATCGAGATCGCCGTTGATGGCATAAGCCAGAAACTGCGCCTTGGCCGCGTCGTTAACCCGTGCCCGGTTGCCGAGTTTGATGTAGCTGCCGACCTCCAGCAGCTTGGTCACGGGATCGCTTTCCAGCGAGGCGGTCCAGTTGTCGCCCATGTGTCCACGGAACACGTCCAGCGCATCCCCGTACACCTCCTCGAAGTCCAACGGCTCCAGAACGTCCGGCGCCGGCAGTTCCGACAGATCCACCAGGGTACTCATACCCACACCTCCAACGTGCCGCGCACACCGAGGTATTCGCCGCTGATCTGCATATTGATTTGCCCGCCCAGAACAGACAGGACACGTATCCGCTCAAGCGTTAGTCGCGGCTCCCACTGGCCCAGCGCCCGGGCGGCCTCGGCTTGCGCGGCGCTCTTCCAGCCCTCGTTGATGGGCAGGTCGACCATGCGCCGCAGCTTGCTGCCGTACTCCGGACGTTCACGACGGCTCATCAGCGGCGTGCCGAGGATGTCCGCAACGGATTGGCGTAAATGCTCGATGCCGGAGATGGGCTGCCCGGTGTGGCGATCCATTCCGATCATCGCAGTTACTCCTTAAGCGGCTCGAACTCGGCGTGGGCCTTGAGGTACTTCAGCGCCACGTCATCCGTGGCGCTGACCGCGATCACGCCCTTCGCCACGGCCAGCACGCGGTCATCCGGCAGGATCAGCGTGCGGGAGGTGTAAAGGGTGTCGCGAAAAGTCGTGGTCGACGCCGTCAGCGTTGAGGAGGTGGCGGCGGCTAGATCCTGCACCGCCGAGTCGTCTTGAGGCTTGGCCATGGTTGCTCCGGAAATGAAAAAACCCGCACGCGGCGGGCTGGGTTAAAAGTTGTCGCTAGTGCGAGTGATGGTTGCTGTTGCCGGTGGTGTCGAGGATCGCCCCGTCACTGGTGATGTTCTGCGTGGTGTGCAGCGTGCCGTCGATGTTGACCGGGCCCTTGATGTTCACCGTTGCCTCCAGGTTGATCATGCCGGACTTCACCGTGACGGCGTTGTCGGTCACTTCGGCCTGGGTCGCCCCAACCTTGATGGTGACCGTGCCCATCGGCAGGCTGATGCTGTAGCTCTTGGCTTGCCAGTCGTAGACCAAGGATCCGCCATCATCAAAACGCCAGACCTCGACGTGATCGCGGTTGTCCGGTGGCGGTCCGCCGTTGCCGTACAGGCCGGGGATGAACGTGCCTTGTGCCACATCGCCGCTGGTACTGATCAGCGTGCCCTGCTCGTTCAGGCTGGGCGACCGCCAATGCCGCGCCTTGCCGGCAGCGACGCTGTGCCAGCGCACCCAGCCGCTGACCCATTCGCCGTCCGAAACCCGACACACCGGCGGAGATGCAGCGAGATCCACCGCGACCACGTAACAATCCTTGACCAAGCCGGCAAGCATCCGGTCATGCTGCGCGCTGACGTAGCCCGAACTCATGGCACCTCCTCCGGACGGAACACGCCATCGCCCGGCTCGATGTTCAGCACCAGCGTGCCCGGTGGCTGATCCGCCCATGGCCAGTCGGTTTCGCCGAGGTAGATCTGCTGCGTCCATTCCACGACCCAGACGGTGTAGCCGTCCAGCTCGGGCTTGGTCCAGTCCTGCATGGCCTGAACAAACTCGGCGGGCTCTACTGCGACGCCCCAGCTCTGCAGGCGCAGCAACACAGCGAGCTGCCCAGCAAGGAATACCGCTTGCTGGTGGTGATCGGGCTGGATCGGATCGGTGATCACTCGCGCTTCGAACTTGCAGGCCAGCCCCATCTCACCGGTCCCCGGATCTTGCCCCGGCTCCATTTCGGCCAGCTCGATGAACACCGCCGGCAGACAGATTCGATCTTCGATGTTTGGCCACACAGCGACCGTCTGCACACCTGGGAGGTGCGTATGGATGTACCGCTCGATGGCCTGGTACAGCTGTTCAAGGCTGAACGGGATTTCTGGTTCGTCCGTCACGTCATTTCCCCTTCAGGTACTTCTGCAGTTCAAAGTTGAGTTCCTGCTGCAGGACATGCACTAGGTGCTCATCGGCCTTACGCACCCAGCTTTCGAAGTGCGGTCGAGCCTGCTCCAGGGAAACCTTGGCCTTGGCCAGCGGGAAACGACTATCGTGTTCGGCGATCCAGCCCGAACTCGCCCCACCTCGCGCGCTCACCGTGCTGTCGGGATAGTCGTCAGCATCGAAATGCTTACTGGCCGTACGGATCCAGATGTCCGCGCTGTTGCCGTAGACCTTCTTGTAAAAGGCCCCCTGATAGCGGCGGCCGGCCACCGACACGGCGGACTTGCCCTGCCTGGGGTTGCCGATCCGGCTCGCCTCAATGGCATTGAGACCGAACCACAACTTGCCGCTGGTGGCACCGCCGCTGACCGGATAACTGCGCAGACGTTGACGCACCGCCGCGACTGCAATGCGCTCTTGCCGACCGACAGCGCGAGCAATGTGTGTGCTCAGCCAGCGCAGGGTTTTGTTGATCGCCCGGCGCTGGGCATTGGCCGCCGCCTTGGGCACCACGGCCGCGAAGTCCTGAAAGGCTTTCAGATCCGCCGCCGAGGTTTGCAGGGAGATCATTCCGCCGCTGACCGAGGGTTTGAAGTGACTGCCGACGCTCATGCTTTGGCCCTCAATAGCAACGCCACCCAGCCGGTGCCGTCCGGCTCCAGCTTCACCAGGTCATACTGGCCGCCACCGTCCTGTACCGGCAGGTCGATGACCACCACTTGCCCCGGCTCAATCCCCACGGCATCGCTGACGCGGATTTCGAACTGCGGTTCCCGTAGCGCGGTGTTGATCCGCCCCATGCGCGGCTGTAGCCAGGGCGCCGAAAAGAAGCCGGCGATCTCCCGATCGCCGACCAGTCCAATGTCGCCCAGGTCATCCAGCACCAGGGCGTCCATGTCGTCGCTCAACTCCCGAAAGCGCACGGTTATGCACCGTCGTCGGAGCTGTCGTCCGCGTCACCGGCGAGGCCCTGAGTTTCACGCAACAGCTGCTGCGCAAGCGGATCCTTGATCGAGGCGATGCGCCCTTCGGCGAGCAGTGCGTCCGCCACCTCTTTGCTCGGCGGACTGTACGGCTCGCCCTTCACCACCACCGTGCGCCCGTCCTGCACACAACCATCGATCACCAGGTATTCAGCTTTTTTGGCCATGTCACACCACCTTGGCGTAGATGAAGGCATCCGGCTCCAGCAGGCCGGCCAAGGCCGCGCTCTGCAGCTTCAGCCAGCGGGCACTCGGTTCTTCAGTCACCCAGCTTTTCGGAAAGCGCGCGGCCTCAACCAGACCGCTCTCTACCGCAGCCAGGTCCTGAATGGCGCCGTACAACATGGCGTTGCGCGTCGAGGTGGAGCCGAGGATCAGGCCACCCGCCGGAATCATCGGCTGTTCGTCGTCGTCATCGTCCAGGTACCACTCGTCATAGCCGTACAGGTCGACACCCGGATCGTTCAGGTAGCCCAAGTAAGTCACGCCATCTGGCAGTTCTTCGGGCTTGATCAGACCCATGTCGACACGGCGGGTGTTGAGCTGCTTCATCACCGTCGCGTTGGACTGAAAAGCGTCCAGCGCTTCGCCACTCATAGCCACGGTATTGGCCGTGCGCCCGGAATCCTTGGCGATCTTGCGTTTCCAGCCACGCAGGTTGGCAATCGGGTCGCTGTCAGCAGTACCCCATTGACCGCTGCCCAGGCTGATTTTGTGGTCGCTGGCCATCAGGAAGTCGATGGTGTCGTCCACGCCCTCCCCGACCACGCTCACCTTGCCGGTGGTCAGGGCTTGGGCGCACATCCATTCTTCACGTCGGGTGATCTCGTCGTCCAGGTCGCGCAGATCCTTGCCCAGCAGTTGCCCCGCGCGCTCCAGTGGAGTACGCGACGAAAATGGGTTATCACCGGCCGCACGCTTGAGCACCAGTTCGGCGGTGGTCTCGCGCTTGGGCTGGATATACGGCGGCGTGTAGTTGTCGGTGTGGTAACCGTCGCGCAGCGACACGCTGCCTGGCAGGCGCGGGTGAACAAACGGCGCCATCTTGCGTTTTCCCTTGATGATGTCGATGTCCACCGTCTTGGTGGGGAACGTCACCGGGCTGCCGCCGTTGAAGAAGGTGTTCAGCAGAAAACGGCGCGCAGTCGGCATCTGCTCGACCGCTTCCAACATGGTGCGTGTATCAAAAATATCCATCGGAAACTCCGGTTTAGCGAATGAACAGGCACAGACCACGCAGCGCGGCTTTCGCCTGCGCCAGGGTGAGGCCCGCGCCGAGAGTGAGTTGGCTGCCCAGCACTTCGCCGGTCAGACGAATCGGCGCCACCTGGGCGCCTTGGCTGGTGTCGGTGGCCTGGTCGAGGATTGCCTTCGGCGCCTCGGAGCCGTCGGTGGCGGCGGACGCGCACAGCACGTATTCGCCGCTGGTTTTCACCTGGCCCAGAACAGCGCCTCGCTTGAGGCTCTGGCCGGCGGCGATCACGGCGGTGTCGATCATCACCGGGAAGGCACCGGCCGACAGCTGATCCGGCACGTAGGTTTGGCGTTCGGGGTTGCTCATGAGGTTCTCCAATCAGCGGCGCGAAGCGCCCGCGACGATGGCGCCGACCACGGCCTTGCGTTCGCCTTGGTCGTCATTGCCGGGTGGGGTGGAAGTCGAGGCACCGGTGCCATCGGCCTTGATCGCATTCAGGGAAATACCGCGATCCTGGGCCGCCTTGAACAGTTGCAGGGCGGTGGCTTCGACCGAGGTGCCGGCATCGATGGCGGCAGAGATTTCGGCTTCGAAGCCCTTGCTCGCCAGGGCATGAATGCCGGTGATGCGTTCACGCTCAGCGCTCGCGCCCTCCTCGCGACTCTGGGTGCGGATGCTCTCCAGATCCGGCTGGCTGGCTTGGGCAATCTGAATGGTTTGCGGATCCGTGCCGGCGGCCAGCGCCTCACGCAACTCCGCCGTGCTGCTGACGGTGGTCATATTGAATTTCCTCGGTTGGGTTGCGGCCGGTTTGGCCAATTCAGTAATCAGTGCTTCAAGCGAGCCCAGGCGGTGAGCCAGGCCGGACTCGACGGCGGCGGCGCCGACACGCAGCCCGCCAAAGTCGCCCATCTCCGGCACGCGTTCGGGATCGACACCGAGGTTGCGGGCAACCTTGGCCACGAACACGTCGCCCATGGCATCGACCGTTTCGCCGACCTTGGCCCGGCCCTCTTCGGTGGCCAGATCCACGCGTTTGTTCGGCGCGTTGCGGCTGACGATCTGGTAGCGCTTGCGCCCGCTGGCCGCCTCGCCTTCCACGACTGCCTCGACCACAACGCCGATGCTGCCGGCCAGCGCGGTTTCATCGATAACGATCTCGCTGGCTGCCGAGGCGATCCAGTAGGCCGCGCTGGCCCCGGTGCCGCCGATGTAGGCGACGATGCGCTTGCGGGATCGGGCTGCATGGATCTGGTCGGCCAGCTCGTTGATCCCGGCGGCCACGCCGCCAGGGCTGTCGATGTTCAGAATGATCGCGTTGACCTTGGGGTCATCCAGTGCCGTCTGCAGGTCGGTGGCCAGCACCTGAGTACTGGTCGCGCCGCTGATCTCGGTGAAGAGATTGGCGTAACGAAACACCGGACCGACCACCGGGATAATCGCCACCCCATTGCGGGTACTGACGGTGCGGCTGTTGTCCAGGCGCACGCCTGTCCGGGTCTCCAGCGCCGCCGGATCGCCCATCCGATCTGCAATGGTCAGCAGGTTATCCAGGGCGCCAGGCAGCATCAGCCAGGGCTGCGAGGCAGCCAGCTCAAATGCGCGGGGCATGGTTATTCCTCGTTGGGGTTGGTGGGCGGCGGCGTTTCCTGCTCGCGCCCCTTGGGCAAAACGTGCAGGCCGTCAGCACGGCGTTGCTCCACTTCGCGCACGCGCTGGCGGTACACCTGCTGCCACGGCTCGCCGGTCATCGCGGCGGTTTCCAGCGTTTCGTTGCTGACGCCGATCTCGATGCGCTTGCCGGCGGCGTTGGCTTCCTTCAGCTCATCGATGGCGCCGCGTGCCGGACCGATCCAGATCGCCTGGCAGTACGCCTTGCGCTTGGCCGGATCGGCGTAGCCGGGCAACTTGATCAACCCACGCGCCACCGCTTCGTCGATCAGCAGTTCACGGCTGGGCTGGCAGAAGTCGCAGATCAGCCACCAGCGGCGGAGGCTGTAGAAGCGCCATGCCTGCAACATCGCCGCACGGGCCGCGCTGTAACTGCTGCTGTAGTGCAGCAACAGCTCTTCCATCGGTTGCTCCAGGGCGGCGCCAATCTCCTTCACCACCGCCGTGAAGAACGGATCGAACTGCGCATTAGGCCGCGCCGGGTTGGCGATCACCGGCTCCTCGCCCTGTCCCAAGTCGACAATCGCGCCCTCCCCCAACGCCAACTCGCCGTCAGCGGTGGTGTCGCCGCCGGCTCCGTTGCCTTCGTTGGCCAGCGCCGACAGCGGCAAGTTGGAGACCTGAAAGTCGTTGTTCTTCTTGATGAACACGGTGAACATCGCCGAGATCACCGCCGCCATCAGTTCGGCGCTGCTGTAGCGCTCCAGCTTCTGCAGTGGCTCCAGCACCGGCGCCAAGTACGGCGCGCCACGCTTCTGGCCCGGTCGCTCCTTGTCGGCCATGACGTGCATGACCCTACGCCGGCCAGTGGCCTCACCAAAGGCCGGCAACCGCTCCCAACGAAGAGACTGGCCTGCGGTGAACTCGTTTGGGTAGCCGCTGCAGACGTGATATGCCAGCGGCGCGCCGAGTCGGTCGAACTCGACGCCGTCCACCAGGTTAGTGCTGTCCAATTGGCCGGCCGGATTGCACACCCGATCCGACTCGATCAATTGCAAGCGCGTGCTGAATACGCAACCCGGACGCTCATCGTCGGGGCTGGCAATCAGCACATCGCCGCAGACCATCGACGAGATCATCACCAGCGCCTGCAGCTGGTAGTGGTTGAGCGTCGCTTCGGCGTCGCATTCGCGTGGATCGTCGGCATACAGCGACCACAACCGGTCAAGCCGGGTGTTGAGTTCTTCCGCCTGTTGTTCACTGAGTCCAAGCGCGTCGTGATCGATCTGCGAACGGCAGACCAGCCCGGTGCCCACTACGTTGGTGCGCAAGCGGGTGATGGCTGCTCGGGCAATCAGGTGGTTGCGCATGGCGTCCCGTGAGCGTGCTACCAGCATCCGGCGCTCGCTCTGGTCGAGGTCGCGGCGCGGACTGCCCAGACCGGGAATCCAACTGGCCATGCTGCGCAGTACGCGCGAGGCACCCCGCCATCGGGTCTCGGTGCCGCCCCCGCCACCTTGGGCAACGATGGGCCGTGCACTGGATGCCGACTTGGCGAGCTTGATGGCCTCGCGCATCAGCAGCTCGGCCGGATCCTTTCGAAAGAAGCCCATAGTCAGATCGCCATGTAAGAGATGCGGTTGCGGCCACGGCCCTGTTGCTGGGCCTGTTCCAGGGCGACCTCCTTGGCGTACTGCTGCTCCAGCAAGCGCAGGCTGTTCAGCTCAGCACGGTACAGCTCGCGATCCGCACGACGCAGGCGCTGCCCTTTTTTCAGGACGTCAGAGATCGCCGCCCGAACTTCCGCTAGGCGCTGTTGTGCGTCTGTCATGATTGTTTCCTTAGTAGCCCGCACGACTGCGGGTGCCCCGCCCACGAGCGACTGCTCGGCGCGGTACCGGTGCGACCGGTTGTTCGGTGTTGAACAGGGTTGGCTGCAGCAGCTGCTGCTCCAACTGATCCCACTCGTGATCGCGCAGCAGGTGGGTTTTCAAACTGCGTGCGGCGTGCAAGGCATACACCTCACAGTCGAGTGCCTCGTTGCGGCGACCGGCCTTTTTCTGCCAGACCATCTTGCTGGGGTTACGCGGATGCGGCGCCAGCACTTCGTTGGTGAGCTGCTCGTAGTAGTCCGAGCGAATCTCGCTGTACCAGTGCATACGCCCAGGCCCTGCCCCCTTCAACCGCAGGCGGCCGTCGATCAACGTCTTAGCCTTGTGCGTGCCGACGATGTGCACTCGTAGGCCGTATTTCGCGGCCTTAGTGTTGTCTTGCGAGGTATCCACCGACTGCGGCGGCTTGGTGAAAATCTCCTTGTCGCGGCTGTCAATGGACGCGCCTTTGATCGCCATCACGTTGTAGCGCTGACGATCCCGCACGTAGCTGTAGACCGCATCACTCGTGTTGCCGTCCGAGCTGTCGATGCTGACCGCCGATACCGCCAACTGAGCGCCGCCCTCGGTGGGAATCGGCCGGGAGATAACCCGATCCAGTTCCTGCCAGACGCTGTCATGGGGATCGATGGGATTGCCATGCAACTCCCCCCAATACAATCGCCAGGATTCTTCGCCCCGCCCCCAGCCGGTGATGACCAGCGCCAGTCGGTCACCCTGCACGTCGACGCCGACGGTGATCAGCAGTACGCCTTTGGGTGCCGTCAGTTCGGCGTAAGGTTCGGCACGCTTCTCCAGTTCGTCGGTCTTCGGCGCATCGCTCTGGTACTCGTAGCTTTCGCCCTTCGAGCTGTTGACGAAGGCGATCATCGGCCCGATGTTGCCCTGCGCCGCCGCGTGTTCGGCCTGAAGCTTTTTCTCCATCAGCACCTGGAAGCGCGATCCCCAAAACGTCGCGTACAGCTCGTTGAGGATGTAGCCGGCGATCCCGCGAAACTCGGCGGTGGCCGACCAGCGTCCGTGCTTGAGGTTGGCGTTCTTCTGGTTGTCGTCCCAGATCGCACCGCAATGCGGACACGAGTAGAAGGCCTTCTCCGGCCGCTTCCTGCCGTATACCTCATGCAGGTAATCCGGATCCTCATCACAGTGCAGGTTGTCGAAGCTCAGCGCATGTTCCTGGCCACATTCGTGACACGGCACCAGGCCAACGCGCTTGTCTGACAGTTCCAGCTCGGCATCAATCGCTGACAGACCTTTGATGGTCGGCGTACCGCCGATGATGATCTTCGAACGGCGAAAGGTTTTCAGACGCTCCTTGGCCAGTTTGATGCTGTCGCCCTGGCCGCGCAGGTTGAGGTTGCAGTCGTCGGGCTCCTCGATGGCCACCCGAGGCACCGGTGTGGATTTCACGCTGGCCGGGCTGTTGGAGCCGACCATCTTCAGGAACCCGCCGGGGAACCGCTTGAAGTCCTGACGCTGCTGCAGCTTGCGGCTGCGCAGATCGACTTTCTTGCGCAGCCGCGGCGTGGCCTCGATCATTGGTTCGAGCTTTTCACCGACGTACTGCTTGGCGGCTTCGGCCTTGGGGAACAGCACCAGAATCGGCGACGGGTCGATGTCGATCCATTTACCCAAGGCGTTACCCAATACGCCCGACGTCCAGGCTACCTGGGCCGATTTGCGGCCAACGATCTCACTAACCGCCGGATCGTCCAGCGCCTCCAGCGGACCACCCGGCCAAGTCAGGTGCGGCGTCACATCGAAGCGGTATTTGCCAGGGCGTGCCGCCTCTTCCGGCGCGAGCCAGCGGTATTTGTCCGCCCACTCGATGATGCTCATGCGCGGTGGTGGTGCCCACTTGCGACAGGCGCTGCGCAGCGCCTTAGTCGCCGCCTTCCTCAAAGCGCTCCGAATCGTCCGGTTCGTCAGAATATCCATCTGACGGGGCATCATCCTTGTCATAGTCAGACAGCCTCCTCAGGATGGCTTCAATGGGATCTCGGATCAGTTGGTCGTCCACCTCCACGCCGTAACGCGCCGACAGCTCGGCGGCCAGCGCGTCCGGAAATGAGTTGAGTAATTCGACTTTGGCGGCGGTGATCATGGCCTCGAAGCGTTCGATCAGGTCATCGGCGATGACCACCTCACCCAAATCCTTGGCCATCGCCAGCTCTTCGCGGTCGGCCCGGATCCGGTCGAGCCGGTCGCGGGAGGATTCCTTTTTGCCGTTGAGCGAGGCCTGATGCATCAGCCACTGGATCACGGCTTCAGTGTCGTACTGGTTTTCGTTGCCACGCCCGATGCCAAACTCGACTACGGGCATGCCGTCGTTTTGCCAACGGGTCAGGGTGCGTTCGTCGCGGCCGACGATCTCACTCAAGTCGGCCTTATTGACTGTCCTGCCCATATCTAACCCTTTGAAAAGACGGACATCCCTGCAAGATTCTCAGCTGCAGAGAATCCGCGAGTTCGGTAACCCGTGTAGGGGGCGGCCCTCGAGGAGGACCCGGAAAAATCGGCCCCCAGCCGGGGGGCCGCCTAGGTGTGGTCGGTCGATGCCGACTCGGAAACGCCCAACCGCTTGGCGACCCAGCGTTCGTAAAGGCCGATTGCAACATCGGCGCCGGCCATCGCGGTCAGGCAACCCAGAGCGCCTGCCGTCCAGATCGACATGCCGGCGGCGATCATCAGCATCATCGCTGTCACACCGCAGGCGATACAGGCACCGGATCGAAGTGCAAGTCGACGCAACAATGCCCAACCTCGCGCCCCATCTTTGTCCGCCCGCCACATCTCACCCGACACGCCGCCAACCAGGGCCAGGACGATCACTAACCAGATCGGCATCTCAGCCAACGCTTGCTGCTCATTTGTCATGTTCTGCCTCAGTAGTAGCGCCACCAACGCCGGAAAAAGAAAACCCCGCCGGGGTGGGCAGGGTTTTCGGAGTCCTGGGTAACCCCGGGACAAAGTGCATAGTTCGTGGGCTCTACGCCAAGGCGCAAATTCCATATCGTGGAGACTTTTTACCCCCCTCCGGAAAAACCGAAAAGGGGCTATTTTCGGTTGTGACACTTGACGCAACTTTGGCTCACTTTGACGCAGCTTTGAGGCAATCCACTCCGATGAACGGTCAGTACGCCAGACGCCGCTTTACGGACGAGGCACGTGTCAGATTGGTCTGGGCACTGCCACTGCGCCGATCATAGTTGCGCGTCGTCGCAGTCCGCACCGTAAGAATGAGCTGCACTTGCTGATGCATGCGGTGCACCCAATTGCGGTAAGTCCGGTCGCCATCCTCGGGTAAACCCAGCAACTGCAACTGACGGCGAACCGGCAACGGCGGATTCGCCAGGTAGCGGTTGTGAGCCAAGGCTGCCAGCTTGGCCCCCTTCTCCGATTGCCTCCCCAACTGGGCGACCGCCGCGGCTACCTCGCAAGCCACGTAATCCATTCCGCCGCCACCGTTCAGCAAAAGATCGCGAGACCCCGGTGTTCCACGCGGCGCGCTGCCGCCATATTGCATGATGGTCGCCATCGGACTGCCTAACCCCGGCCCGTCGCCAATCAGGCAGTGCTGCCGCCCCCAGTGCATCATCAGCTCTTCAATTTCCTCGATCATTGCCCCATTTCCCCGCCAATCGAACCCCACACAAAAATCCCGATACCCGACACAAACCCAACACAAAACAATCCCTTTAAAACCAAGGTCTTTATCCAATTTGAGTTGAGTGTGTTGGGTGTGTTGGGGTTTTCGCCCATCGCATGAAAGGAATTCCGACCACCATTTTTGCCATCAAAAAACGTCACATATGCGCGCACGCGTACGTAAACCCAACACACCCGACACAAAGCCCGCCAGTCCGCGAAACATAGGGGTTTACACTGTGTGGAGTAGCCCACGACAACCCAACACATACCCGACACACCCAACACACTTAGAGGCGTCGTCATGCGGCAGCCGCCTTGATGTGATCCCAGTTGTCCACGTTCCAGCCCGCCAGCTTCGCTTTGGCCCGCCAGTTTTCGACCTGCTTGCCAAGCTCGGCCGCTTTCAGTGATGGGGGCGGGGAAGCGTCCTGGTCGACCGGAAAGAAGAACGCACCGAATCGTCGGTTGTTACCATCGGTCCAAGGGATCGCCCGTGTCTTGTTCATCTCCGAACTGATGAACAATGAGAACTTCGTCTGACTCATGACGTGCTCCTTGTTGCGCTGGCACCACTCAAGGAACAGCGAATACAAATCCGTGGAGAGGCATGGCCCCCATAACCCCTGACCGAGTTCACTGTACTTCCACAGGTGGAGGAAGGTTTGCCAGCCGGCACGACTCAGGGCGACCAACCGCTCCCGGGCATCGGTAGACGGTGGACGTGTGCGCTGATTGAAATCGCCCAGGTCGACCGCCAATAGCCAACCGTACAGCGCCGCGACGCCGCCTTCCTGCAGCTCCTGGCCGATGGCCTTCTGGCGCTCCACCGGCAACGTCTCCAATGGCCACACCACCAGCATGCGCCGGTCGGTGTCGCTGATGGGCCAGGGCAGGATCTCGTTGCTCAGGAACACCGCGTTCATGTGGTTGGCCTCTTCCCAGCCGTTGATGAACTTGGATTCCATTCGTACCGTTTTGCCTGTCACCAGATGCTTGATCTTGCCTACCTGGTTGTAGCGCTGGTCGCGACTCACAACCTCCTCGAAGACCGCCCAAAGCTTGCGGCTTTGCCAAGCGTTAAAATTGCTTTCCAGCTGAGTCTGTCCGACCGTCGCCGCGTACTGCCCGTACAACATGCCGAGCGTGTCGGCAAAGAACAGGCTCTTGCCCGAGCCTTCCATGCTGGAGTGCATCAGCACCGCGGTGTCCATCTTGGCGCCGAGATGCTGCAGCGGATAAGCCAGCCAGCACGTCAGCCACCGCACCGCATCTTCGTCATGGTTGCAAAGGAACGAAATCAACCAGCGCAGGTTGGCGCAGGCTGCATCATCTCTGACCGGCTCAAGCGGCAGCCCGTCGAAGGTATTGATGTACACGGCCGGATCCTTGGTCATGGTCGGATCGAACACGATGTGTTCAACATCCACCGTTCGCCGCTCGCTACTGTTGAGCCATAGCGGATAGGTGTCGCCCAACGCCATCTTGACCGCACCTTCGGCGATACGCCGCTTTTTCTCCCGGTCCCACACGTCCTTGGTGCCGTCGATGTACACGTAACGATCCGTCGGCGACATGCCCAGGGCACCGCCCTTTTTACCGGCCATGCGTCGTGCCTGCTCGATGTCACGGACGTGGTCATCGGAGATAAGACGCTTGCCCGTGTCATCCAGCCAGGCCTTGGCCAACGGCTTACCTACCCGGGCCTCGAACGCCGACTTCTTCATTACCTTCGACTGGTCGCAGTCCCACACATGCGTGGTGCCCTCCACCAGTGCAAACCGACGCAACACCTGCTCAAGGGTTAACTCCTCCCCCGTTCCCCCGGGAGTTGCAGGAGCCGCCTCGCTAGATGCCGCCTCATCATGCACATCTGCCGCAGCTGCATCACCAGAAGGGGGCGGGGGAAGATCTCGCGGATCCGGTCGAGACGAATGCTGCATACCCAACAGGCGCGCCGCCTCCTTGACCGCCCGCGACTGATCACCGCCGTGCTCGAGTAGGCAGTACACTTCAAAGGCGTCGTTCTGGTGTCCGTTGGCGAGCGGATCGGCGCCGTGGTGCGAATACACCTTACCCTCGGTCACCGTGATGCCCGGCAACCCTGTGCTGCTCTGTGGATAGAGCCACTTGCCGCCGCGTTTGGTGTAACCATTGGCGCGCAGCAACTCTTCCACGTCGTGACAGCGGTTGAACTCGTCGATTACAGAGGGTTGCTTGCCATTGGCCGGTGCCTGGCGCTTGATCGGCTTGCCAAGAGGCTTTTTTGCCTTCACCGCCCAGGGACACGCAGCCTCGGCGTCACGCTTGAAAATCTCCCAATTGTTCCAGATAGCCAGCAACTCAGAGGGCAGCACCGGCAAACCATCCTCTGTCTTAGGTGGCGTACGCCAGGCGTAAGGTTTGCCCGTACCTGGATGGATCGATGGAGGCAACACGTCCTGCACCAAGCCCGCACGCAGCTCGAATACCGTAAAGCGCTTGAACTCCTCGGCCTCAGCCCGCGCCACGATCTCCCCCACCGCATCGCCAGCAGCTTTGGCAGCCTTGGCTTTCTCGATCAAACCCTTGTGGATCGTGCCATCCGGATCTTTCTCGTTCGGCCACGCCAATGCATGCCGGGTCAGCTCGATGCCGTCCGGCACACGAAACATGATCCGAAAGCGTGCGGGGTTCCCAACAACCGTCGGGAATACCAACGCCATTGCATCCAGATCAATCTCCAGCAATTCGTAGAGGAGATGCCTCGTCCATTGCACATCATCCACGTCTAACGAGCAGACGCGGCTTGGACCCAGCACCACACCCAAGTTGTGCGCAGGATTGGTTTGCCAAAAAAGAGCGGCTTTCGCCGCTTCGGTGATGTAGCCCCCGGGCTTGTTCCAGCCCATGCCCTTGGGGGCCTTCTCCCCTGCCTCAATGGGAACCAGGGCGAGATTGAAGGAGTCGATGTAACGTTGCGCCCACTCTGCTATGGGCGCTCCTTTGACCAGCTCACTCATCGGCGACGCTCCCGCAAAGCCTGGCAGCTGACGCAGGTCTGACACCCTTCGATCGTATGCTGACGAAGTACCGGGATGGGCTCATCACAGTCAGCGCAATATTCGGAACTGGCGATACCTACTACCGGGCGGGGGCGACGATCCAAAGCGACCTGGAGGAAATAATCGGCTTGGTCGTTGGCCGTATCGATCACATCAGCCATGCTCGTGCCCCTCCATCGCCTGACGGGCGCCGGCCATGATGCCCAGCACTGCGCGGATCACGTCCGCACCATGTTTCTCCAGCTCAGCGACTTCGTGCTGTTCCCACACGTTGTCCGCTGCGCCCTCGTGCATGCTGGAAACAAATAGTCCTGTTTCGTGCAGCAACTTGCTGACGGCCAAAAGCGCCTGCTTTGTAGGAGCCGCGGCTTCGGGTTTGTACCAAACCATTCCCGCAGGACGCATTAGCGCATCCAGCAATACAGGGCTGGCCGTCAACCGGATAACTTCTTCCAGTTCGTCCGGATCCAGCCAGCGTTGCTCGAAGTCGTGCTTCAGCTTTTTCTGCAGGGTGTCGTAATCGATAACCATATCCAGGGCCAAGGCAGTGACACCGCCTCTGTAGGAATGGCCGGCGCGGTACAGCGCCTTTCGAAGAGAAAGAACCGGCTCAGGGGCCGGCAGTTTTGCGTTGCGACTCATAACCGTAAAAACTCCTTTTACGGTCTAGCCATAGGAACAGGCACAACCTATCCTACGACCACGACCGATGTGCATTGCTGTGTATCGTCGTCGCCGGGCTGGGGGATCTTTGGTGAGAGGCCCCGGCCTGGCACCTTTAAGCTATTTCCTGCTGGGTCTCAGCGCCTTTTTCTTGCTCAAAAAGCCGTTCAATTGCTTTGCCCGTTTCGTATCGAATATCCGCACCCTTAGCAGCTCGAAAAATCGTGGGTTGCGTCGTTCCGACACGCTCCGCAATCGCACGCTGCGAATAGCCAAGCCCCAGAAGTACGTTCAGCATCTTTTGAATAGTCATGTGATTCACCAATGCGTTTTCGCATTGAGCTGATAATACGCATGCGTATCGACGAGCGCAATACACTCCCAATACGTTTACGAATCAGAGGACCAACATGTGATAGGCAAGCGTATAGCTCAGCGCATGACGGAGCTTCAGCTATCAGAAGGTGAATTAGGTCGCAGATCCGGCGTACCTCAACCAACTATTCACAGAATAATCACCGGTGAATCGCTTAGTCCGAGGCAATCGAACGTCGAAAAAATTGCGAAGGCTCTTGCTGTTACTTCGAATTGGTTGTGGACTGGTAAGAGCGCAGGATCTGAGGCAAGTACGTTTGCGCACGCCAACGTGGAGCCAGGTCCTGCTATTAAAGGTTCTGTTCCATTGATTTCATGGGTACAAGCGGGTGCGTGGTGCGAAGCAATCGATATTATGAATATCGGCGATGCGGAGATTTGGCTTCCATGCGCCGTATCTCATAGTAAGAAAACCTATGCGCTTCGTGTGCGCGGGCTTTCAATGTTCAATCCTCATGAACGTCGATCTTTTCGAGATGGCGACATCATCTACGTCGACCCAGCGAAGGATCCAGAAAACGGATCTCTTGTCATCGCCAAACTGACAAACAGTGATGAAGCAACGTTCAAGCAACTGGTCTTGGAGGGGCATCGTCAGTTTCTCAAGCCTCTCAACCCATCGTGGCCAGAACCCATTATTGAGCTACCGCCAGATGCCGTGATTTGCGGGGTTGTCATTTCAAAACTGGAAATTTTCTAAATCGCTCTCCCCACAAGACCGCCCTTTAGGCGGTTTTTTTGTGGTCATGGAAAAATCAATACACATTCGTATTGACCAGATCGATACGTATTTGTATTGTTCGCCTCGTATACCTCTCACCAAGAGCACGAGCGATGACCTCTATAGCGCCCCACGAAAATGTAGTTACTGCGAACAGTTTGCCGGATGAAACCACGATAGAAGTCCGACAAATTGAGCATGGTGATACGCCATGAATTGCTTTCAGCTACCACTTATAGAACAAGACCTGCTGCATCACATGTTGCAAACAGGCGGCCGAGCTGCCTGCTCAATGATGCGGCCAGCGCAAACAATCCAAGCGGTGTTCGATGTTGAGTTGACTGCGGAATACGCACTTGTCCGAGTCGACGTGGCGGGGCGCTCAGACCAGGTGAAGCTGCGTCGCGGTGATCGAGCCAATCACCTACATCTACGTGACTTCATGCACGAAGTAGCAAACCGCCAAATCGCAGAAAACGTCATTTCAGAAGGAGTTCGACATGAATCGTACTCTTGACCAGACCGCGGCCTTGTTTGGCGTCAAACCACGCGCCCTTCGCAAGGCGCTCCGCGAGTTACGCATTCTCACGCCAGCGGGCGATCTAGCGAGTCACCACCGTGACAGCGGCCATTTGTTCTCCGATCCGCGAAGCGTCCAAGTAGGTCCGAAACGACTCAAGCACTACGCAGTAGTGATGGTCACCGAGACAGGCATCCAGTGGCTTGCGAAAAAACTGGGCATCGTAATCACGGATAAGGAAGTCGCTGCATGAAGACCAATTACTACAACGCATATACGCAAGCAGTAGGGACCTTAAAACTGATTCCGATTTACCTGAATTGCCCTGGAGTTATCAGCCGGGCGACGCTCGTTGGTGCGGCAACAGAAGCCGTCCAACTGCTCGAAAGCATGCCCCCGCTGAGCGTGGAACTTGCTGAGGTTTTCCGTAGCGTCAACGCAGTGATCTTGGAAGGTCAGACGGCTTACGTCACTCCTACCAACTCTCCAGAGTTTCCTTATGGGGCGGTTGTAGCGGACAAAAAAGGTCACGTTTGCGCTGCAGCTATGGGTCGCAGCAAAGAAGGTCTGGCGGAGTTGATTCGCTTGAAGCTGCTGCCACAAGCCGAGGGGCACGGGGAGGATGCAGCGTGACCAGCACCCTCACCCAGCTTAGAAAGCAATTCGATACACCTTGCCCGTCTATTGCCGAAGTACGCGAACGGTACTTCTCACACATCCGAACCGACCGCTATTTGCTGAAGGAAATCAAGGCAGGCCGCATTCCGTTGAACATCAAACGCTTGCACAGCTCAGCGCGGGCTAAACCCGTGGTTTACCTACATGACCTCGCCGACTACCTCGACGCCCAAGCAGCAACAGAAGCGGCTTGATTTCAGAGGCTAGGTTACCCAAATCCGGCTGCCGTCCTCTCACCAAAGATCCGGCAGCTGGCTCAAACAAGGAACACAGCATATGCACACGCCTCTAGACCCAATCGCCCCCGAACCGGCTGTTGAGATTTGCCAGATCGACAAAATTCCGGAGGAGAAAATGGCCGAACTGGTCGGCACGACCCGCCGAGCATTGCAAGGCAAGCGAGCCAGAGGAGTCATTCCCAAAGGCGTCTGGAACACCATCGACAGCCGCATTTATTACAGCATCAGGAGATACGAGGCATGGCTCGAAAGCCAATGGGATTGCCCACCGGAGTTGAATTTGCTGGACAGTCCGTCCGCATTCGCTTCACCTGGAACGGGCAACGCCGTTGCGAAACCCTCCCCTATCCCCAAACGCCGAAGGGGATTAAGGCTGCCGCCGACCTACGCGCTCACGTAACCAGCCTGATCAAGCATGGCGTGCTGGATGATCAGCGCTATGCCGAACTGTTCCCCAACTCCACGTACGCCAACTACTCGGCGACTCCCCGTTTCGGGGAGTACGCCCAGGAGTGGCTCAACAGTCGCGAGATCGTGGCGGGGACGCGCAAGAACTACCTCGGCTCACTGAATCTGTACTGGATGCCCTACCTTGCAATGCTGCCCATCGACAGCATCACGTCGGTCATGCTGCGCAAAGTTGTAGCGAACACCGAGTGGCCAACGCCGGGCGTGAAGCGCGCGGCGATCCAGCGCCTGACCACGGTGTTCGGCACCGCAGTGAAGGACGGGCTGATCACCCGCAACCCGGTCGAGTCCATCGAACTGCCGGTGAAAGCTAAGAAGCCGATTGACCCCTTCACGGTGGATGAGGCCAATAAGATCATCGATCACCTGTACCAGACCTTGACCCACTCAATGCAAATCTACGCGGCGTACTTCGAATTCGCCTTTTATACCGGCATGCGCCCCAGCGAGATCGCAGCTCTGCGCTGGGAGGAGGTCGACAAGGAAAAGCGCCTGGTCAATGTGTGTCGGATCGTCGCGGACTACAAGATCGAAGAGCGGACCAAAACCCGCAATATCCGCCAGGTCATGCTCAACAGTCGCGCTTTGCACGCGATAGAACAAGCCGAGCGCATGGCCAAAACACGCGCGAAGCAGAGCCGTCGCAAGCAGGCGGAGTCGCCGTTTGTGTTCCCGCCCACCAAGAACTTCGAGTTCATCCAGCAGTCGAGTGTGACCGACAAACACTTCCAGGCCGCGCTAAGCGATTTGAAGCTTCGCGCCCGCCGGCAATACAACTGCCGACACACATACGCTACCATGTGCCTCATGGCGGGTATGAACCCTGCATTTATTGCCACTCAGCTCGGTCATAGCGTTCAGATGCTGCTATCGACCTACGCCCGATGGATAAACTCCAGCACCGACTGGGGTGAACTCGGGAAGCTCGAAAACAGCTGGATTGGTACAAAATTGGTACAGCCTGAAACAGTACCCCTCTGAAACCCTTATGGAATCAGCCCCTGTGACACTGGAACAGAATTACACCGAGATTCTCGGCCAATTGGGCGAGGACGCCTCCCGCGAGGGCCTGCTCGACACGCCAAAACGTGCCGCCAAAGCCATGCAGTACCTCTGCCGCGGTTATGAACAGACACTGGAAGAGGTCACCAACGGTGCCTTGTTCAGCTCCGACAACAGCGAGATGGTGCTGGTCAAGGACATCGAGCTCTACTCGTTGTGCGAGCACCACATGCTGCCGTTCATCGGCAAGGCTCATGTCGCCTACATCCCGAGCGGCAAGGTTCTTGGGCTGTCGAAAGTCGCGCGTATCGTCGATATGTACGCCCGCCGCCTGCAGATCCAGGAAAACCTCAGCCGCCAGATCGCCGACGCGGTCCAGCAAGTCACCGGCGCCCTGGGCGTTGCGGTGGTGATCGAGGCCAAGCACATGTGCATGATGATGCGCGGTGTGGAGAAACAGAATTCGACGATGATCACCTCGGTGATGCTCGGCGAGTTCCGCGAAAACGCGGCCACCCGCAGCGAGTTTCTCAGCCTGATCAAGTAACTCGCAGCACGAAGAAAACCGGCACTGATCGCCGGTTTTTTTTCGCCTGCGAAAATCAGGTAAGCTGCGCGCCTTTCTGTTTACCCCTGTGAGGCTTATCCGTGTTCGTAAAAGCGCTTCGTGTCGGCCTCGGCCAACTGATCATCTTCATCGACTTCATCACTCGTCCAGGCAAGAAGCAGCGCCCTGCCGCCGCTCAAGCTCAGGTCGAAGCGGCCGCCAAGGACCTGACCCTTTATCAGTTCCACGCCTGCCCGTTCTGCGTGAAAACCCGCCGTACCCTGCGTCGTCTGAACGTTCCGGTGGCACTGCGTGATGCGAAGAACAACGAACAGGATCGCCAGACCCTGCTGGAGCAAGGTGGCAAGATCAAGGTGCCGTGCCTGCGCATCGAAGAGAATGGCCAGACCACCTGGATGTATGAGTCCAAGGTGATCATTGATTATCTGGATAAGCGGTTTGCGGCTGCCTGAGGTTTTGTGGTGTTTCGACCGGCGCCATCGCGGGCAAGCCACGCTCCCACAGGGATTTGTAGAGTAAATGGGATCTGTGTTTAAAACAGATCCACTGTGGGAGCGGGCTTGCCCGCGATGAGGCCAGACCAGCCACCACAAACCTCAGACAAAAATAAACCGGCCCATACGCCGGTTTATTTGTTTCTGCATCCTCTCAAGCCGCTTCTGCCGCCTGTGCCTGACGCACCACCGTCGCCAATCGCTTGAGCCCTTCGTCCAGCCGCGCCGGGTCGATGTGGCTGAAGTTCAGCCGCAGATGACCGGGGTTCTTGTCCGGCTCAGGAAAAAATGGCTCGCCCGGCATAAACGCCACATCCGCCGCCAGCGCAGCCTTGAGCAGCGTGCGCGTATCCAGCGGCTGCTTGAGCGTCAGCCAGAAAAACAACCCACCCTGCGGCACGTTCCACTCCGCTAGATCGGAAAAGTGCATTTCCAATCCCGACTGAAACGCATCCCGACGAACCCGATAGAAGTCACGCAACTCACTCAGGTGCTGCTGGTATTTTTCGGTGCCGATCCATTGCAGCGCTTGCCACTGCCCGATGCGGTTGGTGTGCAGATCGGCCGATTGCTTGAGCCGCAGCAAGTGCGGAAACAGGTCTGGGCTGGCGATCAGGTAACCGACCCGCAGGCCCGGCAACAGGGTTTTCGACACGGTGCCGGTGTAGATCCAGCTGGCCTTGTTCAAGCGACTGACAATGGGCGTGGCACTGCCGCCGTCGAAGGTCAGTTCGCGGTAGGGTTCGTCTTCGATCAGGGTCACGCCGAACTCGTCGAGCAACGCCGCCACTGCATCGCGCTTGGCCTCGCTGTAGCGCACCGCCGATGGGTTCTGAAACGTCGGAATCAGGTAAATGAACGCTGGTTTGTGTTTTTCCAGGCGGCTGCGCAATTGCGCCAGGTTCGGGCCATCGGCTTCCTGTGGGACGGTGATGCAGTTGGCGCCGAACAATTGGAAGATCTGCAACGCTGCCAGGTAAGTCGGCGCTTCAAGCAGGATCTCGGTGCCTTTGTCGATGTACAGCTTGGCCGCCAGATCGAGGGTTTGCTGGGAACCGCTGACCACCAGCACCTGACTCGCCTCGCACGGCACGCCCAACGCTCGGGCTTCGGCCGCCAGCGCCTCACGCAGCGCCGGCTCGCCTTCACTCATGCCGTATTGCCCCATGGATAGCGGCATGTCGGCCCATTCGACTTTCGGCAGCATGGCTTCAGCCGGCAAGCCGCCGGCGAACGACATCACTTCCGGACGCTGGGCGGCGGCGAGGATTTCACGGATCAAAGAACTTTTAAGGCGCGAGACACGTTCGGAAAAAGCCATGGGGTCACCGGTAGCGAGGCCTGAGAAAAATGAGTCAAACTGGTTGACCGAAATTACGACAGACCGAGCGGATACGTCAATATGCTTGACCTTAAAAACCCCAGCACTCAGCAACAAGCCATGGAAGCGTTTTTCTTCGGTTACCAGGCGTTCACCGCCAAGGCCGACGAAATGCTCGAGCGTCGCGGCTTAAGCCGGGTGCACCAACGCATTGTGTTTTTCATCGCCCGCTACCCTGCCCTCAGTGTCAAGGAATTGCTGGCGTTACTGGGCGTGAGCAAGCAGGCGCTGAACATTCCGCTTCGCCAATTGGTGGAAATGCATTTGGTAAACAGCGTCGCGTCCGAAACCGATAAACGTAAGCGGTTGCTGGAACTGACCGACGATGGCGCGCGGTTCGAGCAGTCGCTACGGCGCGAGCAGGTGAAATTGCTGGAGCGGGTGTTTGCCGAGGCTGGGGAGACGGCGGTGAATGGGTGGTTGGCGGTGAACCTCGCGATGGGGAAAAGTCAGGTGGCAGCTGACTGAACCGCTCTACCCGCGACATGTGTATCGACTGATCTAAAGCTATCGCGGGCAAGCCACGCTCCCACAGGGGAATGCGCTCACCTGCGGGAGTGAGGCTTGCCCGCGAAGGCGACCTTCTTGTCGATATATCCCTATTGCCAAACTTTTCGTCTACAAAATCAAAAACATTATTTGCTTTATTTGTATACAAAAGCATAATTCGTTTCGTGCGAGTTCCTGACCAACAGGTCAACAAATTCGCAAGCACCTCAAAGGGTCGCTGCCACCCTCATGGGTCCGGCCCTGGAAATAACAATAAAACTCTTGAGGAGTACTCGCTGTGGAAAGCCGCAAATCCGAAGCCTCGACGCTGGATCTCTCGCCGCCATTACGCAATGGCTGGCTGGAGCGCATCTTCAAACTCAGCTTGCACGGCACCACGGTGAAGACCGAGCTGATTGCCGGTCTGACAACCTTCATCACCATGGCTTACATCATCTTCGTCAACCCGAACATCATGGCCGATGCCGGCATCGACCACGGTGCGGCGTTCGTCGCCACCTGCATCGCCGCCGCGCTGGGTTGCCTGCTGATGGGGCTGTACGCCAACTGGCCGGTCGGGCTGGCGCCGGGCATGGGCCTGAACGCGTTCTTCACCTACACCGTGGTCGGCACCATGGGCTACAACTGGGAAACCGCGCTCGGTGCGGTGTTCGTCTCCGGTGTGTTGTTCATGTTCCTGACCTTTTCCCGGATTCGTGAATGGCTGCTCAATAGCATTCCAGTGAGTTTGCGCTTTGCCATGGGCGCCGGTGTGGGCCTGTTTCTGGGGCTGATCGGTTTGAAAACCGCGGGTATCGTCGTCGATAGCCCGGCCACTCTGATCAAGCTCGGCTCCCTGCGTGAACCTGGCCCTCTACTGGCGGCCATCTGCTTCTTGATGATTGCGGTCCTGAGCTACCACAAAGTATTCGGCGCGATTCTCATCAGCATTATTACCGTGACCCTGGCCGGTTGGGGCCTGGGCCTGGTGAACTACGGGGGCATCATGTCCGCCCCGCCGAGCCTGGCGCCGACCTGGATGGCCATGGACGTCGCCGGCGTGTTCAACATCAGCATGATCAGCGTGGTGCTGGCCTTCCTCTTCGTGCACATGTTCGACACGGCCGGCACCTTGATGGGTGTCGCACAGCGCGCCGGCCTGGTGAACGCCGACGGCAAGATCGAAAACCTTTCCCGCGCCCTCAAAGCCGACAGTGCCTCCAGCGTGTTCGGTGCGGTGGTCGGCGTTCCGCCGGTGACCAGCTACGTGGAAAGTGCTGCTGGCGTAGCGGCGGGTGGTCGGACTGGTCTTACCGCTGTGACCGTAGGTGTGCTATTTATTGCCGCAATGTTTTTTGCACCGCTGGCTGGCATGATCCCCGCTTACGCCACCGCCGGTGCGCTGATTTATGTGGCGATGCTGATGATGGGCGGCATGGCGCACATCGAATGGGACGAAGCGACCGACAGCATCCCGGCGATCGTTACCGCGATCATGATGCCGCTGACCTTCTCGGTCGCCGACGGCATCGCGCTGGGCTTCATCACCTACGTGGCGCTGAAGGCCGGCACCGGTAAGTACAAGGAAATTTCCGTCAGCCTGTGGGTGCTCTGCGCGATCTTCATCGCCAAGTTCATTTTCTTGTAAGCGTCACGCGGTACGCGTTTCAAACCAGCCTCACCCCGTCGGGTGGGGCTTTTGTGCATAGGGAGGAAAGTGATGAGTCTGGAAACCTGGCTGCTGTTCAGCGGCGCTGCGCTGGTGGTAATCCTGATCCCGGGGCCACTGTCTTTGCTGATGATCAGCAACAGTCTGAATTACGGCTTACGCCGTTCTTACCCGGCATTTCTGGGAGGCGTGATTGCGTCGATCTGCCTGCTCAGTGCTTCGGCGCTTGGCTTGGGCGCATTGTTGCTGGCGTCGGAACAGCTGTTCAGCGCCCTGAAAATCGTCGGTGCGCTGTACCTGTTCTACCTCGCCTGGCAGAGCTGGCAGCAATCGCGTCAGCCATCCCAAGGCGCCGAAGTGCCCCAGGCTGCGCCGGTGCCACGCTTTCGCGCACTGTTCGGGCGCGCGTTCATGCTCGGCGCGAGTAATCCGAAAGACATTTTGTTCTTCGCCGCTTTCCTGCCGCAGTTTTTGAGTGCCGAGCAACCGTTCCTGCCGCAGTTGCTGGTGATGATTGTCACCTGGACCGTGCTGGATTTGCTGTGCAAGCTGGCTTATGGGCTGGGGGCTCATGGCGCGGCGCGGTATTTGCGTAGCGGCAAGGGGCAGAGCTGGTTTAATCGGGTGAGTGCGGGGTTGTTTAGCGGGGCTGGTACGGCATCGTTGTTGAGCCGTTAAAAGCAAGAGCTTCGCGGGCAAGCCCGCTCCCACAGGTCCTGTGAACGCAACAGTTCACTGTGGGAGCGGGCTTGCCCGCGATGGCGCCAGACCCGTCAGCACATTTCTAAAGGCAAAAAAAGCCCGCAGTGTGAGCGGGCGAAAGACCAAAGAAGCTATATGCGCAGTCGCTTCTCGGAGGAGGCAGCTGCTTGGGGGATCAACTGCCTCGATACGTGGAATAACTGTACGGCGAAATCAACAACGGCACATGGTAGTGATCCTGTTCCGCAGAGATGCCGAAACGCAGCACCACCACATCCAGGAACGCAGGCTCAGGCAACTGAACCCCACGGGCGCGGTAGTAATCGCCCGCGTGAAACTGAAGCTGATAGACCCCGGACCGATAGTCATCCCCTTGCAGCAGCGGCGAATCGACACGGCCATCGCTGTTGGTGAGCGCAGTGGCGACCAATTCCAGCTGCGAACCTTCAACGCGGTACAACTCGACCTTGATCGAACTGCCCGGGCAACCGTGTGCAGCGTCCAAAACGTGTGTAGTCAAACGTCCCATTGATTCTGCGCGCCTGCCTGCGTGGAGCAGTCAGACCTCGCGCCTCCCGAAGTCAGTTGAAAAGGAGACCGCACCGTTTCGGAGCACGAAAAGCTGCGGCGAGCGACTGATTAAGACATTTTTCAAAAAAATTGTACACAATAAAAACGACATTTTTATCGCTACTGCCGTCATGAGGGGTTTGCCAGTCAATCTTGTGCCGAACCATGAGATCAGCGGACCTTCCATCCATTAGCTGACCACTCAGGCAGGTTTCTTGCAGTACGCTGCAAAGCGGGCAGTCAGTAAAAAATGCAAAAAATCAGGCTTACAAAGTGAACATAAAGTTGTATACAATCACCTCATCGCTGTGACGCCAGCCTGCCCTCTCATCACCAGGCCGCCACACACACCCTGACTTTGACCAAGTCGACACGAACAAGAAGGAAGACTGCAGTGAGCGCTGACTATCCACGCGACCTGATCGGTTACGGCAGTAACCCTCCTCACCCACACTGGCCGGGCAATGCCCGCATCGCGCTGTCCTTCGTGCTCAATTACGAGGAAGGTGGCGAGCGCAATATCCTGCACGGCGATAAAGAGTCCGAAGCTTTCCTCTCGGAAATGGTTTCCGCGCAGCCGCTGCAAGGCGAGCGCAACATGAGCATGGAATCCCTTTACGAGTATGGCAGCCGCGCCGGCGTCTGGCGGATTCTGAAACTGTTCAAGGAATTCGACATTCCGCTGACCATCTTCGCCGTGGCCATGGCCGCCCAGCGCCACCCGGACGTGATCCGCGCCATGGTCGATGCCGGCCACGAGATCTGCAGCCACGGCTACCGCTGGATCGACTACCAGTACATGGACGAAGCGCAGGAACGCGAGCACATGCTCGAAGCGATCCGCATCCTCACCGAAATCACCGGCGAGCGCCCACTGGGCTGGTATACCGGCCGCACTGGCCCGAACACCCGTCGACTGGTGATGGAAGAAGGCGGATTCCTCTACGACTGCGACACTTACGACGACGACCTGCCCTACTGGGAACCGAATAACCCGACTGGCAAGCCGCACCTGGTGATCCCCTACACCCTGGACACCAATGACATGCGCTTCACCCAGGTCCAAGGCTTCAACAAGGGCGACGATTTCTTTGAATACCTGAAAGACGCGTTCGATGTGCTGTACGCCGAAGGCGCCGAAGCACCGAAGATGTTGTCGATCGGCCTGCACTGCCGCCTGATCGGCCGTCCGGCGCGTCTGGCCTCGCTCAAACGCTTTATCGAATACGCTAAAAGTCATGAACAGGTGTGGTTCAGCCGTCGCGTCGACATCGCTCGCCACTGGCACCAAACCCACCCGTATCAAGGGGCCGCGAAATGAGCCACTTCCAAACCCTGAAGCCATCGACCCTGAGCCGCGACGCGTTTGTCGCCGCCTTCGCCGACATCTACGAACATTCGCCATGGGTGGCCGAGAAGGCCTTCGACCTGGGCCAGGACGCTTCGATCGACGAGATCGAAACCCTGCACCAGCGCATGAGCGACATCCTGTTGAGCGCTGATCACGACAGCCAATTGGCCTTGATCAACGCTCACCCGGACCTGGCCGGCAAAGCCGCCGTCCAGGGCCAGCTTACCGCAGCCAGCACTGAAGAACAGTCTGGCGCGGGTATTCACCAATGCACGGCCGAAGAGTTCCAGCGCTTCACCGAGCTGAACGACGCCTACAAAGCCAAGTTCAAGTTTCCCTTCATCATGGCGGTAAAAGGCAGCAACCGGCATCAGATCCTCGCAGCGTTCGAAACGCGCATTCACAACTCGGTCGACACCGAATTCAAATGCGCGCTGGCGGAGATCAACAAGATTGCCCTGTTCCGATTACTGACCCTATAGCGATCTTGGCCCGAGCAAGTTCCCGAACGCAGAACGAGCCCAGGGCCCTGCAAGCATCCCAAGCCAACTTATTAAAGGCAGACAAGAAGAATGAAAGCTTACGCCGTACCTTTCGAGAAGTTCGTCAACCTGGCCGACGCCCGTCTGGGCACCAAAATCATCTCGGTCACCGATGACTGGTTCGCAGACGCCAACCGTCTGTTCCAACCGACCCCAGCCGTGTGGAAAGAGGGCGTGTTCGATGACAACGGCAAGTGGATGGACGGCTGGGAGTCGCGCCGCAAGCGCTTCGAAGGCTACGACAGCGCGGTGATCCGCCTGGGCGTACCGGGCTCGATCAAAGGCGTGGACATCGACACTTCATTCTTCACCGGCAACTACCCGCCATCGGCCTCCCTGGAAGCCTGCTTCCTGTCCTCGGGCGAGCCGGACGAAAACACCCAGTGGACTGAAGTGCTGTCGGCCGTCGAGTTGCAAGGCAACAGCCACCACTACCACGAAATCAACAATGACCAGGCGTTCAGCCATCTGCGCTTCAACATCTACCCGGATGGCGGCGTGGCCCGTCTGCGCGTGTACGGCATTCCGTTCCGCGACTGGTCGGCCGTTGGCGACAACGAACAAGTCGACCTGGCTGCAGCCCTGAACGGCGGTCGCGCCCTCGCCTGCTCCGACGAACACTTCGGCCGCATGAGCAACATCCTCAACCCGGGCCGTGGCATCAACATGGGCGACGGCTGGGAAACCGCACGTCGTCGTACGCCGGGCAATGACTGGGTGATCGTCGCGCTGGGCCATGCGGGCGAGATCGAGAAAGTCATCGTCGACACCCTGCACTTCAAGGGCAACTACCCGGACACCTGTTCGATCCAGGGTGCATTCGTGAAGGGCGGCACCGACAGCCAGATCGAAACCCAATCGCTGTTCTGGCGCGAACTGCTGCCAAGCCAGAAGCTGGAAATGCACGCCGAACACACCTTCGCCGAGCAGATCAAGGCATTGGGCCCGATCACCCACATCCGCCTGAACGTGTTCCCGGATGGTGGTGTGAGCCGCCTGCGAGTCCTCGGCAAGGTCGTTAAATAAGCGTCGCCCCAATCGCGGGCAAGCCCGCTCCCACAAGGAATTGTGGCGTTCACAAAACCTGTGGGAGCGGGCTTGCCCGCGATGGCGATAGAACAAACAACACAGAATTTGGATAAGAAGACCAGCATGCGCACATTGACGATTGAACCGCTGACCAAAGAAGCCTTCGCCCCTTTCGGTGACGTGATCGAAACCGACGGCAGCGATCACTTCATGATCAACAACGGTTCGACCATGCGCTTTCACAAACTGGCTGTGGTCGAAACCGCCACGCCAGAGGACAAGGCGATCATCAGCATCTTCCGCGCCGACGCGCAGGACATGCCGCTGACCATCTGCATGCTGGAGCGTCACCCGCTGGGCAGCCAGGCTTTCATTCCGCTGCTCGGCAACCCCTTTCTGATCGTGGTCGCGCCACTTGGCGATGTACCTGTATCAGGCTTGGTCCGCGCCTTCGTCACCAACGGCAGGCAGGGCATTAATTACCATCGCGGCGTTTGGCACCATCCGGTGCTGACGATCGAAAAGCGGGATGACTTCCTGGTGGTTGATCGCAGTGGCACAGGCAATAACTGCGATGAGCATTTTTTCAAAGAGGATGAGCGTTTGATCCTCGCCCCCCACCAATAAGAGAAGGTCTGATCACTCGACGACAGAGTGACAGGCGAGAGGTAAAGACTGTGGAAGCACATCTGTTGGAATGGCTGAACCTGAGCGTGCGCTGGGTTCACATGATCACTGGCGTGGCCTGGATCGGCGCGTCGTTCTATTTCGTCTGGCTGGAAAACAACCTCAACCGGGTCAACCCGAAAAACGGGCTGGCGGGCGATTTGTGGGCGATCCACGGCGGCGGTATCTACCATCTGGAAAAATACAAACTGGCTCCACCGACCATGCCGGACAACCTGCACTGGTTCAAATGGGAAGCCTACTTCACCTGGCTGTCGGGGGTCGCGCTGCTGTGCGTGGTGTTCTACTCCAACCCGACGCTGTACCTGCTCGCTCCAGGCAGCAGCCTGACCGGCCCTGAAGGTGTTCTGCTGGGCATCGGGTCGCTGTTCGTCGGATGGTTTGTCTACTCCTTCCTCTGCGACTCGGCCCTGGGCAAGCGCCCTGCCCTGCTAGGCTTCATCCTGTTTGTGCTGATCATTGGCGCTGCTTACGGCTTCAGCAAAGTGTTCAGCGGTCGTGGTGCGTACCTGCACGTCGGCGCGATCATCGGCACCATCATGGTCGGCAACGTGTTCCGCATCATCATGCCAGCGCAGCGCGCCTTGGTGGCAGCGATTGCCGAGAACCGCACGCCCGATCCGGCGCTGCCGGCCAAAGGCTTGCTGCGCTCGCGGCACAACAACTACTTCACCTTGCCGGTGCTGTTCATCATGATCAGCAACCACTTCCCGAGCACCTACGGCAGCCAATACAACTGGCTGATCCTGGCCGGGATCGCGGTGCTGGCGGTGTTGGTGCGTCACTACTTCAACACCCGTCATGACAGCCACAAGTTTGCCTGGACCCTGCCCGCTGCGGCGGTCGGCATGATCTGCCTGGCCTACGTGACCGGGCCGGCGCCGATGTCCAGTGCCCCTGAAGTGGCCAAGGCACCTGGGACCATCGAGTACCAGCCGCTGCCGGAAACCGCCCTGGGCGGCGGCAAGAAACCGGCTGAAGCTGCACCGGCGGCGGCCCCTGAAACTGCACCCGCCCAGGCATCAAATGCCGGTCCTGCCTTCGACAAGGTGCACGACGTGATCCAGGAGCGCTGCACGGTCTGCCATTCGGCCAAACCCACCAGCCCGCTGTTCAGCGCGGCGCCGGCGGGCGTGATGTTCGATACCCCCGAGCAGATCAAGCTCCAGGCCCCGCGCATCCAGGCCCAGGCTGTTGCCAGCCAGATCATGCCACTGGGCAACATCACCCAGATGACCCAGCAGGAGCGTGACTTGATTGGTGCGTGGATTGTGCAGGGGGCCCAAACCCAATAAGTAGCAAAAGCTTCGCGGGCAAGCCTCGCTCCCACAGGGTTTGCATTGCCTGTGTGGGAGCTGGCTTGCCTGCGATTGGCCGCAACGCGGTCCACCTGATTAGAAAACAGCTGCCAGCAGCACTGCGGCTGTAAATCACAAGAATAAAAAAGATCCGAGGTGTTGCATGTCCGAGCTATCCGAAGCCCGCATCCCCGACGCACCCGCCATTCAGCGTTTACCCCTTTTGCAACTGATCCTGGTCGGTCTGCAACACGTTCTACTGATGTACGGCGGAGCCATCGCGGTGCCGCTGATCATCGGGCAGGCCGCAGGGCTGAGCCGTGAAGAAATCGCCTTCCTGATCAACGCCGACTTGCTGGTGGCTGGCATCGCCACCATCGTCCAGTCGCTGGGCATCGGCCCGATGGGCATTCGCATGCCGGTGATGATGGGCGCCAGTTTCGCCGCGGTCGGCAGCATGGTGGCCATGGCCGGGATGCCTGGCATCGGCCTGCAAGGGATCTTCGGCGCGACCATCGCCGCCGGTTTCTTCGGCATGCTCATCGCCCCTTTCATGTCTAAAGTCGTGCGCTTCTTCCCGCCGCTGGTGACCGGCACCGTCATCACCTCGATCGGTTTGTCGCTGTTCCCCGTGGCCGTGAATTGGGCCGGTGGCGGTGCTGACGCGGCTCAATTCGGTTCGCCTGTTTACCTGGCCATCGCTGCATTGGTATTGGCTACGATTCTGTTGGTCCATCGCTTCATGCGTGGTTTCTGGGTCAACATTTCGGTGCTGATCGGTATGTGCCTGGGCTATGTCATCTGCGGCGTGATCGGCATGGTCGACCTCAACGGCATGGCCCAGGCGCCGTGGCTGCAGATCGTCACGCCACTGCATTTCGGCATGCCGCAATTCCACCTCGCACCGATCCTTTCGATGTGCCTGGTGGTGGTGATCATCTTCGTCGAGTCCACCGGGATGTTCCTGGCGCTGGGCAAAATCACGGGGCAGGACGTCACACCACGGATGCTGCGTCGCGGCTTGCTCTGTGATGCCGGCGCTTCGTTTTTCGCCGGTTTCTTCAACACCTTCACCCACTCCTCTTTCGCCCAGAACATCGGCCTGGTGCAGATGACCGGCGTGCGCTGCCGTTCAGTGACCATCGTCGCCGGCGGTTTGCTGATCGTACTGAGCCTGTTGCCGAAAGCGGCGTTCCTGGTGGCATCGATTCCACCGGCGGTACTGGGTGGCGCGGCGATTGCGATGTTCGGCATGGTCGCCGCCACCGGGATCAAGATTCTTCAGGAAGCCGACATCGGTGACCGCCGCAACCAATTGCTGGTGGCGGTGAGCATCGGCATGGGGCTGATCCCGGTGGTGCGCCCGGAATTTTTCGCGCACCTGCCGATGTGGATGAGCCCGATCACCCACAGCGGCATAGCCATGGCCACGCTGAGCGCCCTGGCGTTGAACCTGTTGTTCAACATTCTTGGCGGCCACGAACGCGCAACCGTCAACGACTGCCACGCCCACCCGCATTGATTCCATGACGGGCGGTGCAATGGCCGCCCCTTCACCGATTTACCCGTAAGTCATACACGCATGACAGGCAGGCCGGCTCACGCATGGTCGCAGTCAGCGGCTGCCTGCGCCTCAAACAATAAAAACAAGAGGGAGCAACAGATGATTCGGACACAGACAAACATGCTGTTGGGCAGTGGCTTATTGGCCGCCAGTCAAGTCATGGCCGGGGATTTGCTGCTGTGGCAGACCAACAGCCTGAGCTATCTGTATGGCAAGGATTTCGCGGTCAACCCGTCGATCCAGCAGACGATAACCTTTGAGCACGCCGACCGCTGGAAGTACGGCGACAACTTCCTGTTCGTCGACAGCACTTACTACAACGGTGAGAAAGACCGGAACAAAGGCGTTCACGCCTATTACGGCGAGTTCAGTCCACGCCTGTCTTTCGGCAAAATCGTCGACCGCCGTTTCGAATTCGGCCCGATCAAGGACGTGTTGCTGGCCATGACTTACGAGAATGGCGAAGACGACACTGAGGCCTATCTGATCGGCCCCGGTTTCGACCTCTCGGTACCGGGCTTCAATTTTTTCACCTTGAACTTCTACTTTCGCCAGGCCGAAGGCTCGCGTCCCGGCGACGATGTCTGGCAAATCACGCCGGCCTGGTCTTACACCCTGCCATTGGGCAGCTCGAACCTGTTGATCGACGGCTACATCGACTGGGTCGTGGATAACGACCAGAACTCACATGGCACCTACCACGCCAACCTGCACTTGAACCCGCAGATCAAATATGACCTGGGGAAGGCCTTGGGCTGGCGGGAGAAACAGGTGTACGTCGGCGTCGAATACAGCTACTGGAAAGACAAATACGGCATCGAAAACAACGCCAACTTCGACACTAACGAGAACACCACCAGCCTGCTGGTGAAGGTGCATTTCTAGATGATCCGCAACCGTGCTCCAAACCTGTCGTTGGTGCGCTGTTGCGGGGCACTTGAGACCTGGCCAAGGAGTCAGTATTCTCCGCGGCCGCCCGAATCTGGTCTAAAAAAAAGCCCGGATTTAATTCCTGACCAGAAAGCCAACTTATCCCGGCGCTGGACGGTACCAAGGCACTCCAAAGCCACTCTCAATCGACTGCTCTTGAGCCGCCGAACGGGAGTTTTTTTGCTTTTTAAAAGCCTTGGCTCAGCTCTTGCTAACAGCACTAAAGCTGACCGAATGGATAATTTTTTCAGCGACAAGAAAAAAGGCGCCACACCAGAGCGCCGACCTTAAAAAAATAACGTGGAACCACCTACTTTTTGGGAGCAACCGAATGAAACGTACGTGCACCAGCCTTATGCTTGCGGGATCCTTGCTGGCCGGGGGCCAGGCAATGGCCGGCGACTTGCTGCAATGGCAGAACAACAGCCTGACCTACCTCTATGGCAAGGACTTCCAGGTCAACCCGCGCATTCAGCAAACCGTCACCTTCGAGCACGCCGATGCCTGGAAATACGGGGATAACTTCTTCTTCCTCGACAAGATCTTCTACAACGGCGAAAAAGACTTCAACGCCGGCCCAAACACCTATTACGGGGAGTTCCAGCCACGTATTTCACTGGGCAAGGTCCTCGACCAGAAGATCGAATTCGGCCCGGTCAAAGACGTGCTGCTGGCCATGACGTACGAGTTCGGTGAGGGCGATACCGAGTCCTACCTGATCGGTCCTGGTTTCGACCTGGCGATTCCCGGGTTCGACTACTTCCAGCTGAACTTCTACCAGCGTCACACCGAAGGCAGCCGCCCGGGTGACAATGTCTGGCAGATCACCCCGGTCTGGTCCTACACCATTCCCGTGGGCGATTCGAACATCCTGATCGATGGTTTCATGGACTGGGTGGTCGACAATGACTCGAACTCCAAAGGCGACTACCACGCCAACCTGCACTTCAACCCACAAGTCAAATACGACTTGGGCAAAGCCCTGAACATTGGCGAGAAGCAGTTGTACGTCGGCGTCGAATACGACTACTGGTCAGACAAGTACGGGATCAAGGACAGCCAGTACTTCAAGACCGATCAAAGCAACACGAGCTTCCTGGTGAAGTTCCACTTCTAATCGCAAAAAGCATTGCGGGCAAGCCACGCTCCCACAGGTTTTGTGTCGTTCACATCATCGGTGAACGACACAAAACCTGTGGGAGCGTGGCTTGCCCGCGATAGCCGCACCGCCGATTCAAGCCGGAACAGCAGGCTCCACCAACCCCAGAAACCGGCACAACTCATCCCGCTTGGCCAACGCATCGCGCCGCCCCAGATCGATCAACTCGCTGCAATACCCCGCCTCGAACAGCAAATAACTCAGCACCCCCGCCCCGCTGGTCTTGGTCGCCCCCGGCCCGCGCAAAAACAGACGCAAGGCCGCCGGTAACTCCTGCCGATGCCGCGCTGCAATTTCATCGATCGGCTGACTCGGCGAAATCACCAGCACATCCACCGGCGCTGCTCCCAATGCACGACTCGGCGTGCCGTCGGGCAGCAGATGGCTGAACTGATTCAGACGCTGCAACAACTCGATGTCACTTTCCAGGCTGTCAATGAACGTACTGTTGAGCAGGTGCCCACCGACTTGCGCCAGGGTCGGCTGCTGACCGGTGTAGGCACGTTGCAGCGGCTGTTGCGGATCGATCCCGCGCGGGTTGCCGCTGACGCCCACCACCAGCACGCGACTGGCGCCCAGGTGCAGGGCCGGGCTGATCGGTGCCGATTGACGCACCGCGCCATCGCCGAAATATTCTTCGCCGATTTTTACCGGTGCGAACAGCAATGGAATCGCGGAACTGGCGAGCAGATGGTCGACAGTCAGCTGGGTCGGCACGCCGATTCGCCGATGGCGCAACCAGGACTCAATGGTGCCGCCGCCCTGATAAAACGTGACGGCCTGACCGGACTCATAGCCAAACGCCGTGACTGCCACCGCCTTCAATTGCTTTTGCGCGATGGCCTCGGCAATCCCGGACATGTGCAGTTTATCGTTGAGTAAACCGCGTAGCGGAGAGCTGTTGAGCAGGGCCACTGGCACCGGAGCGCCAATCCCCATCAGATTGTGACTGACAAAACGGGTGGCTTGATGGATCACTCCCGGCCAGTCGCTGCGCAACACCAGATGGCTGCGAAAACCTTGCCAGAAGGCGGTCAGACGCTCAATTGCGCCGCGAAAGTCCATCGCCCCACTGGCCAGGCTGACCGCGTTGATCGCGCCGGCGGAGGTGCCGACGATCACCGGAAACGGATTCGCCGCCCCCACCGGCAGCAGCTCGGCAATCGCCGCCAGCACACCCACCTGATAAGCCGCCCGAGCCCCGCCGCCGGAAAGTATCAACCCTGTAACCGGTTCAGCAGAACTCATCGCAACACTCCATGGCGCTTAAAGGCATCGGTGACTCAACCGCGTTTGGCGTACAGCTTCGGTTCGCCCGGTGGACGGCTCTTGAAGCGGCGATGTGCCCAGAGGTATTGCTCCGGACATTCGCGCAGAGCACTCTCGACCCACTGGTTGATTCGAATGCAGTCAGCCTCTTCCGTCTCGCCGGGAAAGCCCTCGAGCGGCGCATGAATCACCAACCGATAACCACTGCCGTCAGCCAGACGTTGCTGAGTGAACGGTACGACCAGCGCCTTGCCCAGCCGGGCGAATTTACTGGTGGCGGTAACAGTCGCCGCCTGAATCCCGAACAGTGGAACGAAGATACTTTGCTTGGCGCCGTAGTCCTGATCCGGTGCGTACCAGATCGCTCGGCCTGCCCGCAGCAGTTTGAGCATGCCGCGCACGTCATCGCGCTCCACCGCCAGCGAGTCGAGGTTATGCCGCTCGCGGCCACGACGCTGGATGTAGTCGAACAGCGGATTCTTGTGTTCGCGATACATGCCATCGATGGTGTGTTGCTGACCGAGCAGCGCCGCGCCGATTTCCAGCGTGGTGAAATGCACCGCCATCAGAATCACGCCCTTGCCCTGGGTCTGGGCCTGCTTCAAATGCTCCAGGCCTTCGACATGGGCCAGTTTCGCCAGACGCTTGCGCGACCACCACCAGCTCATGGCCATCTCGAAGAAGGCGATGCCGGTGGACGCGAAGTTCTCCTTGAGCAGGCGCTTGCGCTCGGCAGCGGATTTTTCAGGGAAACACAGCTCAAGGTTGCGCTTGGCAATGCGCCGTCGGTCGCCGGCCACCCGGTACATCAATGCACCCAGGGCGCGACCGATCGCCAGCAACGCCGGATACGGCAACTGCACAATCAGCCACAACAGCCCCAAGCCACACCACAGCGGCCAGAAACGCGGAGAAAGAAATGCTGTTCGAAAACGCGGGCGATCCATTAAAGGTTCCGTCAAGACAGTGGCCGCGCATTCTACATCGTTCGACCCGGCTTGCGGCCCGCGGGCGTTCTCGTTATAAGTCTCGGCACTTTTAGTGACAAGCCGTTGTATGCCGACCATGAGCCAAACCGAACCGCTAGACCAAGATCCCGTGTTCCAGTTGAAGGGCAGCATGCTCGCCATTACGGTGCTGGAATTGGCCCGTAACGACCTTGAGAGCCTTGATCGGCAACTGGCCGCCAAGGTCGCCCAAGCGCCCAACTTCTTTAGCAACGCGCCGCTGGTCCTGGCCCTGGACAAACTTCCAGCCAGTGAAGGCTCGGTTGATCTGCCGGGGCTGATGCGCATCTGCCGCCAGCATGGCCTGCGCACCCTGGCGATCCGTGCCAGCCGCATCGAAGACATTGCCGCCGCTATCGCGGTCGATCTGCCGGTGCTGCCGCCGTCTGGCGCCCGTGAGCGACCGCTCGACCCGCACGAAGGCACTGTTGTGAAAAAACCGGAAAAACCACCGGAACCGACCATCAAACCAACCAAAATCATCACGTCGCCAGTACGCGGCGGCCAGCAGATTTATGCCCAGGGTTGCGATTTGGTGGTGATTTCGTCGGTCAGCCCGGGGGCGGAACTTCTCGCCGATGGGAACATCCATGTATACGGCGCGATGCGCGGTCGTGTCTTGGCCGGCGTCAAAGGTGACACGAAAGCCAGGATTTTCTGTCAGCAAATGACCGCTGAACTGGTCTCCATCGCCGGTCACTACAAGGTTTCCGAAGACCTGCGTCGCGATCCATTGTGGGGCGCGGGCGTACAAGTCAGCCTGTCGGGTGACGTGTTGAACATCATTCGGCTTTAACGGATACTGCCGCATTTTCCAAGCATCTCTAAAACGTAGCGAAAACGGCTCAAACGAAGTAGGAAAAAGGCTAAAAGCAGTGTTTACCGGGGGTAAGCGCCGCTCAGAACCGGATTCCAGCCAAGGCTGTCCGACTGCAGTAGTTTTTCAAGAGATGTTTTTCAGGGGCTAAACGTCCTTTTTCCTTAGGGGTAAAACACCTTGGCCAAGATTCTCGTGGTTACATCCGGCAAGGGTGGTGTGGGTAAGACCACCACCAGCGCCGCTATCGGTACCGGCCTCGCTCTGCGTGGTCACAAAACAGTCATCGTCGACTTCGACGTCGGCCTGCGTAACCTCGACCTGATCATGGGTTGCGAGCGCCGCGTGGTGTATGACTTCGTCAACGTAGTGAACGGCGAAGCCAACCTGCAACAGGCCCTGATCAAAGACAAGCGTCTGGAAAATCTCTACGTACTGGCCGCCAGTCAAACTCGCGACAAAGACGCGCTGACCCAGGAAGGCGTAGAAAAAGTCCTGATGCAGTTGAAAGAAGACTTCGAATTCGTGGTCTGCGACTCCCCGGCCGGTATCGAAAAAGGTGCCCACCTGGCCATGTACTTCGCCGATGAAGCGATCGTCGTGACCAACCCGGAAGTCTCCTCCGTACGTGACTCGGACCGCATGCTGGGCCTGCTGGCCAGCAAGTCCCGTCGCGCCGAAAACGGCGAAGACCCGATCAAGGAACACCTGTTGCTGACCCGCTACAACCCTACGCGCGTCGTCAACGGCGAAATGCTCGGCGTCGAAGACGTCAAGGAAATCCTCGCGGTGACCCTGCTGGGCGTGATTCCAGAATCGCAAGCCGTCCTCAAGGCCTCCAACCAGGGCGTGCCGGTGATTCTCGACGACCAGAGCGACGCCGGCCAGGCGTACAGCGATGCTGTCGATCGTCTGTTGGGCAAGACCGTGGACCATCGTTTCCTCGATGTCGAGAAGAAGGGATTCTTCGAGCGACTTTTTGGAGGTAGGTAATGAACCTTTTTGACTTCTTTCGTGCCAACAAAAAGCCCAGTACCGCCTCGGTAGCGAAAGAGCGTCTACAGATCATCGTGGCGCATGAACGCGGCCAGCGCAGTACACCGGATTACCTGCCAGCCTTGCAGAAGGAACTGGTGGAAGTGATCCGCAAGTACGTCAATATCGGGTCCGATGACGTGCACGTCGCTCTGGAAAACCAGGGCAGCTGCTCGATCCTGGAACTCAATATCACCCTGCCAGATCGCTGAGTCGATCCGGCGGGAGCCACGGCGGCTCAGGGCCCTTCCATGACTGGAGGGGGCCTGAGCCGCCGTTGGCGTTTGTTACGAGGCTGTTTTAATGCCGCTGTCCAACATCCGCATCATCCATCAGGACGCCGCCGTACTGGTGGTGGACAAACCGACCCTGTTGCTCTCCGTCCCCGGCCGGGCCGATGACAACAAGGACTGCCTGATTACGCGCCTGCAAGAAAACGGCTACCCGGAAGCACGAATTGTCCATCGGCTGGACTGGGAAACTTCCGGCATCATTCTGTTGGCCCGTGACCCGGACACTCATCGCGAGCTGTCTCGGCAATTTCACGATCGAGAAACCGAAAAGGCCTACACCGCCCTGTGCTGGGGACAACCGGAACTGGACAGTGGCAGCATCGATCTTCCCCTGCGCTATGACCCGCCGACCAAGCCACGCCATGTGGTGGACCATGAGTTCGGCAAGCACGCCTTGACCTTCTGGCGAGTGCTGGAGCGTTGTGGCGACTGGTGCCGCGTCGAACTGACGCCGATCACCGGCCGCTCTCACCAGTTGCGTGTGCATATGCTGTCGATAGGTCACCCATTGTTGGGTGACGGGCTCTACGCCCATGAGCAAGCACTGGCTGCCTGGCCACGCTTGTGCCTGCACGCGAGCATGCTCAGCTTCACTCATCCCCAGACGGGCGAACGCCTGCGCTTCGAGTGCCCGGCACCGTTCTGACTGGCCAATGGGATAAAAACTGTGGGAGCGGGCTTGCCCGCGATGAAGTCGGCACAGCCAGCATCGATGTTGCCTGACCCGCCGCCATCGCGGGCAAGCCCGCTCCCACAGGGTTCTATTGAAGACGTAAACTCGTAGCACCCGCAGCAGCCCGCCGCCAATTCTGTGACCAATACGTTAAACTGGCGCCACTGCTGTCTGGAGCTTCTTATGCGCGAAGAGTTGAACCAAGGCCTGATCGACTTCCTCAAGGCCTCCCCTACCCCGTTCCATGCCACCGCCAGCCTAGTTCAGCGTCTGGAAGCGGCCGGTTTTATGCGCCTCGACGAGCGCGAGCCCTGGACCACCGAAGCCAACGGTCGTTACTACGTCACCCGTAACGACTCTTCGATCGTCGCGTTCAAAATGGGCCGTCATTCGCCCCTGCACGGCGGCATCCGTCTGGTCGGCGCGCACACCGATAGCCCGTGCCTGCGGGTCAAACCCCAACCAGAATTGCAACGCCAAGGCTTCTGGCAACTGGGCGTCGAAGTCTATGGCGGTGCACTGCTGGCGCCGTGGTTCGACCGTGACCTGTCTCTGGCCGGCCGCGTGACGTTCCGCCGTGATGGCAAGGTCGAGAGCCAGTTGATCGACTTCAAGGCACCGATCGCGATCATTCCGAACCTGGCCATCCACCTCAACCGTGAAGCCAACATGGGCTGGGCGATCAATGCCCAGACCGAACTGCCGCCGATTCTCGCGCAATTCGCCGGTGACGAGCGCGTGGACTTCCGCGCCGTGCTCACCGACCAACTGGCCCGCGAACATGGCCTGAACGCCGATGTGGTGCTCGATTACGAGCTGAGCTTCTACGACACCCAAAGCGCCGCGGTCATCGGCCTGCATGGCGACTTCATTGCGGGTGCGCGCCTTGATAACTTGCTGTCGTGCTACGCCGGCCTGCAAGCATTGCTGACGACTGAAACCGACGAAACCTGCGTGCTGGTCTGCAACGATCATGAAGAAGTCGGTTCCTGCTCGGCCTGTGGCGCCGACGGTCCGATGCTTGAGCAAACCCTGCGCCGTCTGTTGCCCGAAGGCGATGAATTCGTACGGACCATTCAGAAATCCCTGCTGGTCTCGGCCGACAACGCCCACGGCGTGCACCCGAACTACGCCGACAAGCACGACGCCAACCACGGCCCGAAGCTCAACGCCGGCCCCGTAATCAAGGTCAACAGCAACCAGCGCTACGCCACCAACAGCGAAACCGCCGGGTTCTTCCGCCATTTGTGCATGGCCGAAGAAGTACCGGTGCAGAGCTTCGTGGTGCGCAGCGACATGGGTTGCGGCTCGACCATCGGCCCGATCACCGCCAGCCACCTGGGTGTGCGTACCGTGGACATCGGCCTGCCGACGTTCGCCATGCACTCGATCCGCGAGCTGTGCGGCAGCCATGACCTGGCGCACCTGGTCAAAGTGCTGAGCGCGTTCTACGCCTGCCGCGAATTGCCGTAGTCCTGCTTTTGTGGCGAGGGAGCTTGCTCCCTCGCCACGATGATCTTCATCACCTCCGCTCGCCCGAAAGCCGCCTAGACTTGCAATACCCCTCCCCGACAAGGCTGTCACCATGATTTCGATGTCTTCGTTCCACTCCATGCTGATCCCGATTCTTTCCGGGATGATCATGCTGGCCATCGGCTTCAACTTTCGCGACAAGAACGTTGGTGTGTTCGCGATGTGGGTTGGCATGCTGATGATCCTCGCCACCGTGATCTACAAGATCCTCGCCAAACTCAACGAATAAAATCTCGCGCCCCGGCTCGCATTGATTTTGACGGGCTCGTACACTCGGCCGATTCGCTCATCCGAGGTTGACCGTGTTCGCTCGTCTTTTTGCCCTGCCGTGTTTGTTCCTTGTCTGCCTGATGACAGTGCTGCCGATGGCACCTGCCCAGGCGGTCGGTTTGCCGGGGCTGCTCGGCTCGGCGAAAACCCAGCCGCAAGCACAAGAGCCGCTGGGGCAATCGCTGGACGAAGTCATCAAGTCTCTGGAAAACGATCAGCAGCGCACCCAGCTGCTGACGGACCTGAAAAAACTTCGCGATGCCACCCAAAAGGCTCAGCCGACCACTGAAGAAGGTGTGCTGGGGCTGATCGGCGGCACGCTGGCCGGTTTCGAAAAGCAATTTTCCGGTGCCGACAGCCCGCTCAATCGCTGGTCCGAAGAGGTCGATCTGGCCAAGGATGAACTGGCGGCGCTGCTGCTGCCCGCCAGTGAATGGCTGCCGATCATCTTCGCGTTCGCTGTAATTCTGATGGTCTGGAGCCTGCTGGCCGCCGCTCTGATCTGGCTCGGGCACCGGGTACGCATGCGCTTTGGCCTCACCGAAGAATTACCGCAACACCCCAAGGCGCTGGACATGCTGCGCTTCGCCTTGCGCAAACTCGGGCCATGGTTGATTGCCTTGGTCATGACGGTTTACATGACCTACGCCCTGCCTTCGTCATTGGGCAAAAGCCTGGCCATGGTGCTGGCCTATGCGCTGGTGGTCGGCACCTGTTTCTCGGCGATCTGCGTGATTGCGTTTTCCGTACTCGATGGCCCGCATCGCCATCGCGCCCTGTACATCCTGCGGCATCAGGCCTTTCGCCCGTTGTGGCTGATCGGCAGTTTCGCCGCCTTTGGTGAAGCCCTGAACGACCCACGCCTGATCGCCAGCCTCGGCAGCCACCTGGCACACACCGCTGCGACATTTGCAAATGTGCTGGCGGCGATCTTCACAGGGTTTTTCATTCTGCGTTTCCGTCGGCCCATCGCACACCTGATCCGCAACCAGCCACTGTCCCGACGCCTGACTCGCCGAGCCTTGAGCGACACAATCGAAATTCTCGGCACCTTTTGGTATCTGCCTGCGTTGGTGCTGGTGGGCATCTCGCTGTTCGCCACCTTTGTCTCCGCCGGCGATACCAGCACTGCCTTGCGTCAATCGCTGATCTGTACCGTGCTGCTGGTGTTGTGCATGGTCATCAACGGGTTGGTGCGCCGTCATTCACTCAAGCCACAGCGCGGCCCCAAGCGCCATGCGCTGTATTCGGATCGCCTGAAAAGCTTCTTCTACACCCTCGCCCATCTGCTGGTGTGGCTGGCATTTATCGAACTCGGCCTGCGGGTCTGGGGTATGTCGCTGATCCGCTTCACCGAAGGCGAAGGCCATGAAGTCAGCGTCAAACTGTTCAGCCTCGGTGGCACGCTGATTTTTGCCTGGCTGATCTGGATTCTCAGCGACACCGCCGTGCACCACGCCCTCACCCGCTCGCGCAAAGGCCAGGCCAATGCCCGCGCACAGACGATGATGCCGCTGATCCGCAACGTGCTGTTCGTGGCGATTTTCATCATTGCGCTGATCGTCGCCCTGGCGAACATGGGCATGAACGTCACGCCGCTGCTGGCCGGTGCCGGTGTCATCGGCCTGGCCATCGGTTTCGGCGCGCAATCGCTGGTGGCCGACTTGATCACCGGGCTGTTCATCATCATCGAAGACTCCCTGGCCATCGACGACTACGTGGACGTCGGCGGCCACCTGGGCACGGTCGAAGGCCTGACCATTCGCACCGTGCGCCTGCGGGACATCGACGGCATCGTCCACACCATTCCGTTCAGCGAAATCAAAAGCATCAAGAACTACTCCCGGGAATTCGGCTACGCGATCTTCCGGGTGGCGGTGCCCTCGAACATGGACATCGACGAGGCAATCAAGCTGATGCGCGACGTCGGCCAGAAAATGCGCACCGACCCGCTGCAACGGCGCAACATCTGGTCGCCGCTGGAGATCCAGGGGGTCGAAAGTTTCGAGTCAGGCAATGCGATTCTTCGCGCCCGCTTCAAGACTGCGCCGATCAAGCAGTGGGAAGTGTCCCGGGCATTCAATTTATCGCTGAAGCGGCATCTGGATGAGGCCGGGCTGGATCTGGCGACACCGCGCATGAGCATTCAGGTGATCACCCCCGGTGGCGAACAATCTGCGTAGGTGGGGTTCAAACCACATCCACCCCGACATGAATCGCATCATGGCGCCAAAACTCCAGGTCACAATCGATCAGCCGCTGGTGCTGATCGTAATTGACCCGGGCAATCCGCAACCCCGGGCTGCCCACCGACACCCGTAACGCCGCCGCGGCGTCCACCGACAGCGCGGTCGGCACAATCTCGAAGCGCACCCGCCCGTAATGCAAGTCGTAATGCCGCGCATACAGTTCGGTCATCGACTGATTCAGATCGAAGTCCAGAATCCCCGGGAAAAACTGCGGGTTCAGGTAGTGCTCCACATACAGCACCAATCGCCCGTCAATCCGTCGCGAGCGGCAGATCTGAATCACGCTCGACAGCGCCGGCAACTGCAGCCAGGCGCATACCGCCGCCGACGCTGGCTGCAACCGTGCCGAAATTACCTCGGTGGACGGTACTCGCCCCTGCGCACTGACCATCGCGTGAAAGTGGCTGCGCTGCATCAGGTTATAAGCCAGTCGCGGTGGTGACACGAACCAGCCGCGTCGCTCCTCGCGATAAATCTGGCCCTGGGCCTCCAGCTGCAATAAAGCCTCACGCACGGTGATCCGCGTGGTACCGAACAACTCACTGAGCTTGCGCTCTGCCGGCAACTTGCTCCCGGGCGCCAACAAGCCGTGGTCGAGCTGTTCCTGCAGAACCTGCCCGATGGCTGTCACCGCTTTGGTTGTCTCGATGCGCATCAACGTTACCTATCTGGACTAGACCAGCACTGATTCAGGGCAGAACCGTGATTCAAATCGGTTCCTTCAACTGCCTGCAAGCCTAGGCACTGCACATGACTGGCAGATGACAAAGCCGCCGAACGGTTGCGTCAGACACCTGCAATTTCATGGCCAAGTCCCTTTCATATCAGCTCTTTAGCCATGGTCTACGCTTATCTCGCACCCCGCGTATCCGAGCGCAGAAAATTCAGGCCGACCGGTCGTCGACATCAAAATGTCATCCAACCCGCCTAAATTGGCTCAGGTATTGCTGACCTAGACCAACATAACCGCAATCGCAGCGTTGAAAACGCCCAAAGGAGCTTCGGATGAAACAGTTTTTCCTGGCATCACTGTTAGGCTCGACCATTGCCCTGTGCACCTCCGCCATGGCGGCGGATGATCTGAAAACCCTGGAAGCCGCTGCGAAAGCGGAAGGCGCAGTCAACAGCGTCGGCATGCCCGATGACTGGGCCAACTGGAAAGGCACCTGGGAAGACCTGGCCAAGAAATATGGCCTGAAACACATCGACACCGACATGAGCTCGGCCCAGGAAATCGCCAAGTTTGCCGCCGAAAAAGACAACGCCAGCGCCGACATCGGCGACGTCGGTGCCGCCTTCGGCCCGATCGCGGTCAAGCAGGGCGTGGTGCAACCTTATAAGCCCACCACTTGGGCACAGATTCCGGATTGGGCCAAGGACAAGGACGGTAACTGGGCGCTGGCCTACACCGGCACCATCGCGTTCATCATCAATAAAAAGCTGCTGCACGGTTCTGAAGCACCGACCAAATGGGCCGACCTCAAGACCGGCAAGTACAAAGTCTCTATCGGTGACGTCAGCACCGCGGCCCAGGCGGCCAACGGTGTACTGGCCGCCGCCCTCGCCAACGGTGGTGACGAGAAAAACATTCAGCCAGCCCTGTTGCTGTTCGCTGACATCGCCAAGCAAGGCCGGCTGTCCATGGCCAACCCGACGATCGCCACCATGGAAAAAGGTGAAATCGAAGTCGGTGTGGTCTGGGACTTCAACGGTCTGAGCTACAAGGCCAAGATGGCGAATCCGGATGATTACACCGTGCTGATTCCATCCGATGGCTCGGTGATTTCCGGTTACACCACCATCATCAACAAATACGCGAAGAACCCGAACGCCGCCAAGCTGACCCGCGAATACATCTTCAGCGATGCCGGCCAAATCAACCTGGCGAAAGGCAACGCCCGTCCGATCCGCGCCGAGCACTTGACTCTGCCGGCAGAGGTCAAGGCCAAGCTGCTGCCTAACGAGCAGTACAAAAAGGTTACGCCGATCAAAGACGCCGACGCATGGGAAAAGACCTCCAAAGCGCTGCCGCAGAAGTGGCAGGAAGAAGTCATTATCAATATGCCGTAACACGGTAGATCCCCATTCGGGGATCTGATGGAGATCCATTGTAGGAGCGAGGCTTGCCCGCGAAGAGGGACTGACATTCAACATTGATGTTGGCTGACAGTCCGCCTTCGCGAGCAAGCTTCGCTCCTACAGGTTTGACGATATTCACTGTTTTGCGGAGTCCCAGCCCTATGAAGCACAACGTCATCCTTGTCGTGCTCGACGGCCTCAATTACGAAGTCGCGCGCCACGCCATGGGGCATCTGCAGGCTTACGTTGGCGCAGGACGCGCGGCACTCTACAAGCTGGAGTGCGAACTGCCGGCCCTGTCCCGACCGCTTTACGAATGCATCCTGACCGGCGTTACGCCGATCGACAGCGGCATCGTTCACAACAACGTCTCGCGCCTGTCCAACCAGCGCAGCATCTACCATTACGCCACCGACGCCGGCCTGAAAACCGCCGCCGCGGCCTATCACTGGGTCAGCGAGTTGTATAACCGTTCGCCGTTCGTGGCCGCCCGGGATCGCCATACCGACGACCCCAAACTGCCGATCCAGCACGGTCATTTCTACTGGAGCGACCACTACCCGGACTCGCACCTGTTCGCCGACGCCGAAAACCTGCGCCTGCGCCACGCGCCGAATTTTCTACTGGTCCACCCCATGAATATCGACGATGCCGGGCACAAACACGGCCTCGACACCCCGCAGTACCGTAACAGCGCCCGCTCGGCCGACATCATCCTCGCCGACTACCTGCAAGGCTGGCTCGATGCCGGCTACCAAGTACTGGTGACAGCCGACCACGGCATGAACAACGACCGCTCCCATAACGGCCTGCTGCCCGAAGAACGCGAAGTGCCGCTGTTCGTCCTCGGCGACGCCTTCAGCTTCAACAAAACCGCCGCACCGAAACAGACCGAAATCTGCGGCACCGTCTGCGAACTGCTGGGCGTACCCCACGACAAACCTGTGTGCCGGGAGCTGCTCAAATGAACGCCATGACCCGCGGTAAATGGCTGGCCGCTCTGTGCCTGGTGCCCTTCGCGATTTTCTTCTTCGTGTTCCAGATCGCCCCGCTGCTCTGGGTAATGATCAACAGCCTGGAATCGGAAGAGTTCGGCTGGGGCCTGGCCAACTTCAGCAAAATCTTCAATTCGAAGTTCTATTTGCAGGCGATCCAGCACAGCCTCGAGATCAGTTTCTGGTCAAGCGTGTTCGGCATCATCATCGCCGTACTCGGCGCCTACTCCTTGCGCCGGGTCGACTCGAAACTGCGCAACTTCGTCAATGCCTTCGCCAACATGACCAGCAACTTCGCCGGCGTGCCCCTGGCCTTCGCGTTCATCATTTTGCTGGGGTTCAACGGCACCTTCACCATCATGTTGAAACAGGCGGGGATCATTCAGGATTTCAACCTGTACTCGAAAACCGGGCTGATCATTCTCTACACCTACTTCCAGATCCCCCTGGGCGTGCTGCTGCTCTACCCGGCTTTCGATGCCCTGCGCGAAGACTGGCGTGAGTCCGCCGCGTTGCTTGGCGCCAACGGCTGGCAATTCTGGCGGCACATCGGTTTGCCGGTGCTGACCCCGGCGCTGCTGGGCACCTTCGTCATCCTGTTGGCCAACGCCCTCGGCGCGTACGCCACGGTCTACGCCCTGACCACCGGCAACTTCAACGTGTTGCCGATCCGCATTGCGGCGATGGTCTCCGGCGACATTTCCCTCGACCCGAACCTGGCCAGCGCCCTGGCCGTGGTGCTGGTGGCGTTGATGACCCTGGTGACCATCGTGCATCAGCTGCTGTTGAAGAGGAGCTACCATGTCTCGCGCTGAACTGGGCCCCGTCGGTGTCTATCACCGCGTCGTGGCGTATTTGCTGTTTGCCATTCTGCTGTTGCCGCTGCTTGGAACGCTGATCTACTCGATATCCAGCAGTTGGTCCGCGACGATCATGCCCAGCGGTTTTACCTTCAAGTGGTATATCCAGCTGTGGAGCGATCCGCGCTTTCTCGACGCGTTCGGGCAATCGTTGCTGGTCTGCGTCGGCTCGCTGATTCTGTCGGTGGTGCTGATTTTGCCGCTGCTGTTCGTGGTGCATTACCACTTCCCAAAACTCGACGCGTTGATGAATATCCTGATCCTGCTGCCCTTCGCGGTGCCGCCAGTGGTGTCGTCGGTGGGGTTGTTGCAGCTCTACGGTTCGGGGCCGTTCGCGATGGTCGGCACGCCTTGGATTCTGATCGGTTGCTACTTCACCGTGGCGCTGCCGTTCATGTACCGGGCGATTACCAACAACCTGCAAGCGATCAACCTGCGCGACCTGATGGACGCTGCGCAACTGCTCGGCGCCAGCACCTGGCAAGCGGCGTTCCTGGTGGTGCTGCCGAACCTGCGCAAGGGCCTGATGGTGGCGTTGCTGCTGTCGTTCTCGTTCCTGTTCGGTGAGTTCGTGTTCGCCAACATCCTCGTCGGCACCCGCTACGAAACCTTGCAGGTCTACCTCAACAACATGCGTAACAGCAGCGGCCACTTCACCAGCGCGGTGGTGATTTCCTACTTCTTTTTTGTGCTGGTTCTGACCTGGGCAGCCAATATCTTGAACAAGGACAAAAGCGAATGAGCTACGTCAGCGTCCAACATCTTCAAAAAAGCTACGCGGGCACACCTGTATTTACCGACATCAATTGCGAAATCAAGAAAGGTGAATTCGTCACCCTGCTCGGCCCGTCCGGTTGCGGCAAGTCCACCCTGCTGCGTTGCATCGCCGGGCTGACCTCGGTGGACGGCGGCAAGATTCTGCTGGAGGGTCACGACCTCGTTCCGCTGAGCCCGCAAAAACGCGGGATCGGCATGGTGTTCCAGAGTTATGCACTGTTCCCGAACATGACCGTGGAGCAGAACGTCGCCTTCGGTTTGCGCATGCAGAAGGTCAACGCCGACGACAGTCACAAGCGCGTCGCCGAAGTACTGAGTCTGGTGGAGCTGAACGACTTCGCCGCCCGTTACCCGCATCAACTGTCCGGTGGCCAGTGCCAGCGTGTCGCCCTGGCTCGCTCGCTGGTGACCCGGCCTCGGTTGTTGTTGCTGGATGAGCCGCTGTCGGCATTGGATGCGCGGATTCGCAAGCACCTGCGCGAACAGATCCGTCAGATCCAGCGCGAACTCGGTCTGACCACGATCTTCGTCACTCACGATCAGGAAGAAGCCCTGACCATGTCTGACCGAATCTTCCTGATGAATCAGGGAAAGATCGTACAAAGCGGCGATGCCGAAACCCTCTACACCGCGCCAGTCGATGTTTTTGCCGCAGGCTTCATCGGCAACTACAACCTGCTGGACCCCGACAGCGCGACGAAACTGTTGCAACGACCGATCACCCATCGCCTCGCGATTCGCCCGGAGGCCATCGAACTGAGCCTCAATGGCGAACTCGATGCCCAAGTCCGCAGCCACAGCCTGTTAGGCAACGTGATTCGCTATCGGGTCGAGGCCCGGGGCGTGGAATTGGTGGTGGATGTACTGAACCGCTCGGCGGCCGACCTGCATCCCGATGGTCAGCGTTTGGCACTTTCCATCGATCCGACGGCCCTGCGTGAGGTAGCCTGATGACTTCGTTGATGTTGAAGAGAGAACTGCACTGATGGCCCTGGCAATTTTTGATCTGGACGAAACCCTGATCCACGGCGACTGCGCCTCGCTGTGGAGCGAACAGATGGCCCGTCTCGGCTGGGTCGATGGCGAATCCTTCCTGCGTCGCGACAAGGAATTGATGGATGCCTATGGCAGGGGCCACCTGGCCATGGAGGACTACATGGCCTTCAGCCTCGAGCCGATGATCGGCCGTACCCCGGAAGAGCTCGAGCATTTGGTGGCGCCTTGGGTAGAAGACTTCATCGAACCGATCATCTTCAGCGACGCCACCAAAGCCATCGCCGCCCACCGCAAGGCCGGCGACCGGATCCTGGTGATCTCGGCTTCGGGCACGCATTTGGTCAAGCCGATTGCCGACCGTCTGGGCATCGACGAGATTCTCGCCATTGAGCTGGAAGTGGCGCATGGGGTGTACAGCGGCAATACCGTCGGCACCCTGACCTACCGCGAAGGCAAGATCACCCGGTTGCTGGAATGGCTGGATGCGGAAGAGGAAAACCTGGAAGGTGCGAGTTTCTATTCCGACTCACGCAATGACTTGCCGCTGCTGCTGAAGGTGGATTTCCCACACGTAGTGAATCCGGACCCGGTGCTGCTTGAACATGCCGAAAAGGCCGGCTGGCCGATCCATATCTGGAAGTAACGGAGAACCTGTGGGAGCGTGGCTTGCCCGCGACGAACGATGACGCGGTTTAACTGACACACCGCGCCGCCTGAATCGCGGGCAAGCCACGCTCCCACAAAGATTGCGCCGTACCAAGTCTCAGGTCAGGCTTTCGTCGATCACCAGCACCAACTTCCCCGACACCTTATTGGTCGCCAGTTCCGCAAACGCGGCTTCGGCATCCTTGATCGCAAATGTCCTGGCCAGTTGCGGGCTCAAACGCCCTTCGGCAAACAGCGGCCAGACGTGCTGGCCAAGATCGCTGAACAAATCGGCCTTGAACTGCTCGTCGCGACTGCGCAGGGTCGACCCCAACAGTTGCACACGCTTGGCCAGTACCTGCGCCAGATCCAGCTGCGCCTCACGACCGCCCATCAAGCCGATCAGCACCCATCGACCATCGCGAGCCAGCAGCTTGAGATTCAACGCCGCGTAATTGCCACCCACCGGATCGAGAATCACGTCGAACGGCCCAAGATCGTTCAAGCTATCCAGATCGCCATTACGCACTACGCCACCCTGTGCGCCCAACGCTTCGCAGTAAGCCAGACGCTCGGCAGAACCGACGCTGACCCAGCACGGGTTACCAAACGCCTTGCACAGCTGAATGGCAGCTGAACCGATTCCACTGGCCCCGGCGTGCAGGAGAACTTTCTCACCCGGCTTGAGCGCGGCTAGCTGAAACAAATTCAGCCAAACGGTCGCATACACTTCCGGCAACGCTGCCGCCTCGGCCAGGGACAAACCTTCGGGAACTGGCAGCACATGCCGTCCGTCGACAACTACCTCTTCGGCCATCCCACCCCCGGCCAGCAAGGCGCAAACACGATCGCCTACCTGCCAGGACGAGCCCGGACCGACCTCGCTGATCACCCCCGAACACTCAAGACCCAGTGCTTGACTGGCCCCCGGCGGTGGCGGATACAGGCCCGCTTTCTGTAACAAATCGGCTCGATTGAGTCCCGCTGCCGCCACTCGGATACGAACTTGTCCTACATCGCACGTAGGACTCGGCTCCTCAACCCACTCCACTCGCCCCTCAACGCCTTGCAATGCTTTCACAGTGCCTCCATAGTGAGTCTGGACTGAGCCCGAAGCTATAGCGCCGGGCTTTCTTGCATTATGCGACCGGCCCTTGTGGGAACCGGCGACTTCAAAGACGGCCTAATATGCGTGATCAATTGTCCCCGCGTCGAATCAGCATGAAGCATTTTTTCCCCAGCACCGCCCTCGCTCTTGTCATTGGTCTCGGTCTCTTGCCGATGTCGAGCAATTCGTTCGCAGCCAACAGCTGGGACAAGCTTCAGCCCGATCGCGACGAAGTCATCGCCAGTCTGAACGTCGTCGAACTGCTCAAGCGTCACCATTACAGCAAGCCACCGCTCGACGATGCACGCTCCGTGATCATCTACGACAGCTATATCAAGCTGCTGGACCCATCGCGCAGCTACTTCATGGCCAGCGATATTGCCGAATTCGACAAATGGAAAACCCAGTTTGACGACTTCCTCAAAAGCGGCGACCTGAACGCCGGGTTCACCATCTACAAGCGCTACCTGGACCGCGTCAAGGCGCGTCTGGACTTTGCCCTTGCCGAGCTGAACAAAGGCGTCGACAAGATCGACTTCACCGCCAAGGAAACCTTGCTGGTCGATCGCAAGGATGCCCCTTGGCTCAAGACCACCGCCGAGCTGGACGACCTGTGGCGCAAACGCGTCAAGGACGAAGTGCTGCGGATGAAGATCTCCGGCAAAGAGTCGAAGCAGATTCAGGAAACCCTGACCAAGCGTTACAAGAATCAGTTGTCGCGTCTGGACCAGACCCGCCCGGAAGACATCTTCCAGGCGTACATCAACACCTTCGCCATGTCCTACGACCCGCACACCAACTATCTGTCGCCGGATAACGCGGAAAACTTCGACATCAACATGAGCCTGTCCCTCGAGGGCATCGGTGCCGTGTTGCAGAGCGACAACGATCAAGTGAAAGTCGTGCGCCTGGTGCCTGCCGGCCCGGCCGACAAGACCAAACAGGTTGCACCGGCCGACAAGATCATCGGCGTGGCCCAGGGCAACAAAGAAATGGTCGACGTGGTCGGCTGGCGCCTGGACGAAGTGGTCAAACTGATTCGTGGTCCGAAAGGCACCGTGGTGCGCCTGGAAGTGATTCCGGCCAGCAATGCGCCGAACGACCAGACCACCAAGATCGTGCCGATCACCCGCGAAGCGGTGAAACTCGAAGACCAGGCGGTGAAGAAGTCGGTCCTCAACCTCAAGCAGGATGGCAAGGACTACAAGCTCGGCGTTATCGAGATCCCGGCCTTCTATCTGGACTTCAAGGCCTTCCGTGCTGGCGATCCGGACTACAAGAGCACCACCCGCGACGTCAAGAAGCTGCTGACCGAGTTGCAGAAAGACAAGGTCGACGGCGTGGTCATCGACCTGCGCAACAACGGCGGCGGTTCCTTGCAGGAAGCCACCGAGCTGACCAGTCTGTTCATCGATAAAGGTCCGACCGTACTGGTGCGTAACGCCGACGGCCGGGTCGATGTGCTGGAAGATGAAAACCCGGGCGCATTCTACAAAGGCCCGATGGCGTTGCTGGTCAACCGTTTGTCCGCCTCGGCTTCGGAGATCTTCGCCGGTGCCATGCAGGACTACCACCGCGCGCTGATCATCGGCGGCCAGACCTTCGGTAAAGGCACCGTGCAGACCATTCAGCCGCTCAACCATGGCGAACTGAAACTGACCCTGGCCAAGTTCTACCGGGTTTCCGGTCAGAGCACCCAGCATCAGGGCGTGCTGCCGGACATCGATTACCCGTCGATCATCGACACCAAGGAAATCGGTGAAAGCGCCCTGCCGGAAGCCATGCCATGGGACACCATTCGTGCGGCCATCAAGCCTGCGCTTGACCCGTTCAAACCGTACATCACGCAGCTCAAGTCCGAGCATGACGTGCGCACGGCCAAGGACGCGGAGTTCGTGTTCATCCGCGACAAACTGGCCCTGGCGCAGAAGTTGATGAGCGAAAAAACCGTCAGCCTCAATGAAGCCGACCGTCGTGCACAACACGCCGATATCGAAGCCAAGCAACTGGCCATGGAAAACATCCGTCGCAAGGCCAAGGGCGAAGAGCCGCTCAAAGAGCTGAAGAAAGAAGACGAAGATGCCATCGCGGTCGAGCAGGACAAGACCAAGCCAGAAGACGATGCTTATCTGAGCGAGACCGGGCGGATTCTGCTGGATTACTTGAAACTCAACACCGCGGTTGCCAAGCACTAAGTTGTTACAAGCAAGATGATGGCAATTTAATGTTGACGCTCCCCGGAGCGTCATCAAACAGTCATCATTCTGTCGTGAAATACAGGACTGGGCGTGCTCTTTAACGAGAGCACGCCCAGTCCTTTTTTTATCGCCAGAGAACGCCATGACCACGACCGAACAGCTGAGTGCCTTGAGCTCGATACTGACTCAAAGCGGTTTGCACAGCCTGTTCCAACCGATCATTTCCCTCTCTGAACGACGCATCATCGGTTACGAAGCCCTCAGCCGTGGCCCCTCCAACAGCCCACTGCACTCCCCTGTCGCCCTGTTCGCGATAGCCCGCCAGGCCGGTCGCCTCAGCGAACTGGAAATCGCTTGCCGTCAAAGTGCTTGCCGCCGCTTCAATGAACAGCAATTGCCCGGCAAACTCTTCCTCAACGTATCCCCGGAATCCCTGCTCGAAGCCGCCCACCAACCCGGACGCACCCTGCAACTGCTGCAGGATTTCGGCATACCTCCGAGCCAGGTGGTGATCGAACTCACCGAACAGACCCCGACCGACGATTTCCAGTTGCTGCAAAACGCCCTGCATCACTATCGGGCGATGGGCTTTTCTATTGCGCTGGATGATCTGGGTGCCGGTTATTCGAGCTTGCGGCTCTGGTCTGAATTGCGCCCGGACTACGTCAAGATCGATCGGCACTTTATCGACGGCATTCATCAGGACGCGCTCAAGCGTGAATTCGTCGGCTCGATCCTGCAGATCGCCAAGGCTTCGCGGGCAAAAGTGATCGCCGAAGGCATCGAATTGCAGGAAGAACTCGCCGTACTGACTGAAATGGGCGTTGATCTGCTGCAAGGTTATCTGCTCTGTCGGCCTCAAGAGCATCCGCCCCGAGATGCCCGAACCTTGATGCCCAAACCGAACAGCGTCGCCGCGATACTGAATGAGGAAGTCAGTGACCTCAGCGCCCTGCTCAACGACCAGCCGGCGGTGACCAGCGCCACCCCGACCGCCACCGTGCTGGAAGCCTTCCGCCGCCAAGCCAACCTGAACTCCCTGGCGGTGCTCGACGAACAAGGCCAGCCCTGCGGCATTGTCCACCGTCATTCGCTCTCGGATGCCTTGCTCAAGCCCTTTGCCACCGACCTGTTCGCCCGCAAGCCCATCAGCCGCTTGATGAGCGACGACTTCCTCGCCGTGGAACTGAGCCAGTCGCTGCAACAGGTCAGCCGCCTGATCACCAGCCGCGCCCGCCAGCGTATCGAAGAAGACTTCATCATCACCCTCAACGGCGGCTATCTGGGGCTTGGCCGAGTGATCGACGTGCTCAAGCTGATCACCGAACTGAAAATCCAGCAAGCCCGCTACGCCAACCCGCTGACCCTGCTACCGGGCAACGTGCCGATCCAGCAATGCCTGACACGCCTGCTGCAACAGGAACGGGAATCGATGATCTGCTACGTGGACATCGACAGCTTCAAACCCTTCAACGACATCTACGGCTACGGTCGCGGGGATGAAGTCCTACTGTGCCTGGCGCAATGCCTGAACGACCGCATCGACCCTTCCCGCGACTTCGTCGGCCATATCGGCGGCGACGACTTCCTGCTGGTGCTCGGCCCGGAAGACTGGCGCAAACGCCTGAACCAGTTGCTGGACGACTTCCACAGCCAATGCCGACGCTTCTACCGCAGCGAACACCTCGAAGCCGGCTGCTTCATCGCCCCCAACCGCCAGGGTGTGCGGCAGGAATTCCCGTTACTGTCCCTGTCCATCGGCGTGGTGCATCTGCATCCACAGGCCTGCGGACAACTCGACGCGAGCCAATTGGCAGAGATGGCATCACAGGCCAAACACCACGCGAAGAATGTGCCGGGGTATAGCGTGCATGTAATTGATAGCCTGGCGGTGTCCGGACCTGAAGAAGAACTGCTCATTGGGCATCGCTGATTGATCTGACGCCTTCGCGGGTACCACACAATTCCAGGACTAATCCATCACTAGGCGCCGCCCGAAGACCCCGCCCAAAAATTTCGCTCAAAAAAGCAAACGTGGCGGAAGGCTTCGCTGAAGCCTGGCTTGATTTTCTCCATTAGAGAAGTGCGCATCGCCCCACCTCATGTGGTCAGGCAGGCTTGAGCAGGCTGGATCAATGTCAGGGAGTGAAAACAACCGACCTCGATGACAAAACCAAGGGTAGCAGACACCCACGTTTTAGCCGCCCGTAGCCTGGAGATTGAGCTACTGAGGGCGGGGTAAATGAAAGTTATTGTCAATGATGGTTTGTACTATTTCTACCGACCCGTTTATGGCGAACTGAGCACCCATGCATACGAGTAGAAAGCCCATCAGGCGTGATATCGCATCAATGCCTGACTCCCCTGTTATTTTCATGATTAATCCTGAGCTGCGCAGGCAGACCCAGAGAATAATCGCAGTAAACAAGAAGATTAACGGCGGCGCGGTTAATAGCACCCAGGCTGGAAATAACGTGCTGTGCTTAATGGTCGCGGAAGCGCTGATAATCATCGCGATGGTTCCTGGCCCGGCAGTACTGGGCATGGCCAGCGGAATGAAGGCGAAACTAGCCTGTTCCTTTGGGCTGTTGGCGGCAGCAGAAGCCTGGACAGGCGGCGGGAAGAGCATCTTCAAGCCCATTATTATGAGAATGCCACCGCCTGCCATTCGCAAGCCTGGAATGGAAATGTTGAAAGCGTCCATCACAAACTCACCTATGTAATAGGTCAGTGCCATGATGAGAAAAACATAGAGCGAAGTTGCAAGCGCCTGTTGGTTTTTTTCTTTTTGGGTAAGGCCTTTGCTCAGGGCGATAAATAAAGCCACTGTTGTAGGCGGATTGGTCAGTGGCAGTAACGCCAGTAATCCAAGCGCGATAGCATTCAACAAATCTGTCATATCGAAGCGTCCGTAGCAGCCTTCTTCAAGGTCTTTGCTTGTCAGGCACCTTAACGCGAGGTTTTGATCTTCATGACCTCGGTGTAGATGGCATTGATTGTCTGACCCACCTGGAGCTTCTTCATTTTGGCCTGAAGCTGCGGGTCCTCGACCTTCAGGACGGTCAGTTCGCCTTCCGACGGAAGCAAGGTCACTTCATGTTTTTTCAAGTCAATGCGAGTGATCTTTGAAGTGACCTTGACCTTTCGAACCGCCTCACCGCCCGGATCAGGATTGTGCTGGGTGGTACGGACTGATTCGTTGCTGCCCCCTGGCGCAGCGTCGACATTCGTGTCGAGCACATAGGCGACCGAGCGAATAACGTGGATATCGACCTTGTCGCCAACCTTCAAATTGTTCAGGGTCTTGGCTTTTTCCGTGAGCTGGATGGATACCGGGCTTTGGTTGGCGTCTTCTATGGTGACTTGATGATTCGCCGGATCAACGGCCAGCACCCGCGTGACGATGTGACCTTCCATGGAATGGCTACCCAACGGCACCTCGGATGCATGGGCCGTAAAGCCGATCGCGGCCATGATCGAGGCAAGGGTTACAACGGCAAGGGAGGGAATCGGTTTCATGGGCCTGTTTTTCTTTTGTTGGCAGGTAGAACAGCACGGATTACCGGTGGGAGCGTTTTGCACACAGGTCAAAGCATAGACATTGATTGCGGGGATGCCCCATCACAGTGTCGATTGGGCTGTTCGCTTGTTTCGTCAGATCTTCGATCAGTAGGCTGGAGTTGAATTTGATGTGCTCGTGTTGAATGCGAGTGGCAGCTTCTGGCCGATGTCTGCCCTCCCCCACAGCCATAAGCGCTCGTTTGGGAACGGAAAATAAATCTGCCCACTTTTTACGATTTTTTCTTCCCCCAGATTTCACCATGCACGGCAACCAGTAGCCACTGACTGTCCCGCAGGCCGCCCATTCAGCTCGTCAGTCCACGATGCCCCTTGTCATGAAATGTAAATTCGCTGTCGTGCGATGCGAGGTGGCCGCACCCGCTGCACCCTAGAGTCGGAGACAAACACCGCAACCGGGCCCAGCGCCAGAAACACGAGAGCCGCCATGAGCAGATCTACCCGAGCGAGCGAGACCGTAACCCCCACCCAGCGCCCCCCGGTGACCGGCCGAAAACGTCGCGCTCGCAAGGATGGCGATCTCCCGGACAACCCCCAGCAACAAAAGCAGATCGGCATCGCTGCCAATCAGGCCCTGGCAGGCAATCCGCTAGTCAGCATGCGCGCGGCGGACCTGGCCAGCTCGGCCGGTTACCTGCTCAAGGCCGTGGGTAAGTCGCCGCTCAAGGCTGGCGCTCATCTGGGTGGCTACCTGAAGGAGCTGCGCGGCATCGTCGGCGGCAACTCCGATATCGCGCCGGACCCGAAGGACAAGCGTTTCGTCGATCCGGCCTGGCAATCCAACGCCTTCCTGCGCGCGCTGCTGCAGGCCTACCTGGCCGGGCAAAGTGAGCTGACCCGCTTCATCGAATCCACCGACCTTGCCCCGCTGGAAAAGAGCCGAGCCCGATTCGTAGCAGCACTCCTGGCCGATGCAATGGCACCGAGCAACTCGCCGCTGACCAATCCGGCGGCGCTGCGCAAGCTGGTAGACACCGGTGGCATGAGCCTGGCCAGGGGCCTCCGCCAATTCGGCGAGGATATGCTGAACAACCGTGGGCTTCCGAGGCAGGTCGACAGCACGCCGTTCAAGGTTGGGGAAAACATCGCCACGGCCAAGGGCGAAGTGGTATTTCGCACCGAGATGTTCGAGCTGCTGCAGTTCGCGCCCACCACCGAAAAGGTCTATGCCCGGCCCTTGGTGATGTCGCCACCGCAAATCAACAAGTACTACGCCATCGATCTGTCGCCGGAGAAAAGCCTGATCAAGTGGATTCAGGACAGCGGCGTGAACTTCTTCGTCATCAGCTGGCGCAATCCCACCAGCGAGCACCGTGACTGGGGCTTGTCCGATTACGCGCTGTGCCTCGACCAGGCTGTGGACGTGGCGCGCAAGATCACCGGTAGCCCGGATGTGAATATGTGGGGCTCCTGCTCGGGGGGCATCACCTTGGCCGCCTACCTGGGCTGGCTGGCGGCTCGTGGCGAAGGCCCCAAGGTGGCCAACACCAGCTGGGCCGTGTGCGTACTCGACATGCCCTCGGTGCTGGACGACACCACCCTGGGGTTATTCGCCACCCCTTCCGCCCTGCGCGCAGCCAAGGCCAGCTCCCGGCGCAAGGGCGTGCTGAGCGGCCAGAGCATGGCCCGCATGTTCGCCTGGATGCGGCCCAACGACCTGATCTGGAACTACTGGGTCAACAACTACCTGCTTGGCAATAAGCCGCCGGCCTTCGACATCCTGGCCTGGAACAACGACACCACGCAGCTACCCGCCCAACTGCACGCGGACTACCTCGACCTGGTCCAGCAGAACCCCTACAGCAACCCGGGCTCCCTTGAGATTGCCGGCGAGTCGATCGACATGACCCAAGTGAAGGTGGGAGCCTATGTGGTTGGCGGCACCACCGACCACATCACCCCCTGGCAGGGTTGCTACGGCACTGCCCGGCTGTTGGGTGAGGACACAACCTACGTGCTGTCCAACGCCGGCCATCTGCAGAGCCTGGTGAACCCGCCGGGCAACCCCAAGTCGTTCTACTACGCGGCGCCTGCCACCGCCGAGACCCCGGAGACCTGGCTGCAAAACGCCGGGGAGCGCCAGCAAGGCAGCTGGTGGCCGCATTGGCGCGAATGGATCGGGCAGCGCTCGGGCGACATCCTGCCGGCACCGAAGAAGCTCGGCTCGCGCAAGTACCCGCCCCTTTGCCCCGCACCTGGCACCTATGTCATGGAGCGTTGAGGCTGCCATCTCTTCCTCGAGCTGACCCCACGCCACCCCGTGGGTTTCAGCGCTTTACCCAGGTGAGGATCGACCGAGCGGTGCGCCCCGTGAGTCTCGTCATGATCGATGGTAGATGGCTGAAGATCAGGCTTGAAGGTTGCTGCGGTGGCCAACGTCTCGCATCCGCGTGAAGATCGGAAAAGCTTTTGCGGAAAAAAGTGTGAAAAAAAGGGGACTGATTTGTTTCCTTCAAAAATATCAGTCCCCTTGCCCATCCAGTCCTGCGGACAATTCGATGCTAGCCAATTGGCAGAGATGGCATCACAGGCCAAACACCACACGAAGAATGTGCCGGGGCCGCGCATGGACAGGTTCTCAAGTACCTTTGTGACGGCGCGAATTCGATAGCTGGCAGCGTCGGTCAAAATATCGAGTGGCGCGTGGGTATCGACAAACAGCGTGGGCATGTCGGTGCAGTTGCTGGTGAGCGCCATGAAGCAGTTTTTGGGGTGGGGAGTTGGATTTTCGTAGGGTGGATCAGGGGTAATTGCTGTCATTGTTTGATTCCTAACGTATGGATCGGAGCTGCCAGAAATCACTTCCACGCAATAGGTGGCGGCTGTACGCAAGTGTGGAAGACCGGGACGTTAGGCACCCGGCGCACTCGAAAGCGCCCCGCGCACAGCTACCATAAAACACAGACGATAAAAAACGCCGAACTGGTGGCGCTTGATGCGCCGAAATCTCCGATGGATCTGCCCGGCAATAAACGCGCGAGACTTTGCGGGGGATCAATCAGGAAAGAAGTCGGGAAAGGATGATGTTGATGTAGGGCGATTCGCTAATGATCACTCCATTAATCAACAAGAAGGCAAAAACGCAAACGTGGCGGGAGGTTCCCCTCACGCCACGTTCGTTTGTCAGACATGCAATTGGTTTAATCTACAGAACCACGAGACGCCAACTCTTTCAATTTGATTTCGGCCAGCGGATGCCCGGCCTTCGCCGCCATTTCCCACCAGCGAGCTGCTTCCACCGGATCCGGCGCCTTGCTCGGCGTCCCCGCCAGGCTGATCACGCCAACCTGATAGGCCGCCTTGCCATCCCCCGCCAACGCGGCCAGGCGCAGTAATCGCACCCCCTCCTCGCGAGCCCCAAGACCGACACCGCGAAAGGTCAGGATGTGGCCGTAGAAGCTCTGGGCGCCGACATCACCCAGGTTCGCCATACGCGCGAACTGGCCCTCGAGCCAACTCCAGCCTCGCGGCTGACGCACAAACCACGACCAGTGGAACAACCGGCGGGCCAGCCAGTAACCGGCCCGCGCCTTGAGTCGCAGGAACACTCAGGCTTCCGCCGACTCGGGGTACTCGTATTCGAACACCCGCACCACTTCCGAGGCATGCCAGGACGCGGCAGCCACGCCATCGGACGGTCCGGAGAAGCGCCCGAGGCGCTCGACGCATTCGAAGAAGCCGGTGCGCGGCAAGCGGCTGGCGCCCTGGCTGATCACCAACGAGCTGCGCAACGGCTGCTCGGCTCTGGCATCCAGCGCGGCCAGGTGCTCAAGGGCTGCGGTCAAGGTTTGCATGGCGGGCGTGGGTAGCTGCAAACGCTCCAGCAACGCCCGATAAGTCAAAAGATGGCGCTGACGGCGCGCCTGATCCAGCTCCCCCAGCAATCCATCCCAATGTTGACGACTGATGCGTACGCTCACGATTCATCCCTCCATCCTGGCACCGTCAATTCCCAGGCGAGGCTGCGGCGAATAGCAGCGTCGGGTTGACGCTCACCGCTTTCGATCAAGGCGAGATATGACGGGCTGATGCCTACCGTGCGGGCCAGCGCCTCAATGGCGATGCCCTTCCCTTCGCGCAAATTGCGTAGTTGATCCAGACCCGGAAGAATCTGGTCTGGTGCCGCCGCGGGAGGCACTTTGGCGTCACGCGGTGGTTGTTGCTTGATGCCTGCTGCTTTCAGTAGAGCCTGATACTGAGCCCATGGCAGAACCGCATATTCGGGTTCGCCTTCGCGTGTAATTATCTGAATATCCATGACTACCCCGTAGGACAACGACACTTAGCGAGTCGGCGCTTTTCCCTAGAAGTGTAATCCTAACAGCGGCCAAGGTCGCGGGGGTATGAATATGGATGATCCTGAATCGGTTCAGGTTTTTTTCGGGCCCTGAAGTTGCAGTTGTTCCGGGGTATCAGGCAGGCGTTCGACCACTGCGAGCTTTTCCGGCAACTGACGCTTGCGCCAGGCACGGAAGGCGTTGAGTTCGTCATCGAGGACTTTCATCAACCAGGCCAGCACGGCAATGTCGTCGAGCATGCCGAATACCGGAATGAAATCCGGGATGGCATCGACCGGGCTCAGGAAATACATCAGGCCGGCCACCACCGAGACCAATGCTTTCGGGCTGATGGCCCGGTATTCGCCACGCCAGTAGGCCAGGCAGAGTGCCTGCAACAGCCGCAGATCGTCTTTGAGCTTGCCCAGACGATTACCCTGGCTGGCACCTTTGCTGGCAACAGCAAACAGCAGGGTCGGCAAACGGCCACGGGCGAGCAGACGCCCGGCCAGTGGCAGGAAACGAGCGAAATTCCAGGGCATTTTCATCTTTTCCTCCCGCTGAAATGTTATCCACACAAATTGTGGATAACCTTGTGAACAGAGCTGCATTTCATCGCTGAAAGCCCCGTTTCATAAGGGTCTGACTCAGATCGGGCGTTTTTTACTCACATAAAAAAACCCAAGATTTCATTGACTTGGCGCGCCGGTACGTCTAGCTCGGGCACTGTCACTGGCTATGACTCCAGCGTACCGCATCCGTTCGTTTTGTTTACCTTCAACGAACTCCAGATGCAACAACGCCCCGCATAAGCGAGGCGTTGTTTTTTCGAGCAGACGCGGATTACTTGGTGGCGTCTTGTTTGGCTGGATCCTTGATGCCCAGCAGCTCCAGGTCAAATACCAGCACCGAGTTGGCTGGAATCGCCGGGCTCGGGCTTTGGGCGCCGTAAGCCAGTTCGCTAGGGATGTACAGTTTGTACTTCTCGCCAACGTGCATCAGTTGCAGGCCTTCGACCCAACCCGGAATCACACCGCTGACTGGCAGATCGATCGGGCTGCCGCGCTCGACGGAACTGTCGAAAACGGTGCCATTGGTCAGTTTGCCAGTGTAGTGAACAGTCACTACGTCGGTAGGCTTAGGCTGTGCGCCATCCGCCTTCTGGACCACTTCGTACTGCAGGCCGGAAGCCGTGGTGACGACACCCGCTTTCTTGCCGTTTTCTTCAAGGAACTTCTTGCCAGCAGTTGCCGACTCTTCGCTCATCTTGGCCAAACGCTCTTCAGCACGCTTTTGCAGTGCGGCGAAGGCTTCAACCAACTCTTCATCTTTCAGCTTCTGTTCTTTCTTGCCGACGGCATCTTCGATGCCCTGGGCTACCGCTTTGGAATCCAGGTCATCCATGCCTTCCTGAGCCAGGCTTTTGCCCATGTTCAGACCGATACCGTAGGAAGCTTTTTGCGCCGGGGTTTTCAGCTCTACGCTGGTCTGCGAATCACAACCCGCAAGTACCAGGCCAACCAGGGCCACCGCCGCCGCCAACCGATGCTGTTTCATGCTATTTCCTTGTTCATGCGCCTAAAGGGCAATCGAGTAAAGCCGCGAGCTTATCAGGCCGCCACGACCAATGGCTACCGGCATGAGAGCAGGAAACGTCTGATAAGTTCAGGTGTTTAAACGCATTTCGGCCATAGAAGGATGAAGCTTCTGTCATTTGGCTCTTACAGACTCAAGGACCCGTTCCCACAGCCTCTGGCGTAATGGCCTCTTGCCGCACCTCGTCAGCTGAGGCATAAGAGAGCTACAAATTGACAAGGATGTTTATCGTGCGCCTCATAATCCGCTTGCTGATTCTGATCGCAGTACTGCTGGGGCTTGGCCTCGCCGTGGTGCTGTACTATGTCGCCAACCCGAAATTGCCAGCCTGGTCACCGGCGCAACAGGTGAATTACCTGGAGCAATGGAGCGCCGCTGACCGCCAGGCTTACTACTTCACGCCTCAGGGTACCCAAGTCAAAGGCTTGCGCTATGACTGGTTCAACGCCCTGGAACTGCCCTTCTCGCAGCGCCGATTCGCCGCTCCCGAATACCTCGCACGCTTTGGTTTTCTGATCGACCCGAGCCAGAAAGCCACGCCGAACAACCCTGGTAACCTGCCCGTCGGTTTTGCCCGTCATCAAAACCCCGGCAGCCAGGACGAGTTTCTGGACATCACTTGCGCCGCCTGCCACACCGGCGAATTGCGCTTCAATGGCCAAGCCGTGCGCATCGACGGTGGCTCGGCCCAGCATGTATTGCCGTCCAGCGTTCCGACCCTGCGTGGCGGCAGCTTCGGCCAGGCACTGGTGGCCAGCCTCGCCTCGACTTACTACAACCCCTGGAAATTCGAACGCTTCGCCCGCAACGTTCTGGGTCAGGACTACGACGCGCGGCATCAGCAACTACGCCAGGATTTTAAAGTCTCACTCGATACCTTCTTGAAAGTGGCCTGGAACGATACCCATCGCGGCCTCTACCCCACCGAAGAAGGCCCCGGCCGCACCGATGCCTTCGGGCGAATTGCCAACGCCAGCTTCGGCGACGCGATTTCACCCGCCAACTACCGCGTGGCTAACGCTCCGGTGGACTACCCGCAACTGTGGGACATGTGGACCTTCGACTGGGTGCAGTGGAACGGTTCGGCGCAGCAACCGATGGCCCGTAATATCGGCGAAGCCTTGGGTGTGGGCGCCACGCTGAATTTCTTCGACAGCAGCGGGCAGCCGCTCAAGGGCGACGACCGCTACCCGTCCAGCGTCCGGGTGCGCGATCTGCACCGGATCGAAGAAACCCTGCAACGACTCAAACCGCCTGCCTGGCCGGAAGCCCTGTTGGGCAACATCGACAAACCCCTGGCCGCAAAAGGCCGCGAACTGTTCGCTGAAAACTGCGCCGGGTGTCATGTCCCCCGCGTCACCCAAAGCGACAGCAGACCCGTGCAACATCTGAAATTACTGCCTGTGGAGGTGATTGGCACAGACCCCGGCGCCGCCAACAACATTGCCGACCATCGCTTCGATCTGACGGCCTTGCAGTGGGATCCGGCAGAGCTTGCGCAACTGGATGTACAACTGCATCCCAAACCCACAGAACCCTTGGATATGAGCCAATTGTCCGTGGCCAAGGGGCTCGCTTATGTCACTGCTTTCGTGGGCAACCAAGCCTACCGCAAAGCCAATGTGACACCCGCAGAGCGCCCGAACCTGGACGGATTCGGCCTGCCGATCGGCGTTCAAGAGTTGCGCAGCTACAAAGCCCGACCACTGGCGGGCGTCTGGGCCACGCCGCCGTTTTTGCACAACGGTTCGGTACCGAGCATTTATCAACTGCTCTCGCCCCAGAACGAACGCGCCACCACGTTCTACAAAGGCACCTTCGAATACGACCCCAAACATTTGGGTTATCGCACCGAAGCCTTCACCAACGGTTTTGTGTTCGACACGCGCATCACCGGCAATCACAACAGCGGCCACGAGTTCCGCGCAGGCGAGCGCGGGAACGGCGTCATTGGTCGCCTGCTGCAACCGGAGGAACGCTGGGCGCTGCTGGAATACCTGAAAGTATTGGGCGGCCCGATGGAGTCGCAATTGCCAGACCGCCTTCTCAGTCAAAAGGATTGACCCATGCTGATCACTCTCTGGTTGCGCCTGGGCGCCTTCCTCGGCAAAACCCTGCTGTGGTTGCTGGGTCTGGGCCTGCTCGGCTGGGCGCTGATCATGGCCTGGTCCGCCTGGCAGCATCGCGGCCCGGTATCGGCTGAAGAACTGATTCCGGACGGCGAAGCGGCAATGACCCAGGACATCATCCAGACGGCCGTGCGTATCGTCGATCAACACCGCGAAAGTACCCGCTACCTGCGCGATGCCCATGCCAAGGCCCATGGCTGCGTAAAGGCCGAGGTTCAGGTGCTGCCGGATCTGGCGGTGGCGTTACGTCAAGGCGTGTTCAGCGAGCCCGGCAAAACCTGGCAAGCGACGATACGGCTGTCCAATGGCAATGCGTATCCGCAGTTCGACAGCATCCGCGATGCTCGGGGCATGGCGATCAAACTGTTCGATGTGCCTGGTAAACAGTTGCTGAGTGACCGACAAGGGCGCAACGAACAGGATTTCGTGATGTTCAACCATCCTAACTTCTTTGTCAGCGATGTCGCGGAGTATCGTCAGAATGTGGCCGCTCAGGCTGATGGCAAAAAGGCGATGGCGTTCTTCCCGGGCTGGGACCCGCGCACCTGGCAGGTTCGCCATCTGTTTATTGCGCTGGCGACGCTCTCCCCTGCCCCGGCAAGCCCGACGCAGACCACTTACTTTTCGGTTTCGCCGTACAAGTTTGGTGAAGCCAACGCCAAATTCCGGGTGATGCCGGATCCTGATAGCTGCCCGGCTTACGTGCTACCCACGCAAAATCAAAACCTGCCGAACTTCCTGCGCAGTGCGCTGAACCAGCAGCTGTCGACCGATCGGGTGCCGGCGTGTTTCGTCTTGCAGATCCAGCGTCAGGACGCGGGCAAGTACATGCCGATCGAAGACACCAGTATCGAGTGGAGCGAAAGCGACGCGCCCTTCGAAACCGTGGCCCGAATCAAACTGCCTGCCCAGGATTTCGACACCCCGGCGCTGAACCTGCAATGCGACAATCTATCGTTCAATCCATGGTTCGGGCTTGAGGCCCATAGGCCGATTGGCGGGATCAACCGGTTGCGCAAAGCGGTGTACGAGGCCGTCAGCGATTACCGGCACAGTCGTAACGTCGAACAATAGGCAATGCCAGTTAGCAGCCCGCTCCCACATGGATTGCACTTGACCTGACAGATCGTTTTTTTCAGCGGATCCAGCACAAAGCCAAATCCCGGACAGCAAAAAGCCCGCATTAAGCGGGCTTTTCCGTGGTGACCTGGCGTTCAGCGTTCCAGATACCGAATATGGCGCAGCGGACGGGACTCGAACCCGCGACCCCCGGCGTGACAGGCCGGTATTCTAACCGACTGAACTACCGCTGCGCGTAGCGTTGAAAGTAAGTGGTGGGTGATGACGGGATCGAACCGCCGACATTCTGCTTGTAAGGCAGACGCTCTCCCAGCTGAGCTAATCACCCTTTACCTTCGTTGCGGGGCGCATTGTGCCACAGATTTTCATAAAGTGTTGATTTAATTGATAAAAAATCAAAAAAATCTGAAAACCGGTAAAACGACGCGACCTGCAGGAACAACTTACACATAACTATGGACAGAAAAAAACCCGCGTTAGCGGGCTTTTCCGTGGTGACCTGGCGTTCAGCGTTCCAGGTTACCGAATATGGCGCAGCGGACGGGACTCGAACCCGCGACCCCCGGCGTGACAGGCCGGTATTCTAACCGACTGAACTACCGCTGCGCGTAACACTAAAGCGAATGGTGGGTGATGACGGGATCGAACCGCCGACATTCTGCTTGTAAGGCAGACGCTCTCCCAGCTGAGCTAATCACCCTTCACTTTCGGTGTGGCGCGCATTCTACGGAGCGACCCAACCTCTGGCAAGCACTTTTTAAATTAATTTTATCAGGCCTTCCAAAGGCTTAGAGAAGGGTTGGCCTATGGCACCCGGAGGACAATAATGCCCCCCTTTGTATAAAGGAGAGACTCATCCCATGTGGTTCAAAAACCTGCTTATCTATCGCCTGACCCAAGATCTGCCTTTTGATGCCGAGGCGTTGGAAACTGCACTGGCCACCAAGCTGGCGCGTCCATGTGCAAGCCAGGAGTTGACCACCTACGGTTTCGTCGCGCCATTCGGCAAGGGCGAAGACGCGCCGCTGGTACACATCAGCGGCGACTTCCTGCTGATCGCCGCCCGTAAGGAAGAACGCATTCTGCCTGGCAGCGTCGTGCGCGACGCGGTGAAGGAAAAGGTCGAAGAGATCGAAGCCGAACAAATGCGCAAGGTCTACAAAAAGGAACGCGATCAGATCAAGGATGAAATCATCCAGGCCTTCCTGCCCCGCGCCTTTATCCGCCGCTCGTCGACCTTCGCCGCCATCGCGCCGAAACAGGGCCTGATCCTGGTTAACTCGGCCAGCCCGAAACGTGCCGAAGACCTGCTGTCCACTCTGCGCGAAGTGATCGGCTCGCTGCCAGTGCGTCCGCTGACGGTGAAGATGTCGCCGACCGCCACCATGACCGAGTGGGTCACCACCCAAAAAGCCGCGAATGATTTCTTCGTGCTGGACGAGTGCGAACTGCGTGACACCCACGAAGACGGCGGCATCGTGCGCTGCAAGCGTCAGGACCTGACCAGCGAAGAAATCCAGCTGCACCTGAGCACTGGCAAAGTGGTCACTCAACTGTCGCTGGCCTGGCAGGACAAACTGTCGTTCGTGCTTGACGACAAAATGGTGGTCAAGCGCCTGAAGTTCGAAGACCTGCTGCAGGATCAGGCGGAACAGGACGGTGGCGACGAAGCCCTGGGCCAACTGGACGCCAGCTTCACACTAATGATGCTGACCTTCGGCGACTTCCTGCCGTCGATGGTTGAAGCGTTGGGTGGTGAAGAGATCCCGCAAGGTATCTGAAAAACCGGTTCTCCTTGAAGGAACCGGATCAAATGTGGGAGCTGGCTTGCCTGCGATGACGGTGTATCAGACGGCTTAAATGTAGTCTGACACACCGCCATCGCAGGCAAGCCAGCTCCCACATTGATTGGATTTCCAAATTGGAAATCCCACTTATATAACAAGGATCAGGCCATGCGCGCACTCGCTGCATTGAGTCGTTTTGTCGGCAACACCTTCGCTTACTGGGTACTGATTTTCGCCGTCGTGGCGTTTCTGCAACCGACCTGGTTCATCGGCTTGAAAGGCGCCATCGTGCCGCTGCTGGGGCTGGTGATGTTCGGCATGGGCCTGACCCTCAAGCTCGAAGACTTCGCCGAAGTCGCGCGTCATCCGTGGCGCGTGGCCCTGGGCGTGGTTGCCCATTTCGTGATCATGCCCGGTGTGGCGTGGTTGCTTTGCCAGGTTTTCCACCTGCCGCCGGAAATCGCCGTCGGTGTGATTCTGGTCGGCTGCTGCCCGAGCGGCACCTCGTCGAATGTGATGACCTGGCTGGCGCGTGGCGATCTGGCGTTGTCGGTGGCCATTGCCGCCGTCACCACCCTCCTCGCTCCGCTGCTGACACCCGCCCTGATCTGGCTGCTGGCCTCGGCCTGGTTGCCGGTGTCGTTCATGGAGCTGTTCTGGTCGATCCTGCAAGTCGTGCTGATGCCGATCGTGCTCGGCGTGGTTGCCCAGCGCGTACTCGGTGATCGGGTTCGTCACGCGGTAGACGTGTTGCCGCTAGTGTCGGTGGTGAGCATCGTGATCATCGTCACCGCCGTCGTGGCCGCCAGCCAGGCGAAGATTGCCGAATCCGGCTTGCTGATCATGGCCGTGGTGATGCTGCACAACAGTTTCGGCTATTTGCTGGGTTACTTCACCGGGCGCCTGTTCAATCTGCCACTGGCCCAGCGCAAATCCCTGGCACTGGAAGTCGGCATGCAGAACTCCGGCCTGGGTGCGGCCCTGGCCAGTGCACACTTCTCGCCGCTGGCGGCGGTGCCAAGCGCATTGTTCAGCGTCTGGCACAACATTTCCGGGGCGCTGCTCTCGACATACTTCCGTCGTATGAGCGAGAAAGAAGACCGGCAAATCGCGGCTCAGCAGGCGGCGGATTAAGCCGAAAACTTGATCCTCGGGTTAATGATGGGGCACTCTATTGCGCAATGCGGGGACGACCTCGCGGCTCGATCGAGTGATTAATCTGGGGACGACCCCATCCATTGATGGAAGTCTCAAATGTCCTGGATCATTCTGTTTTTTGCTGGTCTGTTCGAAGTCGGTTGGGCCGTCGGCCTGAAATACACCGACGGTTTCAGCCGCCCTCTCCCAACCGCACTGACCATTGCCGCCATGGCGATCAGCCTTGGCCTGCTGGGCCTTGCCATGAAGGAATTGCCGCTGGGTACGGCCTATGCGATCTGGACTGGCGTGGGTGCGGTGGGCACGGTGATTGCCGGGATCATTTTGTTTGGTGAATCCATGGCACTGTTCAGACTCGCCAGTGTGGCGTTGATCATTGCCGGGCTGGTAGGGCTTAAGGTCAGCGCTTAGGCCACTACCGCTTTCGCGAGCAAGCCCGCTCCCACACTGGATGCGTGTCGTTTGTTAGATGGGTTGCAACGGCATCGTCAATTCAACCCGCAAGCCATCCGGCCGGCTGTCGAAATGCAGGGTGCAGCCGCAGCGCTGGACGATGGCCTGGACAATCGCCAGACCCAAGCCGCATCCGGTGCTCTGGCCGTTGCGCCAGAAGCGTTGGGTCAGGTGTTGCAGGTCGTCTTCGGCAATCCCCGGGCCGTGATCGCGGACCAAAAAACGCACGCGATCGCCAGTGGTTTCCAGGCTCAGCTCCACGGCTCCATCGCCCGGGGTATGGCGCAGGGCGTTGTCGAGCAAGTTGCGCAATGCGGCAATCGACAGCACCGCGGGCATTTGCAGCGGCGCATCGGAGAATATGGCCGGCAACTGAAACTTGATCCGCTGACGATCACCGCTGGCTGCATCCTGAATCGCCAGTTTCGCCACCTGCTCGGCGCTGCATTGCACGCCATCATCGAACGACAGACTGCCCTCCACGCGCGCCAGCAGCAGCAATTGCTCAAGCGTGCGATGCAACCGGTCGGCCCCCTCTTCAGCCCGCGCCAGAGACTGATCGCGGGCGCTGCCTTCGGTCATGCGCGCCACTTGCAGGTGGGTTTTGATGGCGGTCAGCGGGCTGCGCAACTCGTGCGCGGCATCACCGGTCAACCGCCGTTCGCGCTCGATGGTCTTGCCGATGCGCTGGAACAACTGATTCTGGGTTTCCAGCAGTGGTTGCAGCTCGCTGGGCAGCGGCTGGATTTGCAACGGTTCCAGGGAATCGGCGCTGCGCCGCATCAGCGCATCGCGCATACGATTGAGCGGTGCCAGCCCCTGACCGATGCCGAGCCACAACAGGCACAGGCAACCAAGCAGCGCCACGCCGACCGGCACCGAAGCCGCCAGGAGGATTGACATGTTCAATGCTTCGCGCTCGATTTGTCGGTCGGCGGTGGTAATGCGCACATCACCGCGCGCCAGGGTGAAGCTGCGCCACGGTGCGCCGTCGATCATTTGATCGTGGAAGCCCATTTTTTCGGCTTCCAGGGTTTGTTCGGGGCTGCTGTGGCTGCGAGCCAGAATTTCACCGCGCAACGAGCTGACCTGGCAGGCCATACCGCCAGGAATACTCAGCTGCTCTGCACTGAAATGAGTGCCTTCGCCCTTGCTCGGCAACGCCGGCAGTTGCTCCAGCAGCCCGGCCACCATCCGCGCCGACGCCACCAGCCGCTGGTCGAGGGAAAACATCATCTGGTTGCGCAGATCACTGAGCATCCAGGCGGCGGCCAGGGCCCAGATCAGCGCAAACGCGGCGCCGAGGGTCAGACTCAGCCGCAAACGCAGGCTCATCACTTCGATTGTTCTCCGCCATCGGCCGGCCCCAGGCGATAGCCCAGGCCACGCACAGTCTCGACGATGCCATTGCCCAGTTTGCGCCGCAGGTGATGGATGTGGACGTTAAGGGCATTGCTTTCCAGCTCGTCGTTGAAACCGTAGACGCTGTCCTTCAGTTGTTCGGTGGACAGTACCCGGCCGCGATTGTGCAGCAAGGCTTGCAACAGCGATTGCTCACGGCGTGACAAATCCACCGATTGGCCGCCGAGCAGGGTTTCGCGGCTGCTCGGGTCGTAGGTCAAACGACCGTGTTCAATCAGGTTGACGCTGCGCCCCGCCACACGTCGCAACAAGGTGTGCAGACGCGCGGCAAGTTCGCGCAGGTCGAACGGTTTGAGCAAGTAGTCGTCGGCGCCGGCTTGCAGGCCGTCGACCCGGTCGGTGACCGAATCCCGCGCGGTGAGGATCAGCACCGGGATTTCCAGGCCATGGTGACGCAACTGCTGCAACAGCTTGAGGCCATCTTCATCGGGCAGACCGAGATCGAGCACCATGACGTCGAATTCGGCAACCTTGAGCATCGCCCGGGCTGCCGAGGCGGTGGCGACATGCTCCACGGTCAAGCCCTGGGCAGTTAGCCCGGCAACGATACCGCTGGCGATCAGCTCATCGTCTTCGCAAACCAGTACATGCATGGTGAGCCCCGTAGAAAAAAGGTGATTAAGCTGGTAGCCGATTAAGCGGACATTATGCCGCAAGAGCCATTGTCACAAGGCGAGTGTGGTTAATCGTCGGTTAATCGCCGCCCGCCACTGTGCACCTCACTTGCACAGGGATAAGGCTTACCCATGCGTCGACTGTTTTTATTCTTTGTTCTGTTGATCTCGGGTGTGGCCCAGGCTGGAACGAATCCGTTCGAAACCAAACCCGATTTTCTCCCGGTGGAAAAAGCGTTCGCCTTCACCTCCGAACGCCTTGAATCCGGGGAAACCCAGCTCTATTGGCAAATTGCCGACAATTACTACCTGTATCAGAAACGCCTGAAATTCGACGGTCTGGCCCCGGAGCAGGTGCCAGCTCTGCCCGAGGGTGAGTCCCACAGCGACGAGTTCTTCGGCGAACAGCAAGTCTATCGCCAGGGCCTGGAGCTGAAGATTCCGGCCGGAGCCACTGGTCAGATAAAAGTAGGCTTCCAGGGCTGCGCCGATGCCGGGTTGTGTTATCCGCCGCAGACTCAAGTGGTCGACCTTGGCGCAAGTAACGTCCTTACCGCGTTTGCTGAAGAGGCGCCCGACCAGGCCCTGGCCAGCGGCCTGCAGCAACGGGCGTTGGGCTGGAGCCTGCTGGTGTTCTTCGGCCTGGGGCTGCTGCTGGCGTTCACCCCTTGCTCTTTGCCGATGCTGCCGATTCTGGCGGGATTGATCGTGGGCAGTGGCGCCACGCCCAAACGCGGTTTTTCCCTGGCCGGCAGTTACGTTGTCAGTATGGCGCTGGTGTATGCGGCGATGGGCGTGCTGGCCGCGCTGCTCGGGGCGAACCTTCAGGCGCTGCTGCAGAATCCATGGCTGTTGGGCAGCTTTGCGGCGGTGTTCGTGCTGCTGGCCTTGCCGATGTTCGGTTTCTTCGAACTGCAATTGCCGGTAGTCGTGCGGGATCGGCTGGAACATGTTTCGCGCAATCAGCGCGGTGGCAGTCTGATCGGTGCCGGTGTACTCGGGGCTTTGTCCGGCCTGCTGGTGGGACCGTGTATGACCGCCCCATTGGCGGGTGCCCTGCTCTATATCGCGCAGAGCGGCAATGCGCTGCACGGCGGGCTGATTCTGTTCGCCATGGGCATCGGCATCGGCATACCGCTGTTGCTGCTGGTGACGGTCGGCAATCGCTTTTTGCCCAAACCCGGTGCCTGGATGAACCTGCTCAAAGGCGTGTTCGGTTTCCTGTTCCTCGCCACCGCGCTGCTGATGCTGCGCCCGGTGCTGGATGAATCGCTGTGGCTCGGCTTGTGCGGTGCCTTGTTGCTGATCGCCGCTTACAGTGCCTGGAAGCAGTCTGAAGGTTTTGGCCGAATTGCCCACCTGTTCGGCGCCAGTTCGCTGCTGTTGGGTCTATGGGGCAGCCTGCTGGTGGTCGGTGCGGCGGGCGGCAGTGACGATCCGTATCAGCCGTTGCAGGTGTACAGCGCCGGCCGTATCGGCACTGCCGCGCCGAGCGCGCATGATGCATTCACTACGATCAAGGAACCCGCCGCCCTGCAACGCGAGCTCGATGCCGCCAAGGCTCAGGGCCAGTGGGTGCTGCTGGACTACTACGCCGACTGGTGTGTGTCGTGCAAAGTCATGGAAAAACAGGTCTTCGGCAAAGCACAGGTGCTGGATGCGCTCAGCGATGTACGCTTGCTACGGCTGGACGTCACCGCCGACAATGCCGCCAGCCGCGAACTGCTCGGTCGTTATAAAGTGCCGGGGCCGCCAAGCCTTTTGTGGATAGGCCCCAATGGTGAAGAGCGCCGCAGCCAGCGCATCACCGGTGAGGTCGATGCCGGCACCTTCCTGCAACGCTGGACCACCACCCGAGACGCTCGTTAATGCTGACCCTTACCCTCGGCACTTTTGCCATCGCGCTTAATCACCTGCTGTTGATCAGTGCCCTGGCGCTGGCGACCTTTGTCGGCTGGCGGGTGGCCAAGCGTGGCGGCGAGAACCCGGAGTCGGTGCTGTTCAGCCTGTTCCTGCTGGGCATGCTGGCGGCCCGAGTCGGTTTCGTGATCGCCTACTGGGCGCAGTATCGCAACGATCCGTGGCAGATCATCGACCTGCGCGACGGTGGTTTTCTCGCCTGGCCGGGGGTGGTCGTGCTCTTGCTGGCTGCGTTGTACCGAGGCTGGCGTCGCCCGGGCATGCGTCGGCCGTTGGGCTTTGGCGTGGTCAGTGGTCTGGTGTTCTGGTTGCTGGCGACGTTCTCCCTGGGTATTTACGAACAAGGCACGCGCCTGCCGCAGATCACCCTGCGCAATGCCGCCGGCCAGACCATTCCGCTCAGCGACTACCAGGGCGGTCCGCTGGTCATCAACCTTTGGGCCACTTGGTGCCCGCCGTGCCGCCGGGAAATGCCGGTGCTGGAAAACGCCCAACAACAACGCCCGGACCTGACGTTCCTGTTCGTCAACCAGTCCGAAAGCATGCAGAGCGTCGCCACCTTCCTCGAAACCCAGGGCCTGAGCCTGACCAACGTGCTGTTCGATGGCAGCGGTCGATTGAGTCAGGCGGTGGGTTCCATGGCATTGCCGACTACGCTGTTCTATAGCCCTGACGGGTATCTGCTGGGCAGCCATCTGGGCGAACTCTCTGAAGCCAGCCTGGCTCGCGCCCTGGAAAACTTCGACACCCCGAACCCGGCCACCTCGGCCACGCCTTCAAGGAAACTGCCATGCTCCGCCTCCGCCACCTGCTGACGTTGACCCTGGGTGCCGCCCTGTTGCACTTGCCGTCGGTACAGGCCGAAGAGTTGCCTGAAGCGATCAAGAAGATCGAAGCCAAGGGCGCCAAAATCGTCGGCACCTTCGACGCGCCCGACGGCCTGCGCGGTTATGCGGCGCAGTACCAGAACCGCGGCATGACGCTGTACCTGACCCCGGGCGGCAAGCATGTGCTGGTCGGCAATCTGTACGACGCCGACGGCAATGACCTGAGCAGCGCGCCGTTGCAAAAACTGGTCTACGCGCCGATGGCCAAGGAAGTCTGGGGCAAGATGGAAGCGAGCAACTGGATCGGTGACGGCAACAAGGATGCACCGCGAATCGTCTATCTGTTCAGCGACCCGAATTGCCCGTACTGCAACATGTTCTGGGAACAGGCGCGGCCGTGGGTCAAGGCTGGCAAGGTGCAGTTGCGGCACATCATGGTCGGTATCATTCGCGAAGACAGTCCCGGCAAATCCGCCGCGCTGCTGGCCGCCAAGGACCCGCAGAAAGCCCTGGAAGACCACGAGAAATCCGGCAAGGGCAGTTCGCTCAAGCCGCTGAAAGACGTGCCACCGGCGATTCAAGCGAAACTCGCGGCGAACATGCAGTTGATGGAAGACCTGGAACTGGCCGCCACTCCGGCGATTTTCTATATGGATGACAAAGGTCAGCTGCAACAGCAACAAGGCGCGCCGACGCCGGAGAAGTTGGTGAAGATTCTGGGGCCTAAGTAAGTAATTCAGCCGTCGGATTTGTGGTGACAGCGGTAACGCCATTGCGGGCAAGCCCGCTCCCACAGGGTTATTCGACCTCCTGTGGGAGCGGGCTTGCCCGCGATGGCGTCTGTATGACCGACTAATTTCTCTGAGCTAGAAATGCCAGCAAAGCCTCAGTCACGAACTGCGGATTCTCCAGATTAGAGATATGCCCCGCCTCCGGCACCAGCACATACGGGCAACCGATCAACTCGGCCATTTCCTTGGTTTCCGACGGCGGCCGCGGCTTGTCCTGATCGCCGCACATCAACAGCGTGGTTTCAGGGTTCAGTTCACCCAGACGCGGCAACAGATCATCACGCCCAAAGGTAATCCGCCCCATCGGCACGATGCTTTCACGCAGGCGGTCAGCCGGCAGCGCCGCCAGTCTGGCCCGGAAATCCTGAAACAGCGTCGACTGCGGATCGATGCCCGGACGGAAGAATATCGGCACCACAATATCGAGCAGTTGCGGCGAGATCACACCGCTGTCTTCGATCTGCTTGAACAGCGAGAAATAGTATTGGCGGGTCGGTTCCGGTTCGACGCCGACGTAGGTGTCCATCAACACCAGACCGTTGAGCCGTTGCGGTGCCGACAGCGCCAGGCGAACGCCCCACATGCCACCCACCGAAAGACCGACCAGCGTGACGCGGTCGATGTCCAGATGATCGAGCAAGGCCAGCGCCTGACGTGCTACGTCATCCAGCGACTTTGTGCATTCGGGCATCCGTCCGGATTCGCCATGGCCCCACAGGTCCAGAGCGATGACCCGATAGTGCTGCGACAGCGCCGTAATCTGCGGCGCCCACATGGCTTGGTCCCACAGGTAACTGCCCGCCAGCAGCACCGCAGGGCCTGTGCCTTGATCTATGTAGTGAAGCGCTTGTCCATCAACCGTTACGAAGGGCATCGACTGTCTCCCTGGTGAAATCTGATCCATTGAAAAGGCACGGGAAGCCTGAGCCCCATAGGCTCGGCAGTCAACCCGGGTTAAAGGCCCTCCAGCTCTGCCATCAGGTCATTCAACCGATCCACCTTCTCCTCAGTAATGTCATTCGCCGCCAACCCATCGATGTACTGGGCCAACTCCGCCACCGTGCTGCACTCGAACATCGCCCTTAGCGGCACGTTGCGTTGCAGGGCTTTTTGCACCCGCGAGGCGATCTGTGTGGCCAGCAGCGAATGCCCACCGAGCTCGAAGAAGTTGTCACGCACACCGACCTTCTCGACCTTCAACACCTCAGACCAAATATCCGCCAGTGTCTGTTCCAGTTCATTGCGCGGCGCCTGATAGTCCTGGCTCTGCAACTGGCCGATTTCCAGCGCCGGCAAGGCCTTTCGATCGAGTTTGCCGTTGGCGTTGAGCGGCAGCTTGTCGAGCCACAGCCAGTGCAGCGGCACCATGTACTCCGGCAACTCGGCGCGCAGACGTTGCTTGATACGCTCCAGTCGTTCGTTTGGATTGAGCGCCGAATCCGCTGCCACCAGATAGCCGACCAGGTGCTTGCCGTTGACGCCCTCCTGCACCCCGACCGCCGCATCGCGGACTTCCGGCTGTTCATGCAGACGCGCCTCGATTTCACCCAGTTCGATGCGGTAACCGCGGATCTTCACTTGATGGTCGATGCGCCCGACGTATTCCAGCACGCCGTCACTGCGACGTCGGGCCAGGTCCCCGGTGCGATACAGACGATCACCCGGTGCGCCGAACGGGTTTGGCACAAACACCTGAGCGGTACGCAACGGATCGCTCACATAGCCACGGCCCACGCCGATGCCGGCCACGCACAACTCACCCACCGCCCCCAACGGCACCAGTTCCAGCGCGCCATCGAGCAGGTACAAACGGTTGTTGTCGGTTGGCGTGCCAATCGGCAGATAACTGCCGCGCGTCGAAGCCAGGTCGACGCGGAAGAACGCCACATCGTCCGAACATTCCGCCGGGCCATAGGCGTTCACCAAACCAATCTCCGGGTAACGCAGCAACCATTGATGCGCCAGTTCCGGCGGCATCGCTTCACCGGTCGGCAGCATCCAGCGCAGGCCATCGAGGCTCATGCGGTCCTGGGCGAGCATGCCCTGAATCAGTGACGGCACGCTTTCCAGCACGGTGATGCGCTGGCTCTGAACATGGGCCAGCAACCCCTGCGGATCGTGGGCGATGCTGTTCGGCACGATGTCCACCCGAGCGCCGAACAACGGCGCCGCGAGGAACTGCCAGACCGAAATATCGAAGCTTTGTGAGGCGGTCTGGGCGATCACATCGGCCTCGCTCAATTTCAGGTACGGCACCTTGCTCAACTGGTTATTAAGCATGCCGCACTGTTCGACCATCACGCCTTTCGGCAGGCCGGTGGAGCCCGAGGTGTAGATCACGTAGGCGAGGTTGTCCGGGCCACTGTAAATGCCCGGATTGGCCACCGAAACGTCGCTCGCCTGCACGTCTTCCCAGACCAGCAATCGAGGTCGGTTGGCACAACCGAACTCTTCCAGCAGTGCGATGGCTTGTTCACGACACGCCTGAGTGCAGACCAGCAACGGCGTGCGGCTCAGGTCGATGATCCGGCTCAGGCGCTGACTCGGCAGGCCCGGGTCCAGCGGCAGGTAACCGGCGCCGGCCTTGAAGCTGCCGATGATCATGCCCAGCAGATCGAGGTTACGTTCGGCGAGCAGCGCCACAGGCTGATCCAGGCAAACTCCCGACGCAATCAGCTCGTGGCCGAGACGGTTGCTGCGCTGGTTCAGCTCGACATAAGTGTGTTGCTGATCGAGACAACTGGCGACGATCCGCTGCGGATGCTCGGCAACCTGCGCTTCGAACAGTTCGACGTAGCTCTGCTCCAGCGGATAATCATGTTCGCTCTGGTTGCAGCCGTGAATCAGGAAGTCCTGCTCCTCTGCGCCCAGCAGCGGCAGATCGGCCATGTCGCCATGGAAACCTTCGACCAGCGCCAGCAGCAGTCGCTTGAATTCGCCGAGCATGCGCTCGATCGTTGATTCGTCAAAATAACGCTGGTCGTAAGACAGGTGCAAGCCAAGGTCATCACCCGGATAACACACCGCCGTCAACGGGAAGTTGGTGTGGGTGCGGCCCGAATCCGAGGTCGCGTTGAGGCTCTGCGCACGGTCCAGCACCGAGACTTCCACCGGGGCGTTTTCGAACACGAACAGGCTGTCGAACAGCGGCTGGCCTTTCGGCAGTTCGCTGTTTTCCTGGATGCTTACCAGCGGCAGGTACTCGTACTCGCGCAGTTGCATGTTGCTGTCGAGCAAACCGGTTAGCCACTGACGAACGCTGCAACGCTGATCGTCTTCGGGCATTTTCACCCGCAGGGCGATGCTGTTGATGAACAGCCCGACGGTGCGTTGCATCTCCGGCATTTCCACCGGACGCCCGGCCACCGTGACGCCAAACAGCACGTCGCGATCACCGCTCAAGCGACGCAGCACCAGGGCCCACGCCGCTTGGGCGAAGGTGTTGATGGTCAGCTGATGGGCTTGGGCCAGTTCGCGCAATTGCGCACCATCCCGGGCATCGAGCCGTGTGTAGCGGTCGCCGACGATCATGCCACCGCTGTCGCCGGCATGTTCACGCAGGAACGGCCGGTCGCTCGGAATCGGCGTGGTGCGCTCGAAACCTTGCAGGTTCTGCCGCCACCACTGCCGCGCCTCGGCCAGGCTCTGGCGTTGCAGCCAGCCGATGTAATCGCGATAACGCGGCGGCACGGCCAGTTGCGCTTCCCGCTCTTCGCCGAGGGCAGTGTAGATCTCGAAGAAATCGTTCATGAGCAGCGAACGGCACCAGGCATCGATGAGGATGTGGTGGTTGCTCATCATGAACCAGTAGCGCGCCGCGCCCACGCGGATCAAGCGCAGGTGGAACGGCGCCTGATTGAGCAGATCGAACCCGGCCTCGCGCTCGCTTTTCAGCAGCGCCTGCAGCATCGGCTCTTGCTCGGCTTCGGCCACCGCGCTCCAGTCCAGATACTCGATCGGCGTGCTGCCCGGTTTATGGATCACTTGCAGCATGTCTTCGCCGATGTTCCAGCAGAACGATGCGCGCAAGGCTTCGTGACGGGCGATTACCGCTTGCCAGGCCAGGGCGAAACGCTCGGGGTCGAGTTCGCTGTTGATGCGGTAGCGGTCCTGCATGTAGTAGAGGCCGGTGCCCGGTTCGAGCAAGGTGTGCAGCAGCATGCCTTCCTGCATCGGGGTCAGCGGATAGACGTCTTCGATCATCGCCGCAGGAACCGGCAGTGCGTCGAGTTGTGGCTGAGTCAGTCTGGCCAACGGGAAGTCCGACGGCGTCAGGCCGCCCGCGTGGTCGCTCAGGCAGTGCTGGATCAGGCTCTGCAATTCGCCCAGATACGCCTGCGCCAGGTCGGTAATGGTTTGCCGGTCGTGACGTTCCGCGCTGAAGGTCCAGCGCAGCACCAACTCACCGCCATACACCTGACTGTCGACGCTCAGCTCGTTGGGCAGCGGAGCATGTGGATCATGGGCCGCGCCGACCGGCTCATCGAGCGGACGGAACAGCGCATCGCTGCCAAAACTCTGGTCGAACTGGCCAAGGTAATTGAAGGTGATCGGCGCCTCCGGCAGCGCGGCCATGGTCTGCCGGCACAGGTCATCGGCCAGGTAACGCAGCACGCCATACCCCAGGCCTTTGTGCGGCACCGCGCGCAGTTGCTCCTTGATCGCTTTGATCGACGCACCCTGCTCATTCGCGGGGGTGAGGCGCAGCGGATAGGCGCTGGTGAACCAGCCGACGGTGCGGGTCAGGTCGATCTCGTCGAACAGGGTTTCGCGGCCGTGGCCTTCGAGTTGAATCAGCGCCGATTCATCACCGCTCCAGCGGCATAACACACGGGCCAATGCGGTCAGCAGCAAGTCGTTGACCTGGGTGCGATAGGCCGTCGGCGCCTGTTGCAACAGTTGGCGGGTGCGCTCGCTGTCGAGGCGCACGCTGACGGTTTGCGCGTGACGATTTTGCTGTCCGCCCTGCGGACGATCACATGGCAATTCAGCGCTGGGGCCGGCCAATTGCATCTGCCACCAGCTCAATTCTTCACGCAGGGATTCGCTGCCGGCATAAGCCTGCAAGCGTGCAGCCCAGTCCCTGAAGGCACTGGTTTTCGCCGGCAGTTTTACTGACTGCCGGGATTCGAGTTGACGATAAACCGTTTGCAGATCGTCCAGCAGAACCCGCCACGACACCCCGTCCACCACCAGATGGTGAATGGCAATGAACAGCCGTTGTTGCCCCTCGGGATCATCCACCAGCAGCGCCCGCATCAGCGGCCCTTGCTCAAGGTCGAGGCTGCGTTGGGCATCGGCGAACAGCGCCACGCATTTGTCTATGGCCGGCACTTTCACCTGCCACAGCACTGCTGCGTCGGAAACCGCCTGGTGCTCGGCCTGCCAATGGCCGGCGACTTCGGTAAAGCGCAAGCGCAAAGCGTCTTGCTGTTCGATCACCGCCAGCAGCGCTTGCTCCAGACGATGCGGATCGAGCGCCACGGTCGGCTCCAGCAGCAACGCCTGGTTCCAGTGTTGACGCTGCGGGATTTCAGTGTCGAAGAACCAGTGCTGAATCGGTGTCAAACGCGATTCACCGCTCAACAGGCCTTGCTCGGCGGTGATCTGCTCGGTGCGGGTTGCGACGGCGGCCAGCGTCTGCACGGTCTGGTGCTGGAACAGGTCACGCGGGCTGAAGTGGATGCCCTTCTGCCGCGCACGGCTGACCACCTGGATCGACAGAATCGAATCGCCGCCCAGTTCGAAGAAATTGTCGTTGAGGCCGACCTGCTGCACGTTCAGCACTTCGCACCAGATGCCAGCCAGGGTCAGCTCGAGTTCGTTGCTCGGCGCCACGTATTGCTGACGATTCAACTCCGGGTCCGGGGCCGGCAGTGCGCGGCGGTCGAGCTTGCCGTTGGCGGTCAGTGGCATGCTGGCCAGCAGGATCAAGTGCGTCGGCACCATGTAATCCGGCAACTGAGATTTGAGGTGCGCCTTCAGCGCTTCGCGCAATGCAGCTTGTTGCGTTTCATCCTGTTCGGCGACGTCGGTGACCAGGTAGCCGACCAACTGCTTGCCGCTCGGTGCGTCGAGGGCCAGCACCACTGCTTCACGCACGGATTCGTGTTCCAGCAAACGGGTTTCGATCTCGCCCAGTTCGATGCGAAAACCACGGATCTTCACCTGATGGTCGATACGGCCGAGGTATTCCACCAGACCATCGGCACGCTGACGAACAAGGTCGCCGGTGCGGTACAAACGTCCGCCGTTCGCTGCAAAAGGATCGGCAACAAACCGTTCGGCGGTCATGCCCGGGCGCTGGTGATACCCCTGCGCCAGACCGGCACCACCGACAAACAATTCTCCCGTCGCGCCTTGCGGCACCAACGCCAGATCGGCGTCGAGGATGTAAGCGACGCGAGCGCCAATCACGCTGCCAATTGGCACGCTGCCCAGCCCTTCTTCCAGTTGCTCGGGTGCCAGGCTGGCGAGCGGCATGACCACGGTTTCGGTCGGGCCATAAGCGTTGAAAAACAGGCTCGGTTTAAACGCCGCGCGAATTCGTTGCAAGTGTTCGCCGGTCAGGGCCTCGCCACCGGTGATGCACATACGCACCGGCAGGGTTTCGCCCTGGGTCGTCAGCCATTGCGCCAACTGGCTGCCGTAGCTTGGGGTGAAGCCGAGGATGTTGATGTTATGGCGACGAATCAGCCCGCAGATTTCTTGCGCATCCCACTGGCCTTGAGCTCGCAGAACTACTTGCGCACCGCTCAACAACGGCACCAGCAGACGCTCGGTCGCGGCATCGAAGTTGATCGAGTAGAAGTGCAACTCGCAGTCATCCGGGCGCATGCCGAAGCGTTCGATCACGGCGCGGCAGTGCATGGCAATTTCACCGTGGGACACCACCACGCCTTTCGGTTTACCGGTAGAGCCCGAGGTGTAAATCAGGTACGCCTGATGTTGCGGCAGGCTGATGAATGGCAGCTCGCTGGCCGGGTAGTTGGCCAGTGCAGCGGCGTCTTCTTCCAGGCACCAGCGGCCGACGCTGGCCGGCAATTCACCGAGCGCCGCGAACATCGCCGCATCGCTGAGCAGCAAACCGAGGCCGCTGTCTTCGATCATGTAGTGCAGGCGATCCAGCGGGTACTCCGGGTCCAGCGGCACATAGGCGCCGCCAGCCTTGAGGATCGCCAGCAAGCCGATGACCATCTCCAGCGAACGCTCAAGCGCCAGACCGACCCGAACCTGCGGCCCGACACCGCGCTCGCGCAGCATCCAGGCCAGACGATTGGCGCGGCTGTCGAGCTCGGCGTAGCTCAGGGTTTGCCCGGCGAACGTCAGAGCCGGCGCGTCCTTGCGCACCAGCGCCTGCTCGCTGAACAGGTGATGGATGCATTGATCGAGGCGATGTTCGCCCGGCTCGATGCCGAGGCTATCGAGCAGATTTTGCTGTTCGCTGGCTTCCAGCAACGGCAGTTCGCTGAGGCGTTGTTGCGGATCGGCGAGCAACGCTTCCAGCAGATTGCGCCAGTGCCCGGCCATGCGCGCAATGCGCGGTTCGTCGAACAGATCGGTGCTGTAGGTCAGGCAGCAACCGAGGCGATGGTCGAGGTCGGTGACTTCCAGGTTAAGGTCGAACTTGGTCGCTCGCGCATCGTTGGCCAAGTACTCGACGGTCATCCCGGCCAGGGTGCGGCTCTGCTGGAATTCCCAGCGCTGCACGTTGCACATCACCTGGAACAGCGGGTTGTAAGCCGCACTGCGGGTTGGCTGCAAGGCTTCAACCAGATGATCGAACGGCAGATCCTGATGGGACTGGCCTTCGATCACGGTGTGGCGAACCTGCTCGAACAACTCGCCGACGGACATCTGCCCGTCGAGCTGGCAACGCAGCACTTGAGTGTTGAGGAACGCGCCGATCAGCCCTTCGCTTTCCGGGCGAATGCGGTTGGCTACCGGCGCACCGATGCGCAGATCGGTCTGGCCGCTGTAGCGGTAAAGCAGCACCGCCAGCGCTGCGGTCATGGTCATGAACAGGGTCAGACCGTTGTAGGCGTTGAAGGCACGAACCCGCGCCGCAAGGTCATCGCTCAGGTCGAAGCGGAACAGTTCGCCCTGATGGCTTTGCACCGGCGGACGCGGACGATCGGCCGGCAATTCCAGCAGCGGATGTTCGCGGCCCAGTTGCGCGGTCCAGTAATCGAGCTGACGCTGACGTTCGCCGGACTCCAGCCACTGGCGCTGCCACACGCTGTAATCCAGGTACTGCACCGGCAGCGGTTGCAGCGGCGAATCGCGGTCATCGACGAAGGCTTCGTAGAGCGCGCTCAGTTCCCGGGCGAAGATGTCCATCGCCCAGCCTTCGGTGACGATGTGGTGCAGGGTCAGGACGAAGTAATGCTCCTGCTCGGCGGTCTTGACCAGGCAGGCACGCAGCAGCGGCCCGGTTTCCAGATCGAAAGGCTTATGGGCTTCGTCATCGGCCAGTTGCTGTACCCGTTGTTCACGGGTGTCGACCGCCAGCGCGGAAAAATCCTTCCAGTCCATGCGCAGGCCGGTGTCCGGATGCACCTGTTGCCGGGCCACGCCGTCGATGCTCGGGAAGGTCGTGCGCAGGGTTTCGTGACGCATGATCAGCGTTTGCAGCGCCACTTCGAAACGCCCGACATCCAACACGCCGCGCAACCGCGCCATGCCGCCGACGTTATAGGCCGGGCTGTCCGGTTCCATTTGCCAGACGAACCACATGCGTTGCTGGGAATAGGACAGTGGCACCGGTTGGCTGCGATCGACTTTCTCGATCGGCGGCTGTTTGTTGGTTTTGCCGCTGACCTGGATCAAGCGAACCTGTTCGGCAAACGCGCCCAGTTCACTGGCCTCGAACAGCGCCCGCAACGGCAACTCGACGTCGCAGGCCTGGCGGGTGCGGGAAATGATTTGCGTGGCCAGCAGCGAGTGGCCACCGAGGGCGAAGAAGTCGTCGCGCAGGCCGATCTGCGTTTGGCCCAGCACTTCGCGCCAGATACCGGCGATTTGTTGCTCAAGGGCCGTGACTGGTTCGACGTGCTCGCGGACTTGCCACTGGGGCTCAGGCAAGGCGCGCCGGTCGAGTTTACCGCTCGGGCCCAGGGGCATTTCATCCAGACGCATGAGTTGCGCCGGAACCATGTATTCCGGCAGCTCAGCCGCCAGCGCGGCTTTCAGGCGTGCGCTTTGAACATCGACGTCTTCGGTGGAATCGGCGGCGGTGTAGTAACCGATCAACTGCCCGCCCGCCGCCGTTTCGCGCACCAGCACCACCGCTTGGGCGACTCCGGGCTGCGCCAACAGACGCGCTTCAATTTCTTCCGGTTCAACACGAAAACCACGCAGTTTGACTTGCTGATCGAGACGACCGAGGTATTCGATCACGCCGTCGGCGGTCCAGCGGGCACGGTCGCCGGTGCGATACAGACGTGTGCCTTGCTCGCCCAGCGGATCGACCACAAAGCGTTCCGCGGTCAAACCTGGACGACCGAGGTAACCTCGGGCCAAACCGATACCGCTGATGCACAGTTCACCCGGCACACCGGCCGGTACCGGATTGAGGTCATTGTCGAGCACCCGGCACAGCACGTTGCCCAATGGCCGGCCAATCGGGGAGCGCTCGCCATCAGCCGTTGAGCAGTGCCAGTGGGTGACGTTGATCGCCGTTTCGGTCGGGCCGTAGCGGTTGTGCAGTTGCACTGCCGGCAAGTGCTCCAGTACGCGATTGCGCAGTTCGGCGGGCAAGGCTTCGCCGCCGGAGAACAGTCGGCGCAGGCTGGTGCATTCGGCGCTGAGCGGTTCGTCGATGAACAATGAAAGCAACGGCGGTACGAAGTGCAGTGTGGTCACGCCGAATTGCTGGACCAGTTGCGCCAGGCGATGCGGATCGCGGTGTTCGCCGGGACCGGCGAGCAGCAGGCGGCACCCGGTGATCAGCGGCCAGAAGCATTCCCACACCGACACGTCGAAACTGATCGGCGCCTTTTGCATCAGCACATCGGTCTGGTCCAGACGGTAGGTGGCTTGCATCCATTGCAGGCGTTCAGCGAGCGCCGCATGGGTGTTGCAAACGCCCTTCGGCTGACCGGTGGAGCCGGAGGTATAAATCACGTAGGCCAGGTTGTCGCCGTGCAGATGCAGACCCGGCGCATGACTTGGCCAGTTCTCCAGATGCAGGGCGTCCATGGCGATCACACTGACGCCATCGGTGGCCGGCAGGCGGTCGAGCAGTTCGGTTTGGGTCAGCAGCAGCTCGACGCCACTGTCGCTGAGCATGTAGGCCAGGCGCTCGGCCGGGTAATCCGGGTCCAGCGGCACATAAGCGCCGCCAGCCTTGATGATCGCCAGCAAGCCAATCAGCAACTGTGGCGAACGCTCGGCGGCGATGGCCACGCACACGTCCGGGCCGACGCCTTTGTCGCGCAGGTAGTGCGCCAGGCGGTTGGCCTGGGCGTGCAGTTCAGCGAAGTCCAGGCTGCCACCATCCCACAGCAGCGCGGTGCGCTCCGGGGTCTGGCGCGCCTGGTCGTTGAGCAACTCCGGCAGCCATTGGCTGGCCGGTGTGCAGGGTGCGGCGCTCCAGGCGGATTGCTGATCGTGCTCACTCGGGGTCAGCAGTTGCAGCTCGCCGATAGCGGCTTTCGGTTGCTCACAAATGGCTCGCAACAGGTTGGCGAAATGCTCGGCCAGTCGCTCGATAGTCGCCACGTCAAACAACTCGCTGGCGTAGTCGAACGAAAGGCTCAGGCGACCGTTGCGGTCTTCTTCGCTGTGCAGTTGCAGGTCGAACTTGGCTTCGCGACTGTGCCACGGCAGCTCTTCGGCGAGCAGTCCCGGCAAGCGACGCAACGCACTGAGATCCCGTTGCTGGTGGTTGAACATGACCTGGAACAAGCCCTGCTCGCGGGCCTGCGGGAAGGCTTCGAGCAGTTGTTCGAACGGCAGATCCTGATGCGCTTGCGCGCCCAATGCGGCTTGACGGGTTTGCGCCAGTAATTCAATGAACGGCAGTCGCGAATCCACCTCGGCGCGCAGCACCTGGGTGTTGATGAAGAAGCCGATCAGCCCTTGGTTTTCCAGGCGCGGACGGTTGGCATTCGGCACGCCGATGCGGATGTCGCGTTGACCGCTGTAGCGATGCAGCAGGCTTTGGAATGCCGCGAGCAACAGCATGAACGGCGTCGATTCATGGGCCTGGGCAGTCTGGCGAATGGCATCGCTCAGGCTCGCGTCCAAACGCAGCGTGTGGCGGGCGGCGCTGTGAATGTGTTGCGCCGAACGCGGATGATCGGTGGCCAGGCTCAGGGTCGGATGATCAACGCCCAACTGCTCTTTCCAGTAAGCGAGTTGACGCTCGCCCTCCCCTTGCGCCAACCACTGGCGCTGCCAACTGCCGTAGTCGGCGTATTGCGTCGGCAAGGCGGGAAGGCTGGCGGTGTGGCCTTGAGAAGCGGTCGCGTACAGCCGCGAGAATTCGTCGATCAGCACGTTCAGCGACCAGCCGTCGGCGATGATGTGGTGCAGGGTCACCAGCAGTTGATGATCCTCATCGTCGAGGCGCACCAACGTCACCCAGAGCAGCGGGCCTTTCTCCAGATCGAACCGGGTGCGGGCTTCGCTCTCGCGGATTTGCTGCGCGCGGGCTTCACGCTCGACGGTCGGCAGGTCGCTGATGTCGATCACTTGCAGGTTGAACTCACCAACAGCAATGACCTGTTGCAGGGCTACGCCATCACGTTCGAAAAACCGTGTGCGCAGGGATTCGTGACGTTCGATCAGTTGCTGGAAGCTGGCGCGCAAGGCGTCTTCGTCCAGTTCGCCACGCAGGCGCAAGGCACCGGGAATGTTGTAGGCGCTGCTCTGCGGGTCGAGTTGCCAGGTGATCCACAAACGGTTTTGCGCCAGCGATTGCGGCATGGCGTCACTGCGCGACAAGGGCATGATCGCGCCTTGGGCCACGCCGCCATCCTGTTGTTGCCGGGCGAGCGCGGCAGCGAATGCGCCGAGGGTGGGCGCTTCGAACAACAGGCGCAGATTCAGCTCCAGCCCCAACGCTTCACGCAGGCGTGCGACCACTTGAGTGGCGGCGATGGAGTTGCCGCCGAGCAGGAAGAAGTGATCGTCGGCGTTGACCTGCTTGACCTGCAATTGCTCACACCAGATCTGGCCGATCAGGGTTTGCAGCTCGGAGCCCGATTCAGTTTCAGATGGGTTTGCGATGTCTGCCGACGGGAATAGCGCATAGCTGTCGAGGCTGCCATCGGCCAGACGATTGCGGCAGGCCGAACGTTGCAATTTGCCGCTGGATGTCTTCGGCAGCGCTCCCGGATTGAGCAATACCACCACACTCGGCGCTTGCTGATACGCCTCGGCCACCGCTTGACGGATGGCTTTGATCAGCGCCTCGGGTGGAAGGATTTTCTGCACGCTGCGGCTGATTTCCGCGGCGATGCCGATGCCTTCCTGCCCCTCGATGTTGACTGCGAATGCGGCCACGCGACCTTTGCGCACCACCTCCACCTCACGCTCGATGGTCTGCTCGATGTCCTGCGGATAGAGGTTGTGACCGCGAACGATCAGCATGTCTTTCAGGCGGCCGGTGATGAACAGTTCCCCATCACGCAAAAAGCCCAGGTCGCCGGTGCGCAGCCAGGTACGACCGGCGTGCTGGACGAATGTCTTGGCCGTGGCTTCGGGGTTGCGCCAGTAGCCATGGGCGATGCTCGGCCCGGCAGCCCAGATTTCACCGACCGCATTGTCGGCAAGTTCTTCAAGCGATACGGCATCGACAATCAGCACTGCGTGATCCGGTTGGCTGATGCCGCAACTCATGATCGGACTGCCATCGCCCGGCTCGGCACGGTTCTGCGCCAAGGCCTGATCATCCACGTGCAACGCCGGTATGCCCTGACCGCGCGGGCTGCCGGCAACAAACAGCGTGGCTTCCGCCAGGCCGTAGGAAGCCATGAAGCTGTCCGATGTAAAGCCACAGGCCGCGAACTTCTCGGCGAAGCGCTCAAGGGTGTCGAGGCGAATCGGTTCGGAACCGGAATACGCCACGCGCCAGCCACTCAGGTCGAGGCGTTCCAGCGCTGATTCGCTGACCCGTTCGCTGCACAGTCGATAGGCGAAATCCGGCCCGCCGCTGATAGTGCCACCGTATTCGCTGATCGCCTCCAGCCAGCGCAATGGCCGACCGAGGAAGTACGCCGGCGACATCAACACACACGGCACGCCGCTGAAAATCGGCTGCAACAGGCCGCCGATCAAGCCCATGTCGTGGTACAGCGGCAACCAGCTGACGATCACGTCGTCGGGGTTCAGATCGATGCCGAATCCGTGGCGAATCAGCAGTTCGTTGGCCACCAGGTTGCCGTGGCTGACTTGCACGCCTTTAGGCAACGCCGTGGAGCCGGAGGTGTATTGCAGGAAAGCAATGTGATCGCCGTGCAAGTCTGGCGCAACCCAATGCTCAGCCAAGGCACTGTCGAGGGTGTCGACACACAGCAGCGGCGGCGCCTCGTCGATTTGCAGCAACGCGTCGCGCAGGTCGGCGCTGGTCAACAGCAAGCGCGGTTCGGCATCGCTGATGATCGACAGCAGGCGTTCCTGGTGATGACGGCGGGTCGACTCAGGCGGATAGGCCGGCACCGCAATGACGCCTGCGTACAGGCAACCGAAAAACGCCGCGACGTAATCCGGGCCGCTGGGAAACAGCAACACCGCGCGATCGCCAAACGACGTCTCGGCCTGCAACGCGCCGGCAATGGTTCGCGCCCGTTGATCGAGCTCACGATAACTGAGCACCACAGCCTGATCCTGGGTTTCGGCGAGAAAACGCAAGGCCACCCGATCCGGCGTCAGGGCCGCGCGGCGCTGAAGGGCTTGGACCAGTGTGCTGGGGAGTTCGAACGCGTCGGTCATGAGGTTTCCTGCCTGAATTCGGCTTGCAAGTGGAATCGGTTTTCGTACGTCACACCCGTTCATGGGCATGCAGGACGCGGTCTTCGCCGACCGCGCAAGGCTTGGGAATGCTGTTTTGGCCGGGGCTTGCGCCCGCAGCCATTCACCAATGAGAACGGATGAGGTCTTGAAATAATTAGTCGCCAGGCTAGAGCGCCAGCAGGCTTGAGGTCGGTAGGTGAGTCAGCGTGTCGCAGTTCTCACTCTGCTCTTTCGTGGAGCATTAATTCTCTTTCTCAATTGACAATCATTATCATTCAACATAATTTACCGCTCGATATGTAGGACGACGACGATCCCCCTGTCGTCCCACGACCCTATTTGCAGCAAGGTGATTTCCAATGACGGAACAAGTATCCACAAGCAGGTGCGATTCACCGCTACTTCAGGCTTTCGTCGACAACCGACTGATTCTGGTCAAGATTGCCGCCCGCATCACCGGTTGCCGATCACGCGCCGAAGACGTGGTGCAGGATGCGTTCTTCCGACTGCAATCGGCGCCGCAGATCACATCGTCAATCAAGGCGCAGCTCAGCTACCTGTTCCAGATCGTGCGCAACCTGGCGATCGATCATTACCGCAAGCAGGCGCTGGAGCAGAAGTATTCGGGCCCGGAAGAGGAAGGTCTGAACGTGGTGATTCAGGGCGCTTCGCCGGAAACCTCGCACATGAATTTCTCGACCCTGGAAAACATTGCCGATGCGCTGACGGAGCTGCCCAGCCGCACCCGTTACGCCTTCGAGATGTACCGCTTGCACGGCGTGCCGCAAAAAGACATCGCCAAGGAACTCGGCGTATCGCCCACCCTGGTGAACTTCATGATTCGTGACGCGCTGGTGCATTGCCGCAAGGTGTCGGGTAATCGTGCGGATACGTTCGCACGCCGTTAAAAGCTTCGCGGGCAAGCCTCGCTCCACAGGGGGAATGCGATTCCCTGTAGCGAGGCTTGCCCACGAAGGCTGACTCAAGACCGCCACAGCCCTTGAGCCTTACGCATCAAGCCAACGAACACCGATCAAAAAACCGCTCACGCCCCAGCATCATCAGCGCCGCGCGCTTGTGCGGGAAGTCGAACTCTTTTTCGCAGTGGAAACACTGATTGTGCATGTGCCCGATCATCTTCGCGTTGTCGGCGCGAGGTTCGGCGACCACCCGCTGAGTGCGCGAATCATCGAGAAACAGGTAATGCACCAGCGCCGATAGCCAGCTCGCCACTTTGTGCGGGCCGCGGTGATGTTCTTCGCCCACCAGCATGTGAATGCCACGGTCGTAATCGCCGGCATCATAGAACGGCGCAATGCGATCTTCCTTGGCCCAATAGGCTTCGAAATAGGCAAACGGCTGATCATCGAAGCAACCGATCAGCGTCAAGGTGTGCGGGTCGGCTTCAAGCTTGCTCAGGTATTCGCGATGCTTCTGGAGACTGCCCTCCTCTTGCCAGAAACTCGCCACCCGCGGGCTGTTCTGCCAGCGGTTGAAACGCGCCAGGTCCTGCTCGATTTCTAGTGTACGCAGGGAAACCCATGCACCGAGCCGCACATCAAAGCGCCGATAGACCTCACCACGGGGTTTCACCGCACGCAGGGGGTGGCGCTTGCCGTCACTGATGACCATCTGCTGTGGATAGCTACCGGTCAACGACTCACCCAGCCAAGGCTGAGGCAATTGCCAGAACAGCGTGCGTTCGCAGTGATACTGGCCGGTGACTTCGGTCGCGATCAGCAATCCGCTGAGCAAGGCTTCGGTAGGCACATCATCGAGTTGCCAGGTCAGACGCTGACAAGCCGCATCACGGGCAAACAGCCAATAACAAGCTGCCCAGAATGCTTGACCGTCAGGACGACCGAAGCGCTCTTCCAACCGCAAATGCAATTCGGGCTCGCGGGTCAGCAGCAGTTCGATCAGCGGCTGCCCTTCCAGGCTGAGGCTCAGGCGACTTGTGGTTTCATCGGCTACAAGACGGTTGCCTGACGGCAAGGCCAGGGCGGTCAGGTCATTCAGATTGGACATGGGTCGGGCTCACGGTAATCGTCGACAGTTAACTGAGGTGACGTGAGCCAGGCAGGGAAATTTAACGAAAAGCACCGCGAACCTTAATCAGCGTTCGCGGTGGCATGCACAGCCCGGATCAGTTCCAGGCCATTGACGTTACGCAGGCGCTAGATCGACCTGACCCAGATTTCGCGGAAGGCATAGTCGTTGCCGTTTCCGGTGGCGACATGGTTAACGATCTGCAACTCCATCTGTGATGCACTCGCGGTAAACGTGCCTTTGAGCGGAGCCCAGGCCATTGACGAAATTTCCGTCGCGGGGGCAATGACTTGCGCTCCGCTGTTGAGTGACAGCACCGGAACTGAATATTTGTCATTCCACCTGCGCACGGTCACCCCGAACTCATAGGACCGACCCACTTCCAGCCCCTGAAAGGTCTTTTTCAACACTGTCCCGGCAGAGTTGTTGGTGTAGGTGTTGTCGAATAATACGTAGATATCTCCATCTCTGGTGATGGTGAGATCCCGTGGATCAGCCGCAGCCTCCCCCCTCATCCAGCCATTCCAGTTATTGGTACCGTCTTTTTCCGAGAAGGTCGTTGTATCGTCAAAAGGCGCCTGAACCTCAAGACACAATGTCGGGAACAGCACCGGACTAGCACAACTGCCTCCATCCAGCGCCGCCTGAAAAACAAACGCGAGATGGCTCCCGTCTTTCAGATTCTGCAAAGACGCCCAGGCAATATTGCGACGCCAGCCCTCCTGGAACTCTTGTTGCGTGACGGGCTCGGCGTCAGCCACTCGCAGCATCACTGGCGAGCCGTCGGCTTGTTGACCGCAGACATGCAGCGTTGTCTTTTGATTAACCACCATGAATGGCCAACGCGCCACCTCGACCGTGACACCGGCCGAATCATCAGGTTTTTTCAGAATGAGTACATCGTTGACGGCTTGTGGCACCACAGGAGCGGGCACACAGGAGAGAGAAACCAACGAGGGGGTTGTCATGACAGAAATCCTTTCTGAATGAGCGCCAACCCCTCCATGGGGTCGGACACAGGAAAGGAGCTAAGACCACGTTAGGCGAAGCGTCTACTGTCAATTCGACCATTCGAACAGCAGAACATAAATACCAGATGAATGGTCGTCCGCCCCCCCTGCCCCTGGAAACTCTATCTGTCAGTGCTTGCCCACCGGCACCAGGGCAATTTTGTAGGGATCGAAAATCTTCAGCATCTGGCCATTGTTTCGCAGGCCTTGCAGCAACTTGCCGAATGCTTCGCCAGTAATGGGTGCCTGCGGGCGAATCAGGGCGTAATGGTGATAGACCTGATCAATGCGTTGGGACACCAACAATTGTTCGCCGACTTTCTCGTTGCGCAGCAGGTAATCGCTCAGGTAGGAACGTGTCACCAAAGCAATGTCTGCTCGTGCGCGCAGCACCATCAACAAGTTGCTGTCATGGGAATAGGTCAACGTGGCCTTGTAGGCGTCGGCCAGGTACTTGGGATCGGCATTGAAATTGGCAAACTCGTAGTGATAGCCGCTGTACAGGGCCAGGCGCTTGCCCATCAGGTCCTTGAAGTAACTCTCATCGCGATCGGGTTTCTTCTGCGCGACAAAGATTTCTGCATCTTCCAGGCCCATGTCGACGAGGCTATGCGGGATGTCTTTCCAGCCCCAGTCCGGGTTCTCGAAAATCGCCATATCGACCCGGCCTTCCTTGAAGTCGTTGAAACGTCGAGGAATGGAGGTGGGCACCAGCACAAACTGATAGTCGGTTTGCACCCGATTCAGCGCTTCCACCAGTTGCGGCAACAGACCGGTGTCGGCACCGGACTCCGGACGCACGGTATAGGGTGGAAAATGCGCGGCACCGACCCGCACCAACTGTGCAGCCTGGGACGGCAACACGCAGCACACTGCAAGCGCCGCCAGCAAAAGCCGGGACGCTGTCCGAATTGGTGAAGACATCAAAACAGCCTACTCCCCGAGAAAAATACCCATCAATGCATTCAAGCTAGGCGGTTTTGCTAACTTAGCCAGTTTCTTGCCGAGATAGACGGCTCACTGCCGTTCTTCAAGCACCAGAATAAGCGCTTCATCAGCCAATTGATCGAGGCTCATGCTGCCATCGGCACGAAACCAGGTGGTGGTCCAGGACAACGCGCCCGTCAGGAAACGGCGGGTGATGAACACGTCGCCACGGATAAAACCGGCGTCCTTGGCTTCGCCCAGTACCTGCAGCCAGATGTCTTCATAAATATCGCGCAGCGCCAGAACCTGCGCCTGGCCTTCTGCTGACAGCGAACGCCATTCATACACCAGCACCGCCATGGCTTCGCCGCTGCCGCCCATGATCGACTGCAATTCGCAACGAATCAGCGCCAGAACCCGCTCGCGCACACTGCCGGCCTCGGCCAGCGCTGCACGCATCAACGCGGTGTTGTAGCGAATGGTCTCCTCCATCACGGCCCGCAGGATCTCGTCCTTGCTTTTGAAGTGATGAAAGATGCTGCCTGACTGAATACCCACCGCGCTGGCCAGATCGCGCACAGTGGTCCGTTCATAACCCTTGTTGCGAAACAGGTGAGCGGCCACTTGCAGCAGTTTGCCGCGGGCGCTGTCCGGGTCGGTCAATTGGCCGCTGTCGACCAATTCGCGCATCACCCTCAGGGCTTTTTGCTCGTCCACCCGTTCTCTCCTACAGTCGATCAATCAATTACGCCGCTGCCCGCGAAAACAGCGGGGTTGCGCGGGCAATTTAAGCTGGCGGGGGCGACCAAGCAAGCGCTTGGGCAGAAGATATTTCAGTCGTTTACAAACCAAGCGCTTGCTTGGTAGTCTCGAAGCACTTCTGCCGGAGGTGGTTATGGAATTGGCTGCGCCTAAAACAATCCGTATCGGTTGCGCCAGCGCATTCTGGGGCGACACCTCGACCGCCGCCGCGCAATTGGTGGAAGGTGGACGACTGGACTATCTGGTGTTCGATTATCTGGCCGAGATCACCATGTCGATCATGGCCGGGGCGCGGATGAAGGATCCGGGGGCCGGCTACGCCAGCGACTTCATCGAAGTCCTTAGCCCCCTCCTCAACCAGCTCGCGGAACAGAAGATTCGCGTTATCAGCAATGCCGGTGGCGTCAATCCACAGGCTTGCGCCGCTGCCCTGCAAGCTGCCTGTGACAAGGCCGGGGTGACGTTGAAGATCGCCGTGCTGTCGGGTGACGACCTGCAACCCCAGTTCAAACACCTGAGCAGCCTTGGCCTGCATGAGATGTTCAGTGGCGCACCCCTGCCGCCGATGTGTGTGTCGACCAACGCCTACCTCGGCGCGCCAGGCATTGTCGAAGCCTTGCGCCTGGGTGCCGACATTGTGATTACCGGGCGCGTGGTCGACAGCGCCGTGGTCAGCGCCGCGCTGGTGCATGAGTTTGGCTGGTCGTGGCACGACTACGACAAACTCGCCCAGGCTGCATTGGCCGGGCACCTTATTGAATGTGGCGCCCAGTGCACCGGCGGCAATTTCACCGATTGGCACGACGTGCCCGATTATGAACACATCGGTTTTCCGATCGTCGAAGTCGGCGCCGACGGCCAGTTCATCGTCAGCAAACCCGATGGTTCCGGTGGCCTGGTCACGCCCCTGACGGTGGGCGAGCAGATGCTTTATGAAATCGGTGACCCGCAGGCCTATTTGCTGCCCGATGTGGTGTGCGACTTCAGTCAGGTCAAACTCGTGCAGCAAGGCAAAAACGCGGTGCAGGTGCATGGCGCAAAAGGCTTGCCGCCGACCGATCAGTACAAGGTCAGCGCCACCTATCCGGACGGTTTTCGCTGTACCGCCAGCTGCCTGATCGCCGGGATCGATGCCGTGGCCAAGGCCCGACGGGTCAGCCAGGCGATCATCAACAAGACCGCGGAAATCTTCTGCCAGCGCGGTTGGGCGCCCTACAGCGAAGTGAACATCGAACTGCTGGGCAGCGAAGCCACTTATGGCCCTCATGGCCAGCGCCAGGACAGCCGCGAAGTGGTGATCAAACTCGCCGTGCGCCATCCGAGCAAACAAGCCTTGATTCTGTTTTCCCGGGAAATCGCCCAGGCCGCCACCGGCATGGCGCCGGGGCTGACCGGGATCGTCGGCGGGCGGCCGACGGTGTACCCGCTGATCCGGCTGTTTTCATTCCTGATCGACAAAACGGCCTGCAGCCTGGAAATCGACCTCGCCGGTGAGCGCCACCCGTGCGCCCTGCCCGCCCTCGATGTACTCGACCCGGATGACTTGCCGCTACCGTTCGATCCGCCCCAACCCACAGAACGCGCCGACGCCAGCGTGGCCCTGATCAAACTCGCCGTGGCGCGCTCCGGCGACAAGGGCAATCACAGCAATATCGGCGTCATGGCCCGCCATCCCGACTACCTGCCGTGGATCGCCGAAGCGCTGACACCTGCGGTGATGGTCGACTGGATGAGCCATGTCCTCGATCCGATCCACGGGCGTGTCGAACGCTGGTATTTACCAGGCACTCAGAGCTTTAATTTTCTTCTGGAGAACGCGCTCGGCGGCGGTGGCGTGGCCAGCCTGCGGATCGATCCGCAAGGCAAGGCCTTCGCCCAACAACTGCTGGAGATCCAGATTCCGGTGCCGCAGCGCATCGCCGATCAGGTCAATTAGAGGACTGTCGCCATGGCTTATGACTCGATTTTCAAACCCGACCTGTTCGCCGGCCAAAACATCATCGTCACCGGTGGCGGCAGCGGCATCGGCCGTTGCACCGCTCACGAGCTCGCAGCCCTCGGCGCGCATGTGCTGCTGGTGGGACGGAATACCGAGAAACTGAAAAAGGTCGCCGCCGAAATCACCGAAGACGGGGGTAAAGCCAGTTGGCAGGTCTGCGATATCCGCGATGAAGACGCCGTCACGCAACTGGTCAGCGAACTAATCCGCAAACACGGACCGATTCATGGACTGGTCAACAATGCTGGCGGGCAGTACCCCTCGCCCCTGGCGTCGATCAATCAGAAAGGTTTCGAAACCATACTGCGCACCAACCTGGTGGGCGGTTTTCTGATGGCCCGTGAGGTGTTCAATCAGTCCATGAGCAAGCACGGCGGCGCCATCGTCAACATGCTCGCCGACATGTGGGGCGGCATGCCCGGCATGGGCCACTCAGGTGCGGCGCGCTCGGGCATGGACAACTTCACCAAGACCGCCGCGTTTGAATGGGGCTATGCCGGCGTGCGGGTCAACGCCGTCGCGCCAGGCTGGGTCGCCTCCAGCGGCATGGACACCTACGAAGGTGCGTTCCGGGCCGTGATCCCGACCTTGTGCGAACACGTACCACTCAAACGCATTGGCACCGAATCGGAAATCAGCGCGGCGATTGTTTTCCTGCTCAGCCCGGCAGCCGCTTTTGTCAGCGGCAGCACGCTACGCATCGACGGTGCCGCCAGCCTCGGCGGGCGGGCCTGGCCGATGCACAAGGCGCAGAACAGTCACTCCTACAACGGCTTTCACCGCGCGTATTTACCCGAAGTACTCAGACCCGACGTGCCCAAACCAGACGCGTCCAAACCAGACGAGCTCAAGGACAAGGAATAACCATGCCGGTCATCCAGTCCCAGGTAGATCCGTTCAGCGAAGCGTTTGCCCGCAACCGGGTGGCCATGCTGGCCGGCATCGAGCAGGTCCGTCAGCTCGAGCAGAACCTGCTGAGCAAAGCCGCCGAAGCCAAGCCCAGGTTCGACAAGCGCGGGCAACTGCTACCCCGTGAACGCCTCAATTTATTACTCGACCCCGGCGCACCGTTCCTCGAGTTGGCGAGCCTGGCCGGCTACAAGTTGCACGACGACAAGGACGGCAGCTCGGCCGGCGGCGGTTTGATCGCCGGGATCGGTTACGTGTCCGGCGCACGAGTGCTGGTGGTGGCGAACAACAGCGCGATCAAGGGTGGAACCATTTCCCCCAGCGGTTTGAAAAAATCACTGCGCCTGCAACAGATCGCCATGGAAAACAAACTGCCGGTAATCACCCTCGCGGAAAGCGGAGGCGCCAACCTCAATTACGCGGCGGAGATTTTCGTCGAAGGCGCGCGCAGTTTTGCCAATCAGGCGCGGATGTCGGCCATGGGCTTGCCGCAAATCACCGTGGTCCATGGCTCGGCCACGGCAGGCGGTGCTTATCAGCCGGGGTTGTCGGATTACGTGGTGGTGGTGCGCGGCAAGGCCAAGCTGTTTCTCGCAGGTCCCCCACTGCTCAAGGCCGCCACCGGTGAAGTCGCCACCGACGAAGAACTGGGCGGCGCCGAGATGCACGCGCAAACCGCCGGCACCGCCGAATACCTGGCAGAGAACGATGCCGATGGCGTGCGCCAGGTGCGCGAGATCATGAGCCTGTTGCCATGGAACGATCAGTTGCAATGGTTACCCGAACGTCAGTGGGAAGAACCGCTCTACCCCATCGACGAACTGCTGGGCCTGATCCCGGATGACCCGAAAAAATCCTACGACGTGCGCGAAATCATCGCGCGGATTGCCGACGCGTCGAACTTCCTCGAATTCAAGGGCGAGTTCGACCCGCAAACAATCTGCGGGCATTTGCAGATTCAGGGTCGAGCCTGCGGCTTCATCGGCAACAACGGCCCAATTACGCCCAAAGGTGCGAGCAAGGCTGCACAGTTCATTCAGCTCTGCGACCAGAGCCAGACGCCCCTGCTGTTTTTCCACAACACCACCGGTTTCATGGTCGGCACCGAGTCGGAGCAACAAGGGGTGATCAAGCACGGCGCCAAAATGATTCAAGCGGTGGCCAATGCTCGGGTGCCTAAATTGACGATCGTCGTCGGTGGCTCCTACGGTGCCGGCAACTACGCGATGTGCGGCCGTGGCCTCGACCCGCGTTTCATCTTCGCCTGGCCCAACAGCCGCACCGCGGTGATGGGCGGCGCCCAGGCCGGCAAAGTGTTGCGGATCGTCACCGAAGCCAAACAGCTCAAGGACGGGGTGGTGCCCGACCCGAAAATGCTCGACATGCTGGAACAGGTCACCGCGCAGAAACTCGACAGCCAGTCCACAGCGCTGTATGGCAGCGCCAATCTGTGGGACGACGGGCTGATCGATCCGCGGGACACCCGGACCCTGCTCGGGTACCTGCTGGATATCTGCCATGAGGCCGAGGTTCGTTCGCTGCAACCCAACAGTTTCGGCGTCGCGAGGTTTTGATTGATCGTTCCCATGCGCAGCAAAGGAACGATCGGGTTCGACAGGAGAACAATAAAAAATGATCTTCACCCAGGAACACGAAGCACTGCGTCGCACCATCCGCCAATTCGTCGATCACGAGATCAATCCTCATGTCGAGGAATGGGAAAAGGCCGGGCGTTTTCCGATCCATGAGATCTTCCGCAAGGCGGGCGACCTCGGTCTGCTGGGGATTTCCAAACCGGAAAAATTCGGTGGCATGGGGCTCGATTACAGCTATTCGATTGTGGCGGCCGAAGAGTTCGGCACCATTCATTGCGGCGGCATTCCGATGTCCATCGGCGTGCAGACCGACATGTGTACCCCGGCTCTGGCACGATTCGGCTCCGATGAACTGCGTGAAGAGTTCCTGCGGCCAGCGATCACCGGCGAGCAGGTTGGCTGTATCGGCGTCTCCGAAGTCGGCGCCGGCTCCGACGTAGCAGGTTTGAAAACCACCGCCCGCAAGGACGGCGATGACTACGTGATCAACGGCAGCAAGATGTGGATCACCAACTCGCCGAGCGCCGACTTCATCTGCCTGCTGGCCAACACCTCGGACGACAAACCGCACATCAACAAGTCGCTGATCATGGTGCCAATGAACAGCCCCGGGATCAGCCTCAGCTCGCACCTGGACAAGCTCGGCATGCGCAGCTCGGAAACCGCCCAGATATTCTTCGACAACGTGCGCGTACCGCAACGCAACCGCATCGGCCACGAAGGCGCCGGGTTCATGATGCAGATGCTGCAGTTCCAGGAAGAACGATTGTTCGGCGCGGCGAACATGATCAAAGGCCTGGAATACTGCGTCGACAGCACCATCGAGTACTGCAAGGAGCGCAAAACCTTCGGCAATGCGCTGATCGACAATCAGGTCATCCATTTCCGCCTGGCCGAATTGCAAACCGAAATCGAATGCCTGCGGGCGCTGGTCTATCAGGCCACCGAGCAATACATCAAAGGCCAGGATGTCACCCGTCTGGCGTCCATGGCCAAACTCAAGGCCGGGCGACTCGGTCGGGAAGTCAGCGACAGTTGCCTGCAATATTGGGGCGGCATGGGCTTCATGTGGGACAACCCGGTGGCCCGGGCTTACCGCGACGTGCGGCTAGTGTCGATCGGCGGCGGTGCCGACGAAATCATGCTGGGGATCATCTGCAAACTCATGGGCATCCTGCCGGGGAAAAAGAAATGAGCACCCTTCCCGTTTGTCAGACCCTGTTGCTAGAACGGCATAACGGCGTCCTGCACATCACCCTAAACCGCCCCGACAGTCGCAACGCCATGAACCTGCAAATGGTTGCCGAATTGCGTGCAGTGCTGGCGGCGGTGCGGGATGACCGGCAGGTTCGCGCGTTGGTGATTGGCGGTGCCGGCGGGCATTTTTGTGCCGGTGCCGACATCAAGGACATGGCCAACGCCCGCACTCAGGGCCAAACGGCCTATCGCGATTTGAACCGCGTGTTCGGCGCCTTGCTGGAAGAAACCCAGCACGCGCCACAAGTGGTGATCACCGTGCTGCAAGGCGCGGTGCTTGGCGGTGGTTTCGGCCTGGCCTGTGTCAGTGACATCGCGATGGCCGATCATCAGGCGCAATTCGGCCTGCCGGAAACCAGCCTCGGCCTGCTGCCGGCGCAGATCGCGCCGTTCGTGGTGCAGCGCATTGGTCTGACCCAAGCCCGCCGACTGGCCCTGACCGCCGCACGGTTCGATGGCAACCAGGCGCGGCGGATGGGGTTGGTGCATTTTGTCGAGCATGACCCGCAAGCCTTGGCCGAGCGCCTCGATGAAGTGCTGGCCCATGTGTTGTGTTGCGCCCCGGGGGCGAATGCGGCGACCAAAAAACTCTTGCTGGCGAGTGCCGGACAACCTTCGGATGGCCTGCTCGATCAGGCGGCCGAGTGGTTCAGCGAAGCGGTGACTGGGGATGAAGGGGTCGAGGGGACCATGGCCTTTGTGCAGAAGCGTAAACCGGGGTGGGCGCCATAAAAGCATCGCGGGCAAGCCCGCTCCCACAGGGATCTGTGTCGTTCACAAAATCCTGTGGGAGCGGGCTTGCCCGCGATGGGGCCATCACATTCACCGCAATACAAAGGGAATAACCCATGCCCGCCTTTAGCAAAATCCTGATCGCCAACCGCGGTGAAATCGCCTGCCGCATCCAGCGCACCGCACAAGCGCTGGGCTACCGCACCGTCGCCGTGTTCAGCGAGGCCGACGCCGACGCATTGCATGTGCAGATGGCCGACGAAGCCGTGAACATCGGCCCGGCCCCGGTGCAGCAGTCTTACCTGAACATCCCGGCAATCATCGACGCCGCCCGGCGCACGTGTGCCGATGCGATCCACCCCGGTTACGGCTTCCTCTCGGAAAACGCAGAATTCGCCCTCACCTGCCAACAGGCCGGCATCATCTTCATCGGCCCCAGCCCCGAGGCCATCGAACTGATGGGCAGCAAACGCCTGTCGAAACTCGCCATGATCAAAGCGGGCGTGCCCTGTATCAAAGGCTATCAGGGCAGCGAACAGGATGACGCGACCCTGAGCCGCGAAGCCGAACGCATCGGCTACCCGCTGATGATCAAGGCCAGTGCCGGCGGCGGCGGTCGTGGCATGCGCCTGGTGCACAGCGCTGGAGAGTTGCTGGAGCAGATTCGCACCGCACGCTCCGAGGCGCTGCATGGGTTTGGCAGCGACGAACTGATCCTCGAGCAAGCCTTGATCGACCCGCGTCACGTCGAGGTTCAAGTGTTCGGCGATCAGCACGGCAGCCTGATCTACCTCGGTGAGCGCGACTGTTCGATTCAGCGCCGCCACCAGAAAATCATCGAGGAAGCGCCTTGCCCGGTAATGACCGCCGAGCTGCGCCAGGCCATGGGCGAAGCGGCGCTCAAGGCAGGGCGCGCGGTGAATTACGTCGGCGCTGGCACTGTGGAGTTCCTGCTGGATGCTCGCGGGCAGTTTTACTTTCTGGAGATGAATACCCGGCTGCAAGTGGAACACCCGGTGACAGAGCTGATCACCGGCCTCGATTTGGTGGCCTGGCAATTACACGTCGCCGAAGGACAACCGCTGCCACTACGACAGGAGCAGGTGCAGCTCAACGGGCATGCCATGGAGGTGCGCCTGTACGCCGAAGATCCGGCCCAGGGATTTCTGCCGCAAACCGGGCGAATCGCAGCCTGGGAGCCTGCGTTGCCGGGCAGCGTGCGGATCGACCATGGCCTGATCGAAGGCCAGTCTGTCAGCCCGTTCTATGACCCGATGCTGGGCAAGCTCATCGCCCACGGCGCCACCCGCGAAGAAGCCCGGCGCAAGTTGCTGCGGGCAGTACAGGACAGCGTACTGCTGGGCGTACAGAGCAATCAGCGCTTGCTCGCCAGCCTGCTGGAACATCCACAGTTCATCGGCGGCGAGTTCAGCACCGGGTTCATCCCCACGTACTTTACCGATCATCCCTGCCTGCATCCCCATGTGCCGAGCGCCGAAGAACTGGCCATCGCCGCGGCGCTTTTTTATCACGCGTCGGCACAGGCTCACCGAGCCCCGCTGGCCGGTTGGCGCAACAACGCCAGCGTGCCTTTGCACTACCGAATCGGCCTGGAGGATCATGATTGGCCGGTGGAATTGAACGCTGAACCCGGCAAACCCTACCGTGCTCAGATCGGCGCTCGTGCCCTCGAACTGAAGATCATCGGATGCGACGGACGCTGGGCCACCCTGGAAATCGACGGCACCCGCCAACGCCATGCCTATCGCCTCGAGGCCGGGCAACTCTGGTTGTTCACGCGCCCCGGCAGCCTGCGGCTGGTCGATCGGACCCAGGCGCGGGTCAGCGGCCAGGCCAGTGTCAGTTCCGGCACGCTCAAGGCACCAATGGACGGGGCGATCGTCGATGTACTGGTCAGTGAGGGCAGCCCGGTCAGCAAAGGTCAGCTGCTGGTGGTGCTCGAAGCGATGAAAATGGAACATCCGCTCAAATCGGGTATCGACGGCGTGCTCAAACGCTTGCAGGTCAGGGTCGGCGATCAGGTAAAAAATCGTCAGATTTTGTTGGAGGTCGAATAAGCCGCTAGGCGGATCCGCCGGGTTTGGCTACGCTCAAGCCCTATCAGGACGCGGATACCAGGAACCCTGCGATGCCTCACTGGTTGGTCATTGATCTGGAAGCCACCACCGATGAGGGTGGCTGGCCAGTAACGGAAATGGAAATCATCGAAATCGGTGCCACCCTCGTGGACCGCAAGGGCCAGGAACTGGATCACTTCCAGTGCTTCGTGCGCCCGTTGCGCCGGCCCTTGCTGACGCCGTTTTGCCGGGAACTGACCCACATCACCCAGGCCAATATCGATGCCGCACAGCCGCTCACCGATGTCTGGTCCTCGTTCGAACGCTGGCTCGGTCAACATCACGCGCGCCTGGAAGGCTGGGCCAGTTGGGGCGATTACGACCGCAAGCAACTGCTTCAGGACTGGCAGCGCCTGCAACTCGACAGCGCCCTGAGCCGGGTACCGCACATGAATCTCAAGCAACGCTTCGCCAAGGCTCGTCGGCTCGAGCGCCCGCTGGGGCTTAATGGAGCCTTGCAACTGGCGGGCCTGCAGTTCAACGGTCAGCAGCATCGGGCGCTGGAAGACGCGCGCAATACTGCGCGTTTGTTACCGCTGGTTTTCCCCGCTAATCCTTGAGTGCAGGAGGTGACGCCTATCGACACCTTGTGCATACTGGCCGGCCCTTTTCAGCCCTTTTCGAGGAACCGCCCATGTTTAAAGTCAACGAGTACTTCGACGGCACCGTCAAGTCGATCGCCTTTGGCACCGCTGAAGGTCCAGCGACCATCGGCGTCATGGCACCGGGCGAATACAAATTCGGCACCAGCCAGCGTGAAATCATGCACGTGGTGTCCGGCGCCCTGACCGTCAAACTGCCTGACAGCGACACCTGGGAAACCTTCGCCGCTGGCAGCCAGTTCAACGTGCCCGCCAACAGCCAGTTCCAGCTGAAAGTGGCCGTCGACACCGCTTACCTGTGCGAATACCGCGGCTAAACCCCCGGGTTTTCACAGCGACAAAATATGCCCGTGTCCTTGGACACGGGCATTTTTTCATCTTGAAGAGCTTTATTCGAGGATCGTCACCGGCATGCCGACTTCCAGGCGGCCGTTACCGTCGTTGACCAGGTTCTGACCGAACATCGCGCCATCGGCCACGGTGCGGTATTTCTGCAAGGTCGCCAGCGGCTCACGATCTTCGCTGCGTTCGCCGGTCTGCGGGTCGATGGTGGTCAGAATGCAGCGTGAACAGGACTTGACCACGCGAAACTCAACGTCGCCAATGCGGACGCGCTTCCAACTATCTTCTGCATACGCCTCGCTGCCCTCGATCACCAGATTGGGCCGGAAACGCAACATCTCCAGCGGCCGACCGACCTTGTTCGACAAGTCTTCCAGCGACGCCTGACCAATCAGCAACAACGGAAAGCCGTCGGCAAAAGCCACCTGATCATCATCCTTTCCGTAGCCCGCCTGGGTGGTCCGCGCGCGATCAAGCGGCACTTGCACCAGGCGCGTCGGCTTGCCGATGAACTCACTGACCCAGGCACCCGCCGCATCGCCGGCATCGGGAACGCGCAAGGTGTCGCGCCAGATGGTCACGCCACGCAGCTCGGCTTCACCGTCGGGCAACGCAATATCGATCGGTGAATGGTCCGGAGCACTGAGGGTCAAGCCGCCGTCGGCATTCCACAACGCTGACAGCTGACTCATTTTCGCGACCGCGCGCTGGGTCAGGAAGCGCCCGCTGGCCTCGTCCACCAGCATCCAGCGTCGATCGCCGTCCAGTCCCAGCTTGTCCAGGCTGACCTGATTCAGGCTCTCGCCCTTGCCGGATTTCAACGGATAACGATAAAGCGCGCTCAGACGCATGGCCAGCTCCCTGGTGGGTAAAAACGCCACCCTATACGAGCTTGATCGCCGAATCAAAGACCCTGTGGCGAGGGCTTGCCCGCTTTTCGTAGGAGCCAGGCTTGCCGGCGAAGGCGCTCTTAGGGACGCCTTCGCCGGCAAGTCGGATCGCCGCACCGCTGGCTCCTACATGCCCATTTCAGGCCGGAACTGCGTCGAGCATCAGGCGCTGGCGCACCACGTCGACGAGTTTGTCGGGCTGGAACTTGGAGAGGAAGTTGTCGCAGCCGACCTTCTTCACCATCGAGTCGTTGAAGCTGCCCGACAGCGAAGTGTGCAAGACCACATAAAGGCTGCGCAAACGGGGATCGTTACGAATTTCGGTGGTCAGGCGATAACCGTCCATTTCCGGCATTTCCGCATCGGTGAAGATCATCAGCAGCTTGTCAGTCATGACTTCGCCCGTATCGGCCCAGGCCTTGAGCATGTTCAGCGCCTTCAAGCCATCGCTGGCAATGTGCATCTTCACGCCCAACTGACCCAAGGTGTCGCGCAATTGCGACAGGGCCACGTTCGAGTCATCCACCAGCAGCACTTCACGGCCCCGGGCGAGCTCCAGAACCGGATCGTCGAGTTTGTCGCGCGATACCTTGGCGTTGTATGGAACGATTTCGGCCAGGACTTTTTCGACATCGATGATTTCCACCAACTGATCATCGACCTTGCTGATGGCGGTCAGGTAATGCTGGCGACCGGCGCTGGTTGGCGGCGGCAAAATGGCTTCCCAGTTCATGTTGACGATGCGGTCCACACCACCGACCAGGAACGCCTGCACCGAGCGGTTGTACTCGGTGACGATAATGGTACTGGTGGGGCTTGGCACCAGCGGGCGCATGCCGATGGCCTGGGACAGGTCGATCACTGGCAACGTCTGGCCACGCAGGTTGACCACACCGCAAACAAAGGGATGACGTTGCGGCATCAGGGTCAGCTTCGGTAGCTGCAGCACTTCCTGGACCTTGAAGACGTTGATCGCAAACAATTGCCGTCCGGCCAGCCGGAACATGAGAATTTCCAGGCGATTCTCACCCACCAGTTGCGTGCGTTGGTCTACCGTGTCGAGAATGCCGGCCATTAATGACTCCTGGGCTTGTTCTGATGAATTCACTAAAGGGAGTTATCGGCTGTTTTTGCCGGACCTTGACCCCCAGACAAAATGCCACGATCAGGCATTGATGTCACATTAACATCATGCTTTACTGACTCCGGGATTTCATCTGCTCCATTCCCTGCGGCGCGACCTCGGTTTGCACGTTAGGTTCCCCTGTGTAAGGGATTCCCCTAGTAACAATCAGGCCCAACCTGATATTCGCAATATCCAATAGCCATTAATGTGACGCCATTCTCATTGCATGAACGGAGTCAGGCTTTTGTGTGCGATCGCAGGTCAGTGGCCACCCACCCTCTCGAGTTCCCCAGCCGGCGCTCAAACCTGTTGGAGCGCGATTTCACAAAGGACTGGCGGTGCCGGGACACCTGTGCTTTTCGTCGGCACGCACGACATTCCCTCATCTGACATGACGTTGTGGAGATAAGCATGCCGAACGACACCAAAGAGTGGGCTCAGCGATTTCCAGAGTTTCTCGTCGAGGCTGAAACACTCTTGGCCAAATCCGAGGAATGCCTGAGTCATTTGCAACTGATCAGCAATGACAGGGACGCCATCGATTGCATGCTCAGCACCCTTCTCAAGCTGTCCAGCAAAGCCGATGCCTTGGCACTGGCGACGGTCTCGGAGTTCTCGCTGCATATTCATGGACTGCTGAGCCACGCGCAGAACCACATGGACCTGCACGATCAAGCCCTGGATGCACTCAAGGACTGCTTCACACTCATGGCCTGGCAACTCGAACTCATCGATCAGACTACCGGCCAACTCAGTCTTGATGACACTGAACAGACCTCGCTGATTGAAGCGTTTGCGTTTCATGTGGGACAAAGTCAATTTCAGCCGCCCAGCCACTCCAGACCGTTCAGGCTCGTTTCGTTCTCGGAACGGCAAGCTTAAAATCACCAGTTTCTAGCCGTCTTGCGCTTTTTATTGCCATGACGCAGCCCTATAACTTGATGCGCTCATATCGCAATTGAATACCAGTCGACAACAGCCCTAAATAAATAGTTATCCCTGTGTCGACGTCAGAGAGTGCCTGGCAATAAAAACAAAATCCCTGGCAATCGATATCTTCCGACGATAAAAATCGAATGTTTTTTCATTGTGGAACTATCGTCCAGAAACTATATTTCCTGACGGTATAGAGGTATATACCCGAACGCGACCAACGGTATCTTAAGTGGTATTATGCCGACCATTAGTTGACGTCAATTAATGACAGAGTGACTCTAGGCGAGCACATTGAAAGCTGTATTTCGATCACTGCACCGCAGCCATTGAAAGCGACTTCACACAACGATTTCCACACAGAGACCCGTCAGCCCCTAAATGGCCGGTCTGCCCGCAGCGAACATCCATTGGCTCCATCCGCTATGTACGCCAGCCTCAAGTCAATTACCCTGTGGCCACCCTCCCGAAAAAACGCGCGCCGGTTCACGCTTTTTCTGTGCATCTGCTCGGCGCTTGGCAGCCTGCTGGTCTATAGCTTGTCCATCCCTCTGCCGGTGAGTCTGCTGGTGCTCAACAGTGCGGCGTTGGCCTGTGTCTGGGTGGGACATTGTCTCTCGCGCAAATCGATAAAGTTTCAACCTCAAGAACTGGCTGACCGTCTGCTGCAAGTGCAGGAAAACGAACGCCACCGGCTCAGTCGAGAGCTGCATGATGACATTGGTCAATTGCTGACCGCCGCAAAACTTCAAGGTGAATGGCTCAAACGTCGATTGCCCGAAGAACTGCAGGGTCAGTGTTCGGTACTCTGCGATACGCTGGACGAAACCCTGGCCAAGGTTCGCGACGTCTCGGCCATCCTCAATCCGCGGCAACTGGCCAGTCTCGGGCTGGAAGCCAGCCTGCGAGCACATTTACTCAGGACCCTGGCCAATACCTCCGTGCACTGGAGCCTGGAATGCCATCAACGCCTGACGGGCATACCGGAGGAAATAGCGGTGGCAGCTTTTCGAATCACTCAAGAAGCCGTTACCAATATACTGCGTCACGCCGAGGCCAGAAATCTATTGATCCGCCTGCAACGCCTGCCCCAAGGCCTGACGCTGTTGATCAGCGACGATGGCCTGGGTTTCGCGCCAGCGGCAGATCCCGCTCGCGAAGGGCAACGGGGAATGGCCGGGATGTCGGAACGGATCGATCAGTTAGGTGGCACACTGACCGTGACCAGCGAACCGGGCAAAGGCACTCAAATAGAAGCACTCTTCCCCTGGGCGCCCCGCGCGCTAGAACGGGCCAGTACGAATAAGGTTATGCATTGACTTGTAACTTACTTCTGGTGGACGACCACTCACTTATCAGGGCTGGCGTGCGCGCTCTGGTGCTGGATATTCCCGGCTATGCGGTAGTCGGGGAGGCCAATGACGGCTCGCAGTTGGTCGAAATGGTCGAACAGCTATCCCCGGACATCATTCTGCTGGATATCTCCATGAAGGAAACCGGTGGCCTTGAAGCCTTGCAGCGACTCAAGCGAGTACGTCCGCAGTGCAAAGTGCTCATCCTGTCGATGCATACCGACCCGGCGCTCATCATGCAGGCACTGGAATCAGGGGCGCATGGCTACCTGCTCAAGGACACCACGGCCACCGAGCTCGAACATGCCCTGGATGCCTTGCGCAATAACGAACGCTACCTGAGCCCGGCCATTGCCCATACCGTCATCAACCAGGCACTGACCCGAACCCAGAATAATCAGGCGCAACCCCAAGACTCGCACAACCTGACGGCACGCCAGCTGGAAATTCTGCGACTGATTGTTCGCGGAAAATCCACCCGGGAAATCGCCAATGGCCTGGGTCTGAGCATCAAGACCGTCGAAACGCACCGCTCACAGATCATGAAACGCTTGCAGATCTATGATGTGGCCGGCCTGGTGCTGTTCGCCGTGCGCGAACAAATCATCAGTCTGGACGATTAGCTGGGTTCGAGACGCTCAGCAGTGGCGAGCCCTCGGGCAAATGCACACGCAATGCCGCCGGGCGCGCCGAGAAACGCAGGCTATCGCCCTCCAGAGGTTCCCCATCAAGGTTGATATAAAGGCCCTCCGAGACCTTGATCTCGACCCATGGCAAGCGAGCTCGCACAAACATGTTGTCGATTCCAAAGCCATCGCTCAGCAGGTCTTTCAAGGTACCGACCACTTCCTGTGGCGCGGGCAAAATGCTGATATCCAGCAGACCATCGTCAGCCAGCGCCTGCGGGCACAACACATGACCACCGCCAGCCTGTCGACCATTGCCAATGCCTAATGCCAACAATTCGCCGCGCCAGTGAAAATCCGGCCCCTGCAACTCGCCATAGGCCGCATGCAACTCACTGAAGCGTGATAAACCCGTGAAGAGATAAGCGGCGCCTCCAAGAATTTTTTTCAGATCCTCGGAGGTATTGGCCGTGACCTGACTGCCAAAGCCGCCAGTGGCCATGTTCAGGAAAACCTGCCCGCCGACTTCTCCCAGATCAATGGCTCGCGGGGCAGCCTCCAGAAGGTCCAACGCCTGAGCGGACTCCAGAGGCACACCGGCAGCGCGAGCAAAATCGTTGGCGGTGCCCAAGGGCAAAAGCACCAGGCTGGCCTGCGTCGAATGCGCTGCCATGGCTTCGGCGATATCACGCAAGGTGCCATCACCGCCGCCGGCAATCAGCTGCGTATAGCCTGCCGTCAGCGCTTCATCCACCAACCGCTGCGCATCACCGGCCTCCCAGGTCAGTCGAACAGCCAGTTCCCAGCCCTGCTGGCGCTTGCCTTCGACGGCTGCACGGACCTCCTCATTGAGTGCCTGCTTGCCATGTAGAATCAACAGCGCCTTGCGCTCGCTCATTTTTGCCACTCCCATATCCGCATATCCATGGGACATGTTGACCTCGCAGCCCCTCATAAAAGTCGAAAGGATTTTAATTATTTCCAAGGGAAGGAAACGTGAGTCCTACAGAGCGGTATTTTTTCTTACAAAACGTGAGGAATCGGCTCAATTGACCCAACCGGGCAATTGGTACACCGTTGTGTCTCGGTATCAGTCATCACCCGTTAATTTACACAGGGACGTGAAAAACAATGAATGGAACCCCCTTAAGGGCCTCAACAAGCGCAAGCAACAACGGCATCGACCACTTGAATGGTTTTAACGCAAGGAGCCAGTTACTCCATGCAAAGCCATGACCTCAGACTACCGGTAACTCCGGTCGCGCCGTTCGCAGAAAATCGCGCCAATCATCAGGCTGAACTCAAAAACAGCGCAAAATCCGCCGGAGAAGTTGATATGGAACCTCGCGTCATTGAACTGGAGACACACCTCAAGTACATCCGAAGAGACATGGATGAAGTCCGGGATGACGTCAAATCCATCAAACACCGGCTTGCCTATTCAGCTGGTGGAACAGCCGTGATCCTGGGGCTTCTGGCCTGGATCGCCAACAGCCGCTTCGACCAGGTCGTGACACTTCTGGCACGTTAAGGAATGGTCATGCACGCAAGCCCAATGCGATCAACCGGGCTTGCGTGGGAATACCAGTACCTGTATCAGCTCAAGACTTCACTCAGCGGGATGAAGCTCACACAATCACCCTCGATCAGCGTACGGTCTTCCAGCACTTCAACCAGACCGTCAGCCCAGGCAGCACTGCGCAGTACGCCAGAGCTCTGATTCCTGTAGATGATTGCCCGGCCATTCTCCAGACGTCCGCGCAAGTACTCACGTCGGTTGCCGGCCTTTGGCCAGACAAACCCTGCCGGCACCTGAAACTTCAGGGGCTCAACCTCTTTTACGCCTTGGCGGCGCAAAAGGTAAGGCCTTGCCAACAGAGCAAAAGTCACCAGGGTCGATGCCGGATTGCCGGGTAAACCAATCACAGGCACGCCACGAAAATGCCCGAACGTCAGTGGTTTGCCTGGTTTGATGGCAAGCTTCCACAGAGTCAATTCGCCCTCTTCCCGCAAGGCAATGCCCAGGAAGTCGGCCTCTCCCACCGATACGCCACCGGTCGAGAGAATCAGGTCGACATCCTTTAACTCACCAAGGCGGGCACGAGTGGTCGCTAAATCATCGGGAAGAATGCCGGCATCGATCACCTCACAACCCAAGCGCTGCAACCAGCTACAGAGCAATACCCGATTACTGTTGTAGATCTGTCCCGGCCCAAGGACCTGACCTGGCTCAATCAACTCATCACCGGTAGACAATACCGCAACACGAATTTTGCGAACCACGTCCAGCTCAGCGCATCCCAGCGATGCCGCCAGCCCCTGCTCGATTGGCCCCAGACGCGTTCCGGCGGGCAAGATCAGCTCACCAACGGTGGCTTCCTGGCCTTGTGGACGGATGTTCTTTCCTGGGGTCATGGTCTCGGTGAAACGCACCCGTTCATCCGCCTGAACCTCGACGTTCTCCTGCATCTCGACACAGTTGGCACCTGCGGGCACAGGCGCGCCGGTGAAGATCCGCGCACAGGTACCCGGCTTCAAGGGCTCAGGGGCCTGGCCTGCAAAAATCTTCTGACTGACCACCAACGGCTCTCCCGTCCAGTCGGCCAAATGCAAGGCATAACCGTCCATTGCACTGTTGGGCCAAGGCGGCAAATCAAGTGTCGAGACCAGGTCAGTGGCCAGTACACGCCCCTGAACCTGTGCCAACGGCAAGCATTCGTGCTCACCAATCTTCGAGGCGTCAGCCATTTCCAGTAAACGCGCCAGTGCCACCTCGACAGCCATCAGACTGCCAGTCTTGCCTGGCTTACCCCCGGGATTCACAGGGTGCCGCCTGTTTCAGATGGGTCACGAAATTGCACGGACGGTGACGCGAATCCAGTTGCTCGGCAAGAATGCCGTCCCAACCGGTGCGCACCGCATTGGTGGAGCCCGGCAAACAGCACACCAGCGTGCCATTGGCCAGCCCCGCCAAGGCCCGGGACTGAACCGTCGAGGTGCCGATATCCGCTACCGATATCTGCCGGAACAACTCACCAAAACCATCCACCTGTTTATCCAGCAAGCAACTCACGGCTTCGGGCGTGCTGTCGCGACCGGTGAACCCGGTACCGCCGGTGATCAACACCACTTGCACGACCTCATCGGCAATCCAGTTGGCGACTTGCGCGCGAATTTTGTAGAGGTCATCTTTAAGCAGCACACGGGCCGCCAGGTTATGACCCGCAGCGCTCAAACGGTCGACGAAGACCTGGCCTGAGGTATCGGTTTCCAGGGTACGGGTATCGCTGACAGTCAGCACCGCGATGTTGAGCGGTGCGAAAGGTACATCAGCCTTGGCTTTCATAGGCTCGTCCAGTTGTAGGAGAAACAGCCCGGTGTTATATCACAGCGCCTCATTTATTCGCCGCCCCCATGGAGAAGTGCGATGACTTCGAATACACCTCTGGCGCCTTGCTCCATTCTGCTCCTGGCCGGCGGTCGCGGCCAACGCATGGGTGGTCAGGACAAGGGTTTGCTGGATTGGCACGGCGAGCCACTGATCGCGCATCTACACCGTAAGACGCGCCCGCTGAGTGATGACCTGATCATCTCCTGCAACAGAAACCTGGAAAAATATGCGCCTTATGCGGATCAGTTGGTCCATGACGACGAAGGCGACTTTCCGGGACCATTGGCAGGTATTCGCGCAGGCCTGAAAGCTGCCCGCCACCCTCATCTGCTGGTGCTGCCCTGCGATGTGCCACGCATCGATGCCGCGCTGCTCCAGAGCATGCGTGAAACCGCCGGGCAACATCCGGACAAACCGCTGATGCTGCGCCATGGCGAACACTGGGAACCCTTGCTGTGCATGATTCCCGTCGCCCTTTCAGCAGCTTTCGAGACCGCCTGGAACGAAGGCGAGCGCAGCCCGGGCCGCCTTATGCGCAAACTAGGCGCCACAGCCCTGCAATGCCCGGATAACGACCCTCGCCTGGCCAATCTCAATACGCCAGAACTGTTAAGCACACACCGCACTGTGTCAGACTGACACGCGAAGGAACTTGCGCGCGTTGTATACGTCTCAAGCTCAGCAATCAAAAGAATTCCCATTCGGAGACACACTCATGACTCAACGGACCCTCGCCACTTTCATGCTCGCACTGGGCCTTGCGACCCTCGCCGGTTGCGCATCGCCTACAGTGATCACCTTGAATGACGGTCGAGAAATCCAGGCCGTCGACGCGCCTAAGTACGATGAAGAATCGGGCTTTTACGAATTCGAACAACTGGATGGCAAGCACACCCGCGTCAACAAAGATCAGGTCCGTACCGTTAAAGATCTGTAATCTTTACGGCGACAACCGGATACAGAAAAGCCCGCTTTAAAAGCGGGCTTTTTCGTGACTGAAGAAAAGCAGAGTCGTTAGCCCTGTGATCACCACTGCAAGGTGATGGTGCTTTCGAATTCTCTTTCCTGCCCCGTGACCGGATCAACAAATCGCAGCCCCTGAGCCAATAGCTTCAAGGGGTTGGCATAGTCATCTTCTACGTCCTTGAGCACCTGCGGATAGAACGGGTCATTGCAGATGCTGGCCCCCAGGGCGGTCATGTGAACTCGCAACTGATGTTTCTTGCCCGTCACCGGGTACAGCGCATAACGCCAGAGTTCACCGTTTTTTTCCCTGACCTCGACAGCCGTCTCGGTATTGCTGACACCCGGACCTTCTTGCATGCGAAAAAACGGCTCGCCATCGACAAGTCGACTTTTATGGACCAACGGGAAGGAATGTTCCGGCAATGCCCGGGCGATTGCTTCATAGCGCTTTTCGATCTGGCGTGTAGGAAATAATGACTGATACGCCGACCGACTCTGAGGGTTGGCTGAAAAAAGCACCAGCCCCGCCGTATGCCGGTCAATGCGATGCAAAGGCACCAGATGCGGGTTATCAAGGCGACGGATCAGCCGCCGCAGCAATGTCTGCTCCACGTATTCGCCCGCCGGAGTCACGGGCAGAAAGTGTGGTTTGTCTGCTACCACCAGATGCTCGTCGGCATAGAGGATCGACTCCACCACCGGGATCGTTTTTTCGTCCGGCACCTCACGAAAATAATGAATCCGCAGACCTTCCTTGTAAGGCAGGTCCAGGGCGATCGGCAGCCCTTGCCCATCGAGGACACGACCGCGAGCAATTCTGTCCAGCCATTGTTCACGACCGATGGCGCTGAAGTGCTCGCACAGGCAATCGAGTACGGTCTGCCACGGCCCCGGCGGCAGATAGAGCGTGCTGGCCTGGTTATGTGCAGCAGAAAAAGATGAAATGGACATACGAAAAGCTCTAACCCTCAATGCAGGGCGGCATTATCCAACAGTGGCCGGAACGAACCTAGAAGAGAATCCTCAGGCCGGTATCGACTGTGTTCGAGCAGCCGCTTCGGTGAACTCCTTGAGCCAGCGCAGCACATCGACCGCTTCCCAGCGACCCGGATCATAAAGCGCATACAACAAACCCTGATAGCCCACGACGTCCAGTTGTCGGTGATAGCCCGCACGCTGGAACAAGGCTTCAATTTCGGCGAAACAGGTATTGAAATGCAATTTGTTGAAGGGCGTTTTCCCCTCCGTGACCAGGCCATCCAGACGCAATTCGAGGACGGCCTCACGCACCACGTCCGCCGACATCCGGTTCACGCTGTTTTTCAATTGTTCGACATTGACCAAGGCTCATCCCTCTGACGTCCGGGATCGGCTGCCAAACCCGAAACAGGGAACGCATGGCAGGCAATCTGAATAACTGTATGCCCATACAGTAACCGAATAACCAACCTTTCGCCAATGGATGAAACGAGGACTGCGACAGGTGGGGCGTCTTCAACCGGCGTCGCGGCTCAGGAACGCTACAACCTGATCCGCATCGAAGGGCCAATCGAGTTCAGCGCCGTTATCAAGACGCCGCAGCACCGGTATACGCAAACCATAGTCTTCGACCCAGTCTTCGTTTTCGGCGATGTCGACCAACTCCACCAACAAACCGTTTTCGACAAAGGGCATCAGAAGTGCTTCGGCGACTTCACAAAGATGGCAACCAAGGGTGCCGAATAGGCGACATTCAGGAGGCATGACAACAAGACCCATCGAAGTAAGCGCTCATTCTAGGCCCGCTATCAAAAGCCGTCGAGCCGCTGCCCGATCTGTCTGAGCAATGGCTGATTTCAAGAGATTTCGGCAAACTCCTGACGCAAATCATTCGCCTCGACTGTCACTTGCGCGATGCTCGCCTCTTTTTTGCCTCTACGCTTGAGTAGCCAGAACCCTCACCGGAGTTTTTTGTGTTCGCCAATCTGTTGATCATCTTCACCTCCTCTCTGGTGGTGATTGCACTGTTCCAGCGCCTGCGCTTGCCACCGGTGCTGGGCTACCTGTGCGTAGGGCTGATGATCGGGCCGACCGCGTTCAACTGGGTGAATGAAAGCGAAGAGTTGCCCGACCTTGCCGAGTTGGGCGTGGTGTTCTTGCTGTTCTCCCTCGGGCTCGAGTTTTCCCTGTCGAAAATGTTTGCACTGCGCCAAGTGGTATTTGGCCTGGGCAGCCTGCAAGTGCTGCTTTGCGGGATAGTGCTGGGGGGGTTGCTGATGCTGTTTGGCATGCCAACCATACCTGCACTGTTACTCGGTACCGGTTTGGCGCTGTCGTCCACCGCCATTGTCAGCAAGGAGTTGGGCAGCCTCGGTGAGCTTTTCAGCCGCCACGGCCAGAATGCCATCGCCGTGTTGTTGTTCCAGGACGTGGTCGCGGTGTTGCTGCTGACCCTGGTGCCGGTGTTCGCCGGCAGCAGCGATCAGGCCTGGTATTGGGCGCTGCCATTGACGCTGGGCAAGACCATGGTGCTATTCGTCGGTCTGCTGCTGGTCAGTCGCTGGTTTCTGCCACGGCTGTTCCATGAAGTCGCCGCGTCCCGCTCCGCAGAGCTGTTCGTGCTATTGGCGCTGGTGATCGTTTTGCTGACGGCCTGGCTGACTCACTTGCTTGGCCTCTCCCCAGCCCTGGGCGCCTTTCTCGCCGGCATGCTGCTAGGCGAAAGCCACTACCGACATCAGATCGAGGCGGACATCCGTCCGTTCCGCGACATTCTGCTTGGGGTGTTCTTCGTCAGCATCGGCATGCTGATCGACTTACGGCTGTTTGCCAGCCACGGCCTGCTGATTCTCGGCCTGACGCTGGGATTGCTGCTGATCAAAGGCACCGTGGTCGCGCTGCTGGTCAAATGGCGCGGCAGCGATGTCGAAACCGCCTGGCGCAGCGGCCTGGCATTGGCTCAAGGGGGCGAATTCTGCTTTGCCCTGATGGCGCAGATGCAGCAGAGCAAACTGATGCCCGCCGACTTCGGTGGCCTGCTGCTGGCCGCCACGTTCTGCTCGATGCTGATGACGCCTTTACTGCTGCGCGCCGCGCCCCACATCGCCACGCGCCTGCACCACAAGCCCAACGAAGAAGCCGAACTCGAAGAAATCAGTGCGCTCAACGCGGGCTTGCACAATCACGTAGTGATTTGTGGCTACGGTCGCGTAGGTCAGTCCATCGGGCGGGTTTTGCGTAATGTAGATCAACCTTACATTGCGCTGGATACCGACCCGGTGCGGGTTCAGGAAGCAGCCGTCAATGAACGCTGTGTTCATTACGGCGACTCACGTCGCGGCGAGCTGCTGGTCGCGATAGGGCTGGAACGCGCCAGACTGCTGGTGGTCGCCGTGGACAAGACGGACATCGCACTATTGATACTCAAGGAAGCACGCCGCTTCAACCCGAGTGTGTCGATCCTGGTGCGCACACGGGACGACAGTCAGTTGGCCGAGTTGAAGGCGGCTGGCGCCAGCGAAGTCGTACCCGAGTTGCTGGAGTCGAGCCTGATGCTTGCCTCACACGCGCTGATCATGCTGGGCATACCCGGCCAGCAGGTGCGAGACCGGGTCGACCAGGTACGGCGTGACCGTTATCGCCTGCTGCACGGTTTTTACCCCGGTGCTGACGATGAGGAACAGTGATTCAATCTTGACTCACGGCACCGATCTTGTGCACCGACAAGTCCGCGCCGTAATACTCCTCTTCCTGGCTCAGGCGCAGACCAAACAACGCATTGATCACGCCATACACCGCAAAACCGCCGGCCAGCGCCACAATCACCCCCAGAGAAGTGCCGATCAACTGGCTGACCAGGCTCACGCCCCCCAAACCACCCAAGGCGGCTTGACCAAAGATGCCGCAAGCGATTCCGCCCCAGACACCGCACAGTCCATGCAGAGGCCAGACGCCCAGCACATCATCGATATGCCATTTGCCTTGAGCCGCGGTAAAGCACCAGACAAACAGAGCCCCGGCGATGGCACCGGTCACCAATGCGCCCACCGGATGCATCAAGTCCGAACCGGCGCAGATCGCCACCAACCCGGCCAATGGGCCGTTATGCAGGAAGCCCGGGTCATTGCGCCCGACGATCAACGCTGACACGGTACCGCCGACCATAGCCATCAGCGAGTTCACCGCCACCAGCCCGCTGACCCCTTGCAGGGTCTGGGCGCTCATCACGTTGAAACCGAACCAGCCGACGATCAAAATCCACGAACCCAACGCGAGAAAGGGAATGCTCGACGGTGCGAATGCCACCAGTCGTCCGTCGCGATAACGACCTTGCCTTGGGCCGAGCAACAACACCGCCGCGAGTGCCAGCCAGCCGCCCATGGCATGAACCACCACGGAGCCTGCGAAGTCATGGAAGCTGGCGCCAAAACGTTCCAGCAACCAGGCTTGCAGACCAAAGTTGCCATTCCAGATCATGCCTTCGAAGAAGGGATAGATGAACGCCACGATCAGCGCCGTCGCACACAACTGCGGGACGAACCGGGCGCGCTCGGCGATGCCACCGGAAATGATTGCCGGTATTGCCGCAGCAAAGGTCAGCAGAAAGAAAAATTTCACCAGCCCATAGCCATGGTCGGCAGTAATCACCGCCGCCGGTTGCATGAAAGTGACCCCATAAGAAATCCAATAGCCTATAAAGAAGTAGGCCAGGGTCGAAATGGCGAAGTCGCTGAGGATCTTCGACAAGGCATTGACCTGGTTCTTTTGTCGAACCGTACCCACCTCGAGAAAGGCGAAACCGGCGTGCATGGCCAGGACCATGACCGCACCGATAAGGATGAACAACGTATTGGAGCTATGGACCAGACTGTCCACAGCACTTTGCAGATTTTCCATGGATTGGCAGACCTGAAGGCTGAAAAAAGCACCAAAGCAGTTCGCGCAGATGGCTTACGCACCAAGTTGCAGCTCACCCAGACCGCAGCGCTGATCTGGATGAACCGGTTTGGCGCACAAAACCGCTGCCTCTGCGCGAGTTTTGATTATTTGAGTTAAGGTTTTCCTGAAATCATGCCCGGCAACAGCGCAATGGCGCAGGCTGACGCACCACGACACAGCAAAAGTTGTACCAGTCATTTGTACTGAACCTTCACGCAAGGCTCATACTCGAACGCTTCAGAAGCCACTTACGGAGATCACCAATGGCACGCACCACAGCAAAGACTGCTCAAGAAGTTCTGATGGAAGATTTTCAGACGCTGGTCACCGACACTGAAAGGTTGCTGGAACACACCAAATCCCTGGCTGGCGATCAAGCCGATGAGTTGCGCCAGCAGATCCATGACAGTCTGCTGCGCGCGCGGGAAACCCTGAGATTGACCGAAGACTCTGTGCGCGAGCGCGGCAAAGCGGCTGTCACTGCCACGGAAGATTACGTCCAGGCCAACCCATGGCAATCGGTCGGAATCGCGGCTGGCGTGGGTTTCCTGATTGGCCTGCTAGCCACTCGGCGCTGATATGGCGATCGGCGAATCCGGCCCGTCCGCGACGGGCACCGGCTCATCACCGCGGCGCCTCGGTGCCGCGTTTCTTGGACTGCTGCACAGTCATGTCGAACTGTTCGGCATTGAATTGCAGGAACAAAAAGCACGCACCGTAAGCCTGTTACTGTTTGCCGGCCTGACGCTGGTCTTTGCCTTGTTATTGCTGGTGGGCTTGTCGACGCTGGTGTTGATCCTGTTTTGGGACACCTATCGCCTGGCAGCAATCATCGGGCTTTGTGTGTTCTATACCCTCGCGGCGTTGTTCTGTGCGATGCGCTTGAGAGCAGCGATTTTCGATGAGTCCTCGCCCTTCCACGGCACCCTGGAAGAGTTGGCCAATGATCGGGAGCGTCTGTTGCCATGAACATGCCTGAACTTCCCCGCAACAGCTCGCGCACAGAAATGCGCAAGGCGCTGATTCGCCTGCGCATGGAAATGCATCGCCAGGAAATTCGCCACGAATCCCAACACCTGCTGCACCCCCTGCAACGGGTGCGTGGCATGACGCAAAACCTGCAAGACGGCCTCGGTATCAAACACGCCCCGCTCTGGGGCATCGCGGCCGTGATCGGGTTGGGCTTTCTGACCGGTAAGGGTGCCAAGGGTGGCGGTATCGGCAACCTGACTCGGCTGGCTCGCTTGGGCGTCACGCTGGGGCCACTGATCAAGCTGATCATGCAGAACTCGCGCAAACACTAATCGGTCCCACCACAAGGATTAACCTCTTTATCGAGAGGTTAATCCGCTCGATATCGATGCCGCGGGGCTGTAGTTCTTCTTGCACGGACCGACGCGAACCGGGAAGCTAGGGAATCAGTCACCTGACGGAGAAACCAGCCTTGGATTGGCAAACCCTGCTTACCCGCGAACGCCTCGGAAAGCCTGTGCACAGCCCGGAAGAACTCGGCCGCAGCCCTTTCCATAAAGACCACGACCGCATCATTTTTTCGGGCGCGTTTCGCCGTCTCGGGCGCAAGACCCAGGTCCATCCGGTCTCCAGCAACGATCACATCCACACGCGCCTGACCCACTCGCTGGAAGTCAGTTGCGTTGGTCGTTCGCTGGGCATGCGCGTAGGTGAAACCATCCGTAGCGCCCTGCCCGACTGGTGCGAACCAAGCGACCTGGGAATGGTAGTGCAATCGGCTTGCCTGGCCCATGACATCGGTAATCCGCCCTTCGGTCATTCCGGTGAAGACGCGATCCGCCACTGGTTCCAGCAGGCCGCAGGCCGTGGCTGGCTGGATGCGATGAGCGAAGCCGAACGCAATGACTTCCTCAATTTCGAAGGCAATGCCCAAGGTTTCCGGGTGCTTACCCAGCTTGAATACCACCAGTTCGAAGGGGGAACCCGGCTGACCTACGCCACTCTGGGCACCTACCTGAAATACCCATGGACTGCTCGACACGCCGACTCACTGGGCTACAAGAAGCACAAGTTCGGCTGCTATCAGAGCGAACTGCCGCTGTTGGAGCAAATCGCTCATAAACTCGGCCTGCCCCAGCTGGACGAACAGCGCTGGGCGCGCCATCCACTGGTGTATCTGATGGAGGCCGCCGACGACATCTGCTATGCGCTGATCGATCTGGAAGATGGCCTGGAGATGGAACTGCTGGAATACACCGAAGTCGAGTCCCTGCTGCTGAACCTGGTGGGCGATGACCTCCCGCAAACCTATCGCCAACTCGGTCCGCAGGATTCGCGTCGGCGCAAACTGGCGATCCTGCGGGGCAAAGCCATCGAACACCTGACCAACGCAGCAGCCCGAGCGTTCGTCGAGCAACAGGATGCGCTGCTGGCCGGCACGTTGCCTGGCGACCTGGTGGAACACATGCACGGCCCCGCCAAACGCTGCGTCTTGAATGCCAAGGACATGGCGCGCAAAAAAATCTTCCAGGACAAGCGCAAGACGCTCCATGAAATCGGCGCCTACACCACCCTGGAAATTCTGCTCAACGCCTTTTGCGGCGCGGCACTGGAGCAGCACAACGGCCGTACGCCATCCTTCAAGAGCCGTCGCATACTCGACCTGTTGGGCAACAATGCGCCCGATCCTCATGGCCCATTACACACCTCCTTCTTGCGCATGATTGATTTCATCGCCGGCATGACCGACAGCTATGCCAGTGAAATGGCGCTGGAAATGACCGGTCGTTCAAGCCACGGATAAAAGCGCCTCGATCAGCCGTGTCAGACGCCTGAACGGCTGATCGAGCCTCTCGACATTCATCTGTATTTCAACGTCGACAGAATCGCCCTACACCTTGTGCAGAGCTGACTGATCGATTGTTCGGCCGTCTCGCGAAATAATCGCACTCCCCCTGCTCGACAGATGGCGCATGAAAACTCCTATGTTCAAACATGATTGGCGCATTTTGCTGGTGGAAGATCATCCCTTTCAGCTACGGGCGACTCAATACCTGCTCGAGAGTTATGGCTTCACCCAACTGACCGCCACTGACAGTGCCAAAGGCGCCTTGCAACAAATGCTCAAGGCTGCGCAACCATTCGATATCCTTCTGTGCGACCAATGCCTGCCCGACCTTCCAGGCCTCGATTTGATCGAATACGCCAGTCACCGGGGGATGATCAGACAGGCAATACTTCTGAGCAGCCTGACATCCGTCGAACTGGACGAACTTAAAGTAATGGCCTACGAGCATGGACTGCCCTTGCTCGGTTACTTGATCAAGCCATTGAAACAATCAGACTTCAGAAATTTGTTGACCTTGGCCTCACCATAAAAATGAAAAAAACCAAACACACTAAAATCATGACCAAAACATAGATTCACACCTCTAACTCAGCGCTTTCAACCTCTTGACTATCCCCACCGAACTTTTGCCCTTCCTCATGCAAAACCTAGTTGATACGTAGTCCTGTTCTTCTTCGGTTGTAGGACTTTTCCTATAATGCCACTACAGCCACATCAGTTCATGCGCCCCCTCAACTATCTGAGCTAAGGTGCGCGCTTTATTTGTGCACGTATGGGATTTGATTATGAACTCCGTTTTTATTGTCGACGATCACCCTGTTATCCGCCTTGCCGTTCGAATGCTGCTGGAACATGAAGGTTACAAAGTCGTCGGCGAAACTGATAATGGGGTCGATGCAATGCAGATGGTTCGCGAATGCATGCCTGACCTGATCATCCTCGACATCAGCATTCCCAAACTGGATGGGCTGGAAGTTCTCTCCCGTTTCAACGCCATGAGCACACCCTTAAAAACACTGGTATTAACTGCACAGTGCCCGACACTTTTCGGTATTCGCTGCATGCAATCCGGTGCATCGGGATATGTCTGCAAACAAGAAGACCTCAGTGAACTGATGAGTGCGATCAAAGCGGTCTTATCAGGTTACAACTATTTCCCCAGTCAAGCCTTGAACCCTGTTCGTCGTGACGATGAGCGCTGGGCCGACCTGGAATTATTTAAATCCGTTAATGATCGAGAGCTGATGGTATTACAACTTTTCGCTCAGGGTCGCACCAACAAAGAAATCGCCAGAGGCATGTTTCTCAGCAACAAAACAGTCAGCACTTATAAAAAACGACTCATGCAAAAACTCAAAGCCAAATCCCTGGTTGAACTCATCGATATGGCAAAACGTAACGCATTAGTGTGAGAAACAGGATGCCCAGTCGTTTCAAGGATTGCCTAATACTCATGGCCGCGGGTTTATGCCTGAGCACCTCAGTACTCGCGGCTCAGACAGCCAGCGAGCACTACACTCTGCTCAGTCGCTCGACGGCCGGGCACATGGAAGTCCAACTGGATGCCTCACAACGACAATGGGTTAAAGACAAACGTGAATTGATCCTGGGTACATCGGCCCCGGATTATCCTCCTTTCGACCTGACCCTCAGCGGCCATGACTATGAAGGTTTCACCGCCGATTACGCAGGCATCCTCGGCAAGGCCATAGGGTTACCGGTCAAGATTCAGCGCTTCGCCTCCCGGGGGAGCGCGATCGAGGCGCTGGAAAAAGGCCAGGTCGACATGCTTGGCACCGCCAATGGGTTCGAGGCCGACAATGCCGACATTGCCCTATCCACGCCTTATGCGGTGGATCAACCCGTGCTGGTGACACGAGAAGGAGAAACCAGATCGCTGACCGATGGACTTGCCGGCATGCGGCTGAGCATGGTGTATCACTATCTGCCTCTGGACGAGGTCAGGGCGCTGTATCCGAAGGCAATCATCACCTCCTATCCGTCCTACCAGAATGCGATCAATGCGGTTGCCTTCGACCAGGCCGACGTTTTTCTCGGCGACACCATTTCAACCCACTACATGATCAACAAGGGGTATCTGAACAACATCCGCATGGCCAACTTCGGTAAACACGAAGCCCATGGTTTCAGCTTTGCCGTGCAAAAGGGCAACCCGAATCTGCTCACGATCATCAACGCGGTACTCAAGGCCATCCCCACCAGCGAGCGAGAAAACATCGCCAAACGCTGGAGTGCCGGCAGCGACATTCTTCTTACCGATCACAAACTGCAACTCAGCCACCGCGAAGAACGCTGGCTGGCACAACATCCGGTCGTGCGCGTCGTGGTCAATGAAGCGTTTGCGCCGCTGACGTTTTTTGACAGCGACGGCAACTTTCGAGGCGTCACGGCTGATCTGCTCGAGCTGATCAGATTGCGCACCGGTTTGCGTTTCGAAATCCAGCGCAGCCGCAGCGATGACGAGATGATCGAGCAGATCGCTAACCATCAGGCCGACCTGATCGCTGCCCTGCTCCCCAGCGTCCAACGTGAAACGATGTTGAACTTCAGCCGCCCCTATCTGGAAAATTCCTTTGTACTGCTGACGCGCAAAGCGGCCGACAGCCCGACAAACCTCACGCAACTGCAGGACAAACGCCTGGCCATCGCCAAAGGCAATCCACTGGTGGACTACCTGCGCAGCGAGTTTCCGCGGATCAATCTGGTTGAAACCCCGGACACGTTCAGTGCCGTGGAGTTGCTCGCCGAGGGCCAGGCAGAAGGTGCAGTGAACTCTCTGGTGATCGCCAACTACTTCATCTCATCGCGGATCTTCGAACAGACACTTCAGATCACCACCACCATTGGCACCCGACAGGCAGCGTTTTCCCTGGCGACCGGACGCGACGCCAAAGAACTGAATGCCATCCTCGACAAGGCACTGCTGAGCATCGCACCGGAAGAGCTGGGGATCATCAACAACCGCTGGCGTGGTTATTCAGCGGTCACGCAAAGTACCTGGCGTAACTATCACCGAGTGTTCTATCAGATCGTTATCAGCGCCGGCGTGTTGCTGCTGATATCCGTTGCCTGGAACGCCTACATGAGACGCCAGATAAAACAGCGGCAGGCGGCCGAGCGCGCATTGAACGATCAACTGGAGTTCATGCGATCGCTGGTCAATGGCACACCTCATCCCATTTACGTGCGTGATCGCCAGGGATTGCTGCAAAGCTGCAACGACAGTTACCTGGCAACCTTCTGCGCGAAACGCGAAGACATCATCGGTAAAGGTGTCATGCAAGGCAGCCTCGGAAACGCCTTCGAAGCACGGGAATATCAGGCGGACTACCAGCGCGTCATGACCGAGGGAACACCGCTGATTCTCGACCGTCCGTTGCACATCGACGACCGCAAGCTGACGATCTATCACTGGATTCTCCCCTATCGAGACTCGAGTGGTGACGTACAAGGCATCATTGGCGGCTGGATCGACATCAGCGAACGCCGGCAACTGTTCGATGAACTGCGGGCCGCAAAAGAGCAGGCCGATGCTGCCAACCGAGCTAAAAGCACCTTCCTGGCGACCATGAGCCATGAGATTCGCACGCCCATGAATGCCATCATCGGCATGCTCGAACTGACACTCAAACGTATCGATCACAGTCATCCGGATCGACCCGCCATCGACGTCGCGTACCACTCGGCGAAAGACCTGCTGGAACTGATCGGGGATATCCTCGATATTGCGCGCATCGAATCCGGACGTCTGAGCCTGAGCCCGGAGCGCGTCAATCTGGCCGAAACCGTAGCGTCGGTGATGCGGATCTTCGAGGGGTTGGCCCGACAGAAAAATCTCGGACTGCAACTGCAATTCAGTCCTGCCAAACCGGCGACCGATGTCGTGTTGGACCCGATGCGTTTCAAGCAGGTGCTGTCCAATCTGATCAGCAATGCCATCAAGTTCACCCAACAGGGCCAGGTCAGGATCAACGTCGAGTTGCAGCCGACCGACGCGCCCGACCGGGTCCAGTTGCAGTTGCGGGTTGAAGACAGTGGCGCAGGGATCAGCGAGGAGGATCAACAGCGGTTGTTCGAGCCTTTCGTCCAGGCCGATAACTCCGGCCAGTCAGCCAGAGGCGGTGCGGGGCTGGGCCTGGTAATCAGTCGCAATCTGTGTGAAATGATGGGCGGCAACCTGCAATTGAACAGTCAGCCGGGAGTCGGCACCCAAGTCAGGGTTTCGCTGAACCTGGCCACCCTGCCGACGGAACGAATGCCGGAACCTGTCGAGCCGCAAATTCACCCGAGCACTGCCCCCTTGAACGTACTGGTGGTCGATGATCACCCGGCCAATCGCTTGCTGATGTGCCAACAACTGGAGTTTCTGGGGCATCGGTTCAACGTCGCAGCGGATGGCGAGGCGGGGTTCGAGGCATGGAAAAGTCAGCCATTCGACCTGGTGATTGCCGATTGCAACATGCCGATCATGAATGGATATGAGCTGGTCCGTGCCATTCGCCAACATGAACAGCACCTGCAGCGCCCTCCCTGTACCGTTCTGGGCTTCACCGCCAACGCGCAGCCTGAGGAAAGACAACGCTGCAAACTGGCCGGGATGGACGATTGCCTGTTCAAACCCCTCAGCCTGACGGCCTTGAGCCAATGGGTCGAAGGCATCACGCCGTCGGTCCGCGAGCCGGCCTTCAGTCTGGAAGGGTTGCACCTGTTGACCGGTGGCAACCCGACACTGAACCAGCGATTGTTGACCGAACTGCTGAACAGCAATCGCCTGGACTGCAAAGCGCTGCTGGCGTTATCCGGGTCAAAGGACCGGCAGTCACTCCTCGACATTGCCCACAAAATCAAGGGCGCGGCCCGAATCGTCCAGGCATCGCGACTGATCGACAGCTGCGAGGCGCTCGAACAGGCCTGCAATAACAGATTCCACCACAATGAAGTGGCCGATTGTAGCAAGTCCATGGAGCGCGCCATGCTCGAACTGGAGCAGGCATTGCAACAACAGATGGCACGCCATGACAAAAGCAAAATGAAGGAGCATTAACTATGCTTGAAGGCTGAGCAGTGAGTTAATCATCATGGAGAAAGCTGCAATGCCCAGCCCACTGCGCCCGGATCAACGCCAGTTCCCTCTGCACATCCATATCAGCGTGATGTTCACCTTCCTGTTGCTACTGGCCGGGGTGGTACTGGGCATTTTCAACTATCAGCAAACCACCCAGATCATTCTTTCCAGCAGCGAAAAGCTCTTCAACCGCATCGAGCAGGATGTCCGTCTGGACCTGCATCGCACCTATCAGCCGATTCGTCATCTGCTGAGCCTGCTGGCGGACAATCCGGCGACCCAGGCGCCCGACCTTGAGCAGCGCCTGGCGTTGCTCAAGCCCTTCAGCCAATCACTCAAGGACAACCCCGACCTGGCCTCGCTGTACCTGGGCTACAGCAATGGCGACTTCTTCATGGTTCGTCCTTTGCGCACCGGCGCCTTGAAAACGCTGGTCAAGGCACCGGAGACGGCGGCGTTTCAGGTATGGAGCATCGAGCACCCAGGCAGCGGTCAGATCCGCTCCCAATCATTGTTTTTCGATCAGAACCTGGCCCTCATCAGCCGTCAGGACAACCCCGACGAAACCTACGATCCCCGTGCCCGCGCCTGGTTCTCCAGCGCCCGCGGCGACCATGATCAGATCACCACCGAGCCCTACCTTTTTTTCTCCACCCACAACGTCGGCACCACTCTGGCCCGGCGCAGTGGCGAGCATGCGGTGATGGGGGCCGACCTTACGCTGGCTGAACTGTCGGCGACCCTGGCCGACCATGTGGTGACCCCCAGTACCGAAATTGTGCTGTTCGATGCCGAGGGTAATGCCATCGCTTACCCAGATAGCAGCAAACTGATCGTCGACGACCAGTCGGCCCGGCTGATCAAAGCCGCAGACCTGAGCCCCACCCTCGCAGCCCTGCTCACCAGCCCCCACAAGGTCAAACGCCTGAACGCCGCAGGCCGCCAATGGATCGTGGCGCGCAGCAGCATCCAGGAGGGTGGCCCGCAGGGGCTGCAATTGGCGCTACTGGTGCCGGAGGACGAATTGCTCGTGGATGCCTACCGTATGCGCTGGCAAGGCGCATTGATTACCCTGGCGACGCTGCTGTTGTGCCTGCCGATGGGTTGGCTGACCTCGAGAATCCTGGTCAAACCCTTGCGCGCCCTGGTGCAGGAAGCCGATGCGATTCGCAGTTTCGATTTCAATTTTCCGGCCTCCCGTCGCTCGCCGGTGCTTGAAGTCGACCAACTGAGCGTGTCGATGGCACGCATGAAAGACACCCTGGCGAGTTTTTTCCGGATCACCGACAGCCTGAGCGCCGAGACCCGTTTCGCCCCCTTGCTGCAACGGGTGTTGTTTGAAACCGTGAAGATCGGCCAGGCCCAGGCCGGCCTGCTCTACCTGCGGGAAAGTGATGACGATCGCGTGGAGCCTCATGCGCTGGTCATCAATGGCAGCTCACAGGCATTGCCGTCATTCGCCATTCAAGGACACACACCTCAGGGTCCGCAGAGCCCTCAATGGATGCAGACATTGTCGAACGCCAACAATGTCGTCACCAGCCTGGGTTTCGAAGAAGCGGGGGATTTGCAGAAGGTTTTGCTAGCATTGGAGTACCCACGGGTTCATCTGATCGGTATCCGGCTGCACAATCGTCATAACGAAACCGTCGGGCTGCTGGTGCTGTTGCTGGCCGACAGCGGCACGCAGGATGACCTGGAAAAACTTCGCCCGGATCGCATCGCATTTCTTCAGGCGGTTTCCGGTGCCGCCGCCGTGAGTATCGAAAGTCAGCGCCTGCAAGCCAAACAGAAACAGTTGCTGGACTCTTTTATTCAACTACTGGCTGGCGCGATCGATGCCAAGAGTCCCTACACCGGTGGTCATTGCCAGCGGGTGCCGGAACTGACGCTGATGCTGGCGCAGGCGGCCGCAGCCAGTCAGGACCCGGCCTTCAGCAGCTATCAGCCCACCGACGATGAGTGGGAAGCCCTGCACATCGCTGCCTGGCTGCATGATTGCGGCAAGGTCACCACCCCTGAATACGTGGTCGACAAAGCCACCAAGCTTGAGACCTTGAACGACCGCATCCACGAAATCCGTACCCGTTTCGAAGTGCTCAAGCGTGATGCCTGGATCAACTATTGGCAGGCCATCGCCCTGGGAGGTGACGAGCAGCATCTGGCGCAATTGCGCAATGCGAACCTGGCGGCGCTGGATGATGATTTCGCGTTCATCGCCCGCTGCAACCTCGGCAGCGAGGCTATGGCCGAGGCCGATCTGCAACGCCTGAACACCATCGCCCAACGCACCTGGACTCGAACCCTGGATGATCGACTTGGGGTTTCGTGGGAAGAGAACCGTCGCCAGGCCCGGACCCCAACGCCGACCCTGCCAGTCAGCGAGCCGCTGCTGGCGGATAAACCCGAACACTTGCTCGAACGCGCCGACAGCGAACTGATCCCGGCCGACAATCCCTGGGGGTTCAAGCTCGACGTACCTCGCTACAAGTACAACCGGGGCGAGCTCTACAACCTGAGCATCACCCGAGGCACACTGACCCGCGAGGAGCGATACATCATCAATCATCACATGGTGCAGACGATTCTGATGCTCAGTCACCTGCCTTTCCCCGGCCACCTCAGTAACATCGCGGAGATCGCCGGCGGCCACCACGAAAAAATGGACGGCACCGGTTATCCCAAACGGTTGAAGCGCGAAGACATGAGTTTGCCAGCGCGGATGATGGCGATTGCCGATATTTTCGAAGCGCTGACCGCCGCCGATCGCCCCTACAAGAAAGCCAAGTCCTTGAGCGAAGCGCTGGGCATCATGGCCACTATGTGCCGTGACGCCCACATTGACGCTGAGTTGTTCGGGCTGTTCATCAATGACGAAGTCTATTTGCAGTACGCCAACCGTTTTCTCGACCCACGACAGATTGATGCGGTCGACCCGTCAAGCCTGCTGATCAAGGCCGGCTTGATGGCCTGATCAGCAGTCGGTCAGACGCAGGAAAATCGCCGCCAGTTGCTCGATACCTGCCTGATCGTCCGCAGTAAAACGCGCGAGTTTCGGGCTGTCGAGGTCGAGCACACCGATCAGTCGACCGTCCTTGACCAGCGGTACCACCAGCTCGCTGTTCGAGGCACTGTCGCACGCGATGTGCCCGGGGAACGCATGTACGTCTTCAACCCGTTGAGTCTGCAAGGTGGCCGCCGCCGCTCCGCACACACCGCGACCGAATGGAATCCGTACACAGGCGATCTGCCCCTGAAACGGGCCAAGCACCAGTTCTTCGTTGCGATTAAGGTAGAAACCGGCCCAGTTCAGGTCATCGAGCTGATTGAACAGAAACGCCGAAAATTGTGCGGCGTTGGCGATAAAATCACGCTCGTCTGCCAGCAATGATTCCAGCTGTGCCCATAGCATGCCGTAGCCCTCCAGGCCCTGGCCGCTCTTTTGTAAATCGATCATGCCTTGTGCTCCAACAGCTTCAGCCCGACCCAATAGCGGGCAAATTGATACGCGCAACGTCCGTTGCGATTGCCCCGGCCCGTGGCCCAGCGCACTGCGAGGATGTCCAGTTCTTCGTCACGCTGCCACTCAAGGCCGGCCTTGTCGGCCAATTGGCCGATCCAGTGTTCGACGACGTTGAGGAAATGCTCCTGAGTAAACGGATAGAACGACAGCCACAGACCAAAACGGTCCGACAGCGCGATCTTGTCTTCCACCGCCTCACTGGGATGGAGTTCGCCATCGACCCTTTTCCAGTTTTCGTTATCGCTTTCCTTTTCCGGCACCAGATGGCGACGGTTCGAGGTGGCGTACAGCAGAACGTTGTCTGGCGCCTGTTCGAGCGAACCATCGAGCACGCTCTTGAGCACGCGGTAATCGCCCTCGCCCGACTCGAACGACAGGTCATCGCAGAACAGTACAAAGCGCTGAGGCAACTTGGCGATCTGCTCGACCACGCGCGGCAAGTCAGCCAAATGATCGCGCTCGATCTCAATCAGTCGCAGGCCGCTCTTGGCGTGTTCCGACAGCAAGGCGCGCACCAGCGACGATTTACCGGTGCCACGCGAACCCCAGAGCAAAGCGTGGTTGGCCGGCATGCCGTCGAGAAACTGCCGGGTGTTGCGGCCCAGTTGCTCCAGTTGCCGGTCAACACCGATCAAGTCGGACAAACGCGTGTCCAGGCTCACTTGCAGCGGCAACAGAAAACCGCTGCGCCCCTCGCGCTGCCAGCGTGCGGCCAGGCAGTGCGTCCAGTCGATGGCTTGCCGAGGCGCGGGAAGCAACGGCTCGATACGAGCCAGAACGGCATCGGCGCGTTCAAGAAAAGCATTCAATCGGGAATCCACGTCTTCTCCTCGGGCTCATTCACGGTAATGATGGCGATACAGCGACGAAACACAGCGTCTACACCCCCTCCAGGTGTTTTGCGAGAACATCGGTATCCATTGATGATCGACTATGCTTGAGCAGCGAAGGGAAACGGAAGTGGTTCAACATCCCATGGACATCAAGTTCAGCCACCGGCTGTCGTACAAACAAGCCAGGATTACGGTACTGGCTGGCTTCATTCTGGGCACGCTGCTCAGCCTGCTGCAAATAGGCATCGATTATGCCAGCGAAGACGCCTCCATCAACCGTGAAATACTGTCGTTGCTGGAAATCAGCCATAACCCCGCATCCCGCATCGCCTACAACATCGATGCTGAACTCGCTCAGGAACTGGCCCTGGGTCTGTTGCGCTCCCCGGCAATCATCGGCGCGCAATTGACCGACAACAACAGTACCGTGCTGGCCAGCGTCAAACGTCCGGGCCTGGAAAACAATGACCGGATGATCAGCGACTTCCTGTTCGGCGCCAACCGGCAGTTCGAAGACCGTCTTTATCTCGACCACTTGCCGGACGAATCCCTCGGGACCTTGCGCCTGGAAGTCGATACCTACACCTTCGGCAGTCGTTTCCTGCGCCGGGCCGAAGTGACCCTGCTCAACGGCTTCGCGCGCAGCCTGATTCTCACGGGCATTCTGCTGGCGCTGTTTTACGTGATGCTGACCAAACCGCTGGTGCGGGTTATCCGCGAACTCAGTGGTCGTGATCCGCGCAGCGCGGAACCGACACTGCTGGAGTGTCCGACGGGGCATGAAAACGATGAAATCGGGGTCTTGGTCGAGGTCGCCAATCAGCAGTTTGAAAACATCGCCACCGAAATCCAGCAACGGCGCAACGCCGAGAACCGCCTGACCGATTACCTCTCGCAACTGGAAAACATCGTCTCGGCCCGCACCGCGGAGCTCAAGGCGATCAATACCCGCCTCAGCCAATCCAACGAGGAACTGGAAGTCGCCCGCAGCACAGCCCTGGACATGGCCGAAGCACGCTCGGTGTTCCTGGCCAACATGAGTCATGAAATCCGCACGCCCCTCAACGGTTTGCTGGGGATGATCGCGCTCTCGCTGGACGGCCCGCTCAATGCCGAGCAGCAGCAACAGCTGTCCATCGCCCATGACTCGGGCAAAGTGCTGGTGGAACTGCTCAACGATATTCTCGACCTGTCGAAGTTCGATGCCGGCCAGCTCGAACTCGAACACATTCCATTCGACCTTGGTTCGCTGATCGAAGACACCGCCAACCTGCTGTCCCAGAACGCCGCGCCGAGTGTCGAGCTGGCATGCCTGATTGACCCGCAATTTCCCGCACTGGTGCTCGGTGATCCGACCCGGGTCCGGCAGATCGTCAGCAACTTGTTGTCCAACGCCCTCAAATTCACTCGTTTCGGACGGGTCGATGTGCGTCTTTCAACGTTCGAAGACGGTGTGCGAATCGAAGTCTGCGACACTGGCATCGGCATCGCCCAGGACGCGCAGGTCAAGATCTTCCAGCCGTTCACCCAGGCCGGTGCCGGCATTACCCGGCAATTCGGCGGGACCGGGTTGGGCCTGGCGCTGACGTATAGCCTCTGCGAAGCCATGCAGGGGCGTCTGACGATCAGCTCGGAAGCGGGCTTCGGCAGTCAGTTTTGCGCCGACCTGCCCCTGCCCTGCCATACCCGGGCCATTTCCCCGGCAGCACTGCGGGGCAACATCGTCGCGATTACCGCCGCCAGCAGCGGTCTGGCGGAGCTATTGAGCAGTCTGCTGCCTGGATGGGGGCTCAACTATCAGCAGCGTTCCATCGATGACCGATTGATCGGCCTGCAGCCGGATGTGCTGATCACCGACTGCCCCGAATGCCTGTTTGGCCTGCGTCCCACCTTCACCGCGCCGATTCTGCTGGTGACCGCTTACGGCAGTTTCCTGCCCAGCGAGCAAGTCAACGCCCTCGCGCCCTTGCAGCAACAGGCGCGGCCTCTGGCGCGCAATGCGCTTTACCAGGCGTTGCGGCGGATCCTGCAGCCGGAACTCACCACGATCAACGGTGCCCGGATCGAAGCCATCTCACCCCAGCGACGCGGACGCATCCTGCTGGTGGAGGACAATCCGGTCAATCAGTTGGTGGCCAAGGGAATGCTCGGAAAACTCGGTTGCGAGGTGAGCGTCGCGGCCCACGGCGGCGAAGCGCTGGATCAGCTTGAGCAGAGCGAATTCGATCTGGTGCTGATGGATTGCAACATGCCGGTGATGGATGGCTATGAAGCCAGTCGGCAGATTCGTCGCAGCGGGCGCTGGCCACAGTTGCCCATCGTCGCCCTGACCGCCAACGCCATGTCCGAAGAACGCGAGCGCTGCCGTGCGGCGGGCATGAGTGACTACCTGGCCAAACCTTTCCGCCGGGAAGAACTGGCCGCCCTGCTCGACTTGTGGATACCCACTACGACAGCGCTTTGATTTGCCCCAACAAGTGATCGAGGCCATCGCGCAGATCATTCAGGCGATCCAGATCGACGCCGCTATCGCACAACAGCCGGGCCTTGAGCGGCCCGACCTGATCGCGCAAGGCTTTGCCGGCGGGCGACAGGCTCAAGTGCACCTCACGCTCATCGCGCGCCGAACGCTGACGCTGCACCAGCTGCAGTTGCTCAAGGCGCTTGAGCAGCGGCGTCAGGGTCCCGGAATCCAGTGCCAGACGCTCACCCAAGGCCTTGACCGTCGGCTGCTCCGGCGCCGTCTCCTGCCATTCCCACAACACCAGCATCGCCAGGTATTGCGGGTAAGTCAGGCCCAACTGATCGAGCATCGGCTTGTAGGCACGGATCACCGCCCGAGAAGCGGCGTACAGCTTGAAGCAGAGCTGACTGTCGAGCTTCAGCGAATCAACTGACAACGTGTTCATTTGAGCAGGGCTTCGATCTCGCGGCTCAGGTCCTGCGGCTTGGTCGCTGGAGCAAAGCGCTTGACCAGTTGGCCGTCCTTGCCGATCAGGAACTTGGTGAAGTTCCACTTGATACCTTGGGAACCCAGCACGCCCGGGGCGCGCTTTTTCAGCTGCACGAACAGTGGATGGGCGTCGGCACCATTCACTTCGATCTTCTTGAACAGCGGGAAACTCACCCCGTAATTCAACTCGCAGAACTCGGAAATCGCCCCCTCGTTGCCCGGCTCTTGCTTGCCGAACTGATTGCAGGGAAAGCCGAGCACCACCAGGCCTTGATCCTTGTAGGTCTGCCACAGCTCTTCGAGGCCTTTGTACTGTGGGGTGAACCCGCATTTGCTGGCGGTGTTGACCACCAGCACCGCTTTGCCGGCGAAATCGGCCAGGGTCTTTTGCTCGCCCTTGATGGTGGTACAAGGGATGCTCAGCAGGTTGTCGCTCATGGCACGAACTCCGAATGAAGGAAGATCAAACATAGCGAGCAATTGAATTGTGTGCAATTTAATAAATCAATAGCCCCCACACACGCCTCCCCTTGGAGCCGCCGAAGGCTGCGATCTTTTGACTTTGTTTTAAAAGACAAGATCAAAAGATCGCTGCCTTCGGCAGCTCCCCCAGAAATTACATGCGCGGCATCAGGAAATTATTCGCGGGGAACGAGGTCCAGGCACACCGAATTGATGCAGTAACGCAAGCCAGTCGGCGGCGGACCGTCCGGGAACACATGCCCCAGGTGCGCATCGCACTTGGCGCAGACCACTTCGGTGCGGATCATGCCGTGGCTGACATCACGGATCTCGACCATCGCGCTGCCGTCGATCGGCGCGTAGAAGCTTGGCCAGCCACAGCCGGAATCGAATTTGGTTTTGGAGTCGAACAGCGGTGCGTTGCAGCAGATGCAATGGTAGACACCGTCGGTTTTGGTGCCGTTGTATTTGCCGGAGAATGGCCGCTCGGTGCCTTTGAGGCGGCACACGTTGTACTGCTCCGGATCGAGCATTTCACGCCATTCTTCCAGGGTTTTTTGCAACTTTTCCATCGTTACACCTCAGCAGCTGAAAAAGCCCGATCTGTACCTTTTCCACGGATCAGGCGGCACGTATGATTGCGCCTCGTCAAACGCCAGTCTGGCAGCCAGACCACGCGCATTCAAACGGATTTATGAGTGCCGCCGCTCAAGGCGTCAGGCCTGTGTGAATACGCAGGATTCCCAGTACGGTCGTTCATACGCCGCCTGGATCGTTCATTTTCGGGAACACATCGCCATGCAGGTCAGCAAATCGAACAAGCTCGCCAACGTCTGCTACGACATTCGCGGCCCAGTGCTCAAGCACGCCAAACGCCTGGAAGAGGAAGGCCATCGCATCCTCAAGCTGAACATCGGCAACCCGGCGCCCTTTGGTTTCGAAGCGCCGGATGAAATCCTTCAGGACGTGATCCGCAACCTGCCGACCGCCCAGGGCTACAGCGACTCCAAGGGCCTGTTCAGCGCCCGCAAGGCCGTGATGCAGTACTACCAGCAAAAGCAGGTGGAAGGCGTCGGCATTGAAGACATCTATCTGGGCAACGGCGTTTCCGAGTTGATCGTGATGTCTATGCAGGCCCTGCTCAACAACGGCGACGAAGTGCTGGTGCCGGCCCCCGACTATCCGCTGTGGACGGCCGCAGTAAGCCTGGCGGGCGGCAATCCGGTGCATTACCTGTGCGACGAGCAGGCCAACTGGTGGCCGGACCTGGCCGACATCAAGGCCAAGATCACGCCGAACACCAAAGCGCTGGTGATCATCAACCCGAACAACCCGACCGGCGCGGTGTATTCGAAAGAAGTACTGCTGGGCATGCTGGAACTGGCCCGTCAGCACAATCTGGTGGTGTTCTCCGACGAGATCTACGACAAGATCCTGTACGACGACGCCGTGCACATCTGCACCGCCTCACTGGCGCCAGACTTGTTGTGCCTGACCTTCAACGGCCTGTCCAAGTCCTATCGCGTGGCTGGCTTCCGTTCCGGCTGGATCGCCATTTCCGGACCGAAACACCACGCCCAGAGCTACATCGAAGGCATCGACATGCTGGCCAACATGCGCCTGTGTGCCAACGTGCCGAGCCAGCACGCCATCCAGACCGCGCTGGGCGGCTATCAGAGCATCAACGATCTGGTGCTGCCACAAGGGCGTCTGCTGGAACAGCGCAATCGTACCTGGGAACTGCTGAACGACATTCCGGGCGTGAGCTGCGTCAAGCCGATGGGCGCGCTGTATGCGTTCCCGCGGATCGACCCGAAAGTCTGCCCGATCCACAACGACGAGAAATTCGTGCTCGACCTGCTGCTCTCGGAGAAGCTGCTGGTGGTACAAGGCACGGCCTTCAACTGGCCATGGCCGGACCACTTCCGTGTGGTCACCCTGCCACGGCTCGACGACCTGGACCAGGCGATTGGCCGGATCGGTAACTTCCTCAAATCCTATCGCCAGTAAGTGGCCTGTCACCGTGCGACGCTGGTTAAAGTCGCACGGTGATTAATTCAGCAACATATCTTTGCACCCTACCCTGCATTGTTGTTTCAAGCGCTAACTGCCGATACGTTTCATGCCCGCGCCTAACAACGGCGGGGGCCTGCGAGGCTAATTGGCTGACAACTGTTTCCCCTGCCGACGTCGGAAATGCCCTTCAAGCCGCTAGACTGTTGCTGTAGGACACAGTTTGAAATAGTCACTCGGTTGAATAGCCCGGTGCAGCACCTTATATACCCCGCAGTACGCTACATATTTAGCACGAGGAGATTTCTACAACCATGATGCGCATTTTGCTGTTTTTGGCCACTAACCTGGCGGTCGTGCTGATTGCCAGCATCACCCTGAGCCTTTTCGGCTTCAACGGGTTCATGGCGGCCAATGGGGTTGATCTCAACCTCAATCAGCTGCTGATTTTCTGTGCGGTCTTTGGTTTCGCCGGTTCCCTGTTCTCGCTGTTCATCTCCAAGTGGATGGCGAAAATGAGCACCAGCACCCAGATCATCAGCCAGCCGCGCACCCGGCACGAGCAATGGCTGCTGCAAACTGTCGAGCAATTGTCCCGCGAAGCCGGGATCAAGATGCCCGAAGTCGGGATTTTCCCGGCCTATGAAGCCAACGCCTTCGCCACCGGCTGGAACAAGAACGATGCACTGGTCGCGGTCAGCCAGGGCTTGCTCGAGCGTTTCTCGCCAGATGAAGTGAAAGCCGTTCTGGCCCACGAAATCGGCCACGTGGCCAATGGCGACATGGTCACCCTGGCGTTGATCCAGGGCGTGGTGAACACCTTCGTGATGTTCTTCGCCCGGATCATCGGCAACTTTGTCGACAAGGTGATCTTCAAGAACGAAGAAGGCCAAGGCATTGCCTACTACGTAGCGACCATCTTCGCTGAACTGGTCCTGGGCATCCTGGCCAGCGCCATCGTCATGTGGTTCTCGCGCAAACGCGAATTCCGTGCCGACGATGCCGGTGCACGCCTGGCGGGTACCAGCGCAATGATCGGTGCCCTGCAGCGTCTGCGTGCAGAACAAGGGCTGCCGGTGCACATGCCGGACACCCTGAATGCCTTCGGCATCAACGGTGGTCTCAAACAAGGGTTCGCCCGTATGTTCATGAGCCACCCGCCGCTGGAGGAGCGTATTGACGCATTGCGTCGTCGGGGCTGACAGGCTCTGCACTAAAAGAGAAGGCCCGCAGTGAATGCGGGCCTTTTTTTGTCTGTTTGATTAGTGCGGAGCTCTTCAGGGCCTCTTCGCGAGCAAGCCCGCTCCCACAGTGGACCGCCTGATCTGAATGGACGCGGTCCACTGTGGGAGCGGGCTTGCTCGCGAAGAGGTCAGCAACTTCAACACACCTTAATGGCTGGAAACCCGGTAAACCCGCTCTTCAAGCCGCGTCACACCGGCCTCAAGAAACTTCCAGCTCTCACCCAGGACGTCCTGGTCTTCCAGAATCTTCAGCGCCCACACATCGCCGAACAACCGCCGCACTTCATCATCAAGCACCGCAAACGGCGGCCCATCCATCTGCGCCTGGTCGTAATCCAGCGTAATCAAAAGCCCTAAAGAGTCCTTCGGCAAAATCCGAATCAGATGAGCCGCGTATTGCTCACGCATCGTCGGCGGCAAGGCGATCAGCGCCGCGCGGTCGTACAGTGCGCTGCAATCGGCAACATCGCCTGCCGTCAACTCGAAGAAATCACCGCACCACAACTCGATCGAGCCCGCCCGATAGACCTGGAAAGGCCCTTGCTCGCTGATAGCCGGGTCCAGTTGATGCTCATTGAAAAAGTCCTCGATGGCCTTTTCCGACAGCTCGACACCCAGAACCTCGTGACCGCAGTGCGCGAGCCACAACAGGTCCAGGCTTTTGCCACACAACGGCACCAGCACACGAGAACCTTCATCAAGGCCCAGCTGCGGCCAGAACCGTTGCAGATGAGGATTCACTTCCGGCAGATGAAAGCCGATCTGATTCGACGCCCATCGTTTGTGCCAAAACTCCGGCTGCATAATTAACCCCGAAAAATTCGATCAATAGACCCTAAAACTTATATTAGATTTAGATCAATGATCTGACTGAAGATGGTGCCATCTTACTCTCAGGAGCTCATTTATGTTCCCCAGCCTGTACATCTCTCATGGCTCCCCCATGTTGGCCCTGGAACCCGGCGCCAGCGGGCCGGCCCTCGCGCGTCTGGCCGCAGCATTGCCGAAACCCAAGGCCATCGTGATGGTTTCCGCGCATTGGGAAAGCAGCGAGCTGCTGGTCAGCGGCAACCCTCAGCCTGAAACCTGGCACGACTTCGGCGGATTTCCCCAAGCCTTGTTCGAGGTGCAATACCCGGCCCCCGGCAATCCGCAACTGGCGGCAGAGGTGGTCGAGCTGTTGAAGGCCGATGGCCTGCCGGCGCGCATCGACACCCAGCGACCGTTCGACCATGGCGTTTGGGTGCCCTTGTCGTTGATGTATCCGCAAGCTGATATCCCGGTGGTGCAGGTTTCGCTGCCCACCCGTGGCGGCCCTGCCCTGCAAACCCGCGTCGGCCATGTCTTGGCCAGCCTGCGCGAACACGGCGTGCTATTGATCGGCTCCGGCAGCATCACCCACAACCTGCGCGAACTGGACTGGCACGCCGGCCCGGAAAGCGTCGAACCTTGGGCCAAGGCGTTCCGCGACTGGATGATCGAGAAACTCGAAGCGAACGACGAGGCCGCATTGCACGACTATCGTCAGCAAGCTCCGAATGCTGTGCGCAACCATCCGAGTGACGAGCATCTGCTGCCGCTGTATTTTGCCCGCGCCGCTGGGGGCGAGTTCAGCGTGGCCCATCAGGGGTTCACCATGGGTGCGCTAGGGATGGACATTTATCGCTTCGGGTAACCGGTAGACCGAGTTGCCCCCTTCGCGAGCAAGCCCGCTTGGATCTGCGTCGTACATGAATTCTGAATTCACTGAAGATCAAGTGTGGGAGCGGGCTTGCTCGCGAAGGAGGCGACTCCGCTCAAAAGCCGGGCACAAACAGCAGGCAAAAAAAATCCCCGAACCAGTCGGGGATTTTTTATGTTCGATCAATCAGCTCGAGAGCGGATCAATCTTCGCGGTAGCGACGCAGCTTCAACTGCTTACCGGCAACGCGAGTGTCCTTCAGTTTGGTCAGCAAACGCTCCAGACCATCTTCCGGCAACTCGACGAGGCTGAAGCTGTCACGCACCTGGATGCGACCGATGGCTTCACGCGCCAGACCACCTTCGTTGAGGATGGCGCCCAGCAGGTTCTTGGCAGCGATACCATCACGCGCACCCAGCGCGGTACGGCAACGAGCACGACCTTCGGCCAATGGAACTGGAGCACGACGCTCGCGATCACCACGGTCCGGACGATCACCGGAACGCTCTGGACGATCGCCACGCGGTGCGTTGTTCGGCACCAATGGACGTTCTTTCTCGATTGCGGCCAGGGTCAGCGCCTGAGCGTTGGTTGCCTTGCGCAGCAGAGCAGCGGCCAGTGCACGCGGAGTGCAACCGATGTCGGCGGTCAGGCGATCCAGCAGATCACCGTGAGTCGATTCTGCATCAGCGACCAGCGGCGACAGGCTGTTGGTCAGTTTCTTGATGCGAGCATCAAGAACGGCCTGGGCGTCCGGCAGACGAACTTCGGCAACCTTCTGACCGGTTACACGCTCAATCACTTGCAGCATGCGGCGCTCACGAGGAGTCACCAGCAGCAGTGCACGACCTTCGCGACCGGCACGGCCGGTACGGCCGATACGGTGAACGTAGGACTCAGGATCGTACGGCATGTCAACGTTGAACACGTGAGTGATGCGCGGAACGTCCAGACCACGAGCAGCAACGTCGGTCGCCACAACGATGTCCAGACGGCCATCCTTGAGGGATTCGATCACGCGCTCACGCTGGTTCTGAGCAATGTCACCGTTCAGCGCAGCGGCTTTGTAGCCTTTGGCTTCCAGGGCACTGGCCAGGTCCAGGGTCGCTTGCTTGGTGCGCACGAACATGATCAGGGCGTCGAAATCTTCCACTTCCAGCAGGCTCAATACAGCCGAGGTCTTCTGGTCAGCGTGAACCAACAGGTGAGCCTGTTCGATCGCGGTAACGGTCTGAGTCTTGGTCTGGATCTTCACGTGTTGCGGATCGCGCAGATGGCGTTCGGCAATGGCACGGATCGACTGCGGCAGGGTGGCCGAGAACAATACGGTCTGACGGGTTGCTGGCAGGGCCTTGAAGATAACTTCGAGGTCGTCCATGAAACCCAGTTTGAGCATTTCGTCCGCTTCGTCGAGAACCAGGTGGTTCACGGTAGCCAGGACTTTTTCGTCACGACGCAGGTGGTCGCACAGACGGCCCGGCGTTGCGACAACGATCTGTGCGCCATTACGGATTGCTTTCAGTTGTGGGCCCATAGGCGCGCCGCCGTAAACGGCCACAACGGTAACGCCCGGCATTTGCTTGGCGTAGGTTTCGAAAGCGGTTGCTACTTGCAGCGCCAACTCACGGGTTGGCGCCAGGATCAGGGCTTGCGGCTCGCGCTTGGCAGGATCGATGCGGTGCAGGATCGGCAGGGCGAACGCGGCGGTTTTACCCGTACCGGTTTGCGCCTGACCAATCATGTCGTGACCGGCCATGATGATCGGGATCGATTGCTGCTGAATAGCCGAAGGTTCTTCGTAGCCGGTCGCAATGACGGCTGCAAGAATATTCGGATTAAGATTAAAAGCGGCGAAGCCGCCGGTTTCCTGGGTCATGGGTCTGCCTCTAAGTGCATCCGCAAAGACCCATGCTCCAAAGCTGCGCATGCCGTGTAAGACTCAAGAGTCGCCCTGGCTGCTTTGTCGGCGGGGATTTGCGAAAACGAATGAATGAAAAAGATTCGTCAAGGAAGAGTCCGCTGTGCGGACGTGCAGCCGAAGCTGGCTTCGGGGAATTGCGCTACCTAAACGCGGCCCGGTTAAAGGCCGGCGCGCACTATACCGGAATTCGCCCGAAAAGGGAGCTTTTTTTATCGGAAAAAACCGGCGTATACCGTTGTGTCACGGGCTTTGCGGATAATTGTGCGACGGTCTATTTTGCAAAGGCCCGGCCCTGCTGACGATGGCGCTAAAACGGTTCACTCTTGTGACGCAGACCTTCGGTCTGACGCCCCCTTCCCCACCCGAGGAAATGTCCTATGAATCAGCCCGGCACCAGTCGTGTAACCCGTGAACGACACGGTCATATCCTGATGATCGGCCTGGATAGGGTGGCCAAACGCAATGCCTTCGACCTCGACCTGCTCAACGAACTCAGTCTGGCCTATGGCGAGTTCGAGGCCGACAGCGAGGCGCGGGTCGCGGTGGTGTTCGGCCATGGCGAGCATTTCACCGCTGGGCTCGATCTGGTCAGCGCCGGCGCGGCTCTGGCCGAAGGCTGGCAGGCACCGCCCGGCGGCTGCGACCCATGGGGCGTGCTCGCAGGCCCCCGGGTCAGCAAACCGGTGATAGTCGCGGCTCAAGGCTACTGCCTGACCGTTGGCATCGAGTTGATGCTGGCCGCCGACATTAACCTGTGCGCCAGCAATACCCGTTTTGCCCAGAAGGAAGTGCAGCGCGGGATCTTCCCGTTCGGCGGCGCCACTTTGCGCCTGCATCAGGTCGCCGGCTGGGGCAATGCCATGCGCTGGCTGCTCACCGGCGATGAATTCGACGCTCATGACGCCTTGCATCTGGGGTTGGTGCAGGAGGTCATGGCCAGCGAGGACTTGTTGCCACGGGCAATTGAACTGGCGGAGCGGATTGCCCGGCAGGCACCGCTGGGTGTTCAGGCGACGTTGATGTCTGCCCGACAGGCGCGCTATGAGGGTGAAATGGCAGCAGCTCAGGCTTTGCCGGCGCAGGTGAAAAAATTGCTGAATAGCGAGGATGCCAAGGAGGGTGTGCGGTCGATGATCGAGAAGCGGCCGGGTGTTTTCAAAGGGGTTTGAGGCATGTGTTGACTGTGAGGACCTCATCGCGGGCAAGCCCGCTCCCACAGTGATTTGCGTCGCTCACGGACCTGTGGGAGCGGGCTTGCCCGCGAAGAGGCCCTAAAGGACAACAACAATCTATGTCGCCGGCCGAATCGCCTTGATCAACGACTGCAACGAATACCCCAATCGCGGCGCCAGGCCTTCAGCGCGCGCGATCAGCCCATCCATATCCAGTTCCTGATCCAGCTCAGATGGCACGATCAGAATCACGTTGCCCTCCTTCACCGGCAGCTCCCAGTAATGCCGGTGATAGAGACCGCGCAACAACGCCGCCCCCAACGGTCGACCATCGTCGGTGGCCCACTGGTTGATCACCAGCCAGCCACCCGGATTCAACCGCTTCTGACAGTTTTCCAGAAAACCCCAGGCCAGATGCCCGACACCCGGCCCGACATCGGTATAGAGGTCGACGAAAATCAGATCGGCCGGTTCAGCCGTATCGAGCAATTCCAGGGCATCGCCAACGCGGATGTACAACCGCGGATCATCATCCAGCCCGAGGTATTCGATGGCCAGGCGCGGTACATCCGGGCGCAGCTCGATGGCTTCGACGTCTTCCAGCGGCAGGAACTTGAGGCAAGCCTGGGTCAGAGTGCCGGCTCCGAGCCCGAGAAACAGCGCACTCTCTGGCTGTTCGTGGCACAGCGCGCCAATCAGCATCGCCCGGGTGTAATCGTACTCGAGCCAGCTCGGGTCAGCGGTGAACACGCAACTCTGTTCGATGGCATCACCGAACTCCAGAAAACGGTAATCGGCCACTTCCAGCACGCGAATCACGCCGAACTCGTCCTGTACCTCGGCGAGCAGATGCTCGACGCGCTCCTCAGTCATTTCGTCTCCCGATCGTCACCGGCCCCGGCAACGCGATAAACCGCAACAGAAAGCGGCAAAGGCGCGATTGTCCGCGAAGCGACGGGAACAGGTCACGCACTAATTGCTGATAACATAACCGTCCGAGCGTAAAACACTAGAGACTGCAATGAGCCAACCCTGGAGCCCTGACAGCTGGCGCGCCCTGCCGATCCAGCAACAACCTCAATACCCCGACGCGGCGCATTTGCTGCACGTCGAGCAAACCCTGGCGAGCTATCCGCCGCTGGTGTTTGCCGGTGAAGCCCGGGAGTTGCGCCGTCAGTTTGCCGAAGTCACCCAGGGCCGGGCGTTTCTGTTGCAGGGCGGTGACTGCGCCGAAAGCTTCGCCGAATTCTCCGCCGCGAAAATTCGCGACACGTTTAAAGTGTTGCTGCAAATGGCGATCGTCATGACCTTCGCCGCCGGCTGCCCGGTGGTCAAAGTCGGACGCATGGCCGGCCAGTTCGCCAAACCCCGTTCGGCCAACGATGAAACCATCAACGGCGTGACACTGCCGGCCTACCGTGGCGATATCGTCAACGGCATCGGTTTCGACGAAAAAAGCCGTGTACCGGATCCGGATCGCTTGCTGCAGTCTTACCACCAGTCCACTGCAACCCTGAACCTGCTGCGCGCCTTTGCCCAGGGCGGCTTTGCCGACCTGCATCAGGTGCACAAGTGGAACCTGGATTTCATCGCCAACTCGGCGCTGGCCGAGAAGTACAGCCACCTGGCTGATCGCATCGATGAAACCCTGGCCTTCATGCGCGCCTGCGGCATGGACAGCTCGCCGCAACTGCGCGAAACAAGTTTCTTCACCGCCCACGAAGCGCTGCTGTTGAACTACGAAGAAGCCTTCGTGCGTCGCGACAGCCTGACCAACGACTACTACGACTGCTCGGCCCACATGCTGTGGATCGGCGACCGTACCCGTCAACTGGACGGTGCGCATGTCGAATTCCTGCGCGGGGTGCACAACCCGATCGGCGTGAAGGTCGGCCCGAGCATGACCCCTGAAGACCTGATTCGCCTGATCGATGTGCTTAACCCGGACAACGATCCGGGTCGCCTGAACCTGATTGCGCGGATGGGCGCGAACAAGGTCGGCGATCACCTGCCGCAGCTGATCCGCGCGGTGCAGCGCGAGGGCAAGCAGGTGCTTTGGAGCTCCGACCCGATGCACGGCAACACCATCAAGGCCAGCAGCGGCTACAAGACCCGCGACTTCGCGCAAATCCTTGGCGAGGTGAAACAGTTCTTCCAGGTTCACGAGGCGGAAGGCAGTTATGCCGGCGGCATCCACATCGAAATGACCGGGCAGAACGTCACCGAATGCATCGGCGGCGCACGGCCGATTACCGAGGATGGGTTGTCGGATCGTTACCACACCCACTGCGACCCACGGATGAATGCCGATCAGTCGCTGGAATTGGCGTTTTTGATTGCTGAAACCCTGAAGCAGGTTCGGCGGTGAATCAGTAGGTTTTTTATTACCTGACAGGCCGCCATCGCGGGCAAGCCCGCTCCCACAGGTTCAGCGCTAACCCTGTGGGAGCGGGCTTGCCCGCGATGGCGTCAGCTCAATCACCATCAAGCTGTGCCAATGCCACCCGCAACCGCGCCGCACTCGCCCGCGGGCAATTCAATTGAATCTGCGCCAGCCCCAACCAATCCGCCATCTGCCGCAGATTGACCGCCAACGCCAGCATCCCCACCTCATCCAGCCCCGGCTCTTCCTCATGCACGGCATGCACCGCCAACCGGCCCAATGCCCGCTCGGCCCGCAAGTCGACCCGCGCGGCAACCCGCTCATTGTGCAAAAACGGCAATACGTAATAGCCGTAGACGCGCTTATGCTGTGGCGTATAAATCTCCAGCCGATAACGGAAATCGAACAATCGCTCGGTACGGCTGCGTTCCCAAATCAGCGAATCAAACGGTGAAAGCAGCGCACTGGCCTTGACCTTGCGCGGTACTTTCGGCTCTGCCAGGCAATAGGCTGGTTGCCGCCAGCCTTCAACCTCACATACCAGCAGATCGCCCTCCTCGACCAGCTCCGCTAGCCGCGGCCGGCTGTCTGCCGGGCTCAAGCGAAAATAATCCCGCAGGTCCTTTTCCGTCGCCACGCCCAACGCATTGGCGGCATGCAGTAATAGCCCGCGCTGAGCCTCAGCCTCGCTAAGCAAAGGCTGCTGAAGAATGGCCGAAGGAATCACCCGCTCCGGCAAATCATAAAGCCGTTCGAACCCGCGCCGCCCGGCCACGGTCACTTCACCAGCAGCGAACAACCATTCCAGCGCGTGCTTTTCCTCGCTCCAGTCCCACCATGGCCCCGCCCGCTCCTGGCGGGTCGACAAGCTGCCCGCACCCAGCGCACCGAGCTCCTGAACCGACGCCAACACGCGGCGAATCGTGTCTTGCTGCTCACGACCGAAGCGCGCCAGTTGCTGATAGATGTCTTCGCCGCGGGTCGCGCGCTGCATTCGCCAACGCATCAAGGGGTACATCGACAAGGGCAACAAAGACGCTTCATGACCCCAGTACTCGAACAACGTGCGTCGACGGCCCTGACTCCAGGCAGCCTGATCAAGCAAGTCGGATGAGTAATTGCCAAGACGGGAAAACAAGGGAAGATAGTGCGAACGCACCAACGCATTGACCGAATCGATCTGCAGAATGCCCAGGCGCTCGATCAGCCGGTTTAGCTGAACCGCTTTGATCGCCGCTGGCGGCTGGCGCCCGTTGAACCCTTGGGCAGCCAGCGCCAGACGCCGAGCCTGTTTGAGGGAAAAGGACAGTGTGGCGGGCATGAGCATCTCCTTGTCTGCTCGCAACCTACCTCACCCGGAAGGGGTTTGTGTAGCGATGGCATCATCATTTATGCATCGGATCATCCCAGAACGGTCTTACCGTCTCATGCTCCACATCCGCACGGCTCACGCCGATATCCTTCAATGCTTCGTCGCTCAAGCTCGCCAACATTTCACGTTCACGGTGAAGTTCGTACCAGCGACTAAACTTGTGCAGCAAATCGGATACCGCATGGATTGAAAATTTTTGTTCCGTTACATGCTCGTTGTGACCTTTCATCGTGTAGCCCTCCTTTAGGGATGGCCCAAGTCTCGCGTCAGCGCTAAGATCAATCCAACGAATGTTTCTGATGGCATACATCTCGGAGATTGATGAATGTCCGCCTACCCCAGTATCGACACCGATGTATTGCGCACCTTCGTCGCGATCGCCGATCAGGGCGGTTTCACCCGCGCCGGTGAAATGGTCAACCGCACCCAGTCGGCGGTGAGCATGCAGATGAAACGCCTGGAAGAAGACGTGCTGCAGCGCCAGCTGTTCGAACGCGACGGGCGCCAGGTCAAACTGACCGCCGAAGGCCAGGTATTGCTGGGCTATGCGCGGCGCATCCTCAAACTCCACAGCGAAGTCTTCAATACCCTGCGTGAGCCACATATGGTCGGTACCGTGCGCATTGGCACGCCCGATGATTACGTCATGCGCTTTCTGCCGGGCATCCTGTCGCGCTTTGCGCAGTTCTACCCGCTGATCCAGATCGAGGTTCACTGCGAATCGACCCGGCAACTGTTGCAGCGCCAGGACCTGGACCTGTCCATCGTCACCCGCGAGCCGGGTAACGAGATTGGTCAACTGCTGCGCAAGGAGCGTTTTGTCTGGGCCGAAGCCCAATGCTTCAGCGCCCATGAGCAAACGCCGCTGCCGCTGGCGATGTTCAACAGTGATTGTTTCTGCCGCCTCTGGGCATGCAATGCCCTGGATGCCATGGGCCGCGACTACCGCATTGCCTACAACAGCTCCAGCCTGTCGGCGTTGATGGCCGTGGTCAGCGCGGGGCTTGCGATCACCGCGCAGCTGGAAAGCCTGATCACACCGGACATGCGCATCCTTGGCGCCAACGAAGACCTGCCGCTGCTGCCGGAAGCCAGCATCATGCTGATCCGCAACCTGAACAACCCTTCGCCGATCACCGAATGCCTGGCCGAGCACATCGTCGAAGGTTTCAAACTTTAAACGCGAGCATCACCGCACAGACCACCAGAAAACCACAGAACAGCCCACGCAGGAGTCGCTCCGGCAATGCGTGGGCAATTCTCACGCCCCAACTGATGCTCATCAATCCTCCGACCGCCAACGGCACACCGATCGCCCAATGCACCTGATCGTGCACTGCATAAGTCGCCAGGGTGACGCCCGTACTCGGCAACGCCAGCGCCAGCGCCAACCCCTGGGCAACCACTTGAGTGGTGCCGAACAGGCTGGTCAACACCGGCGTTGCCACCACCGCCCCGCCCACTCCAAATAGTCCGCCCATGGTCCCGGAAGCCGCTCCGAGCACACCCAGCCACGGCCAGGAATAGCGCATCTGCGAAGAGGCCGGTGCGTTGGTGGTGAACATTCGCATCAGGTTGTAGGCCGACAGCGCGATCAGGAAAGCGACGAAGCCCAAGCGCATGGTTTGTGCATCGATACCCACCGCCCAGATCGAACCGATCCAGGCAAAGCAGAACCCCATCGAGGCCAGTGGCAGCGCATGATGCAATTCGATGCGATTGCGCTGGTGATAGCGCCACAGTGCCAGCATCACGTTCGGCACCACCATCACCAGCGCCGTGCCTTGGGCAATCTGCTGATCAAGACCGAACCACACGCCCAGCAGCGGGATCGCGACCAACCCGCCACCAATGCCGAACAGGCCGCCGAGGGTTCCCAAGGCCGCGCCAAAAACCAGATACAACATGAACTCAATCACAGGCAATTTCCTTTTGTGAGGGTGTTCATCCTACGCAGTCGGCTCTGGCGGGGAAACGCACAGCAACGCACAATGGCTGTGCCAACTTCGCACAAGCGCCGACGAACCATGAACCCCAATCAATTGACCGAACAACTTGGCCTGTTTCTCGATGTGCTGGAAAGCGGCAGTTTTTCCGCCGCGTCCCGACGCCATCCATTGACGCCTTCGGCCGTGGCGCGGCGCATCGACAGCCTCGAAAGCGCCGTCGGCAGCCAGTTGTTCATTCGCAGCACCCATGCCGTGCGCGCGACCCCGGCTGGTCTGGCTTTTGCCGAGCGTGCGCGGCGGATCGTCGCTGAACTGCGTCTGGCCCGTGCGGAAGCGGTGTCCCTGAGCAGTGCGCCGGAAGGTTTGATTCGGGTGGATGCGCCGGCAGCGTTCGGACGCCGACACCTGGCGCCGGTGATTGCCGATTTCCTGACGCTTTACCCCGGTCTCGACGTGCAATTACACCTGATCGACAGCTTTGTCGACATGCAGGGCTCGAACCTGGGCAAAGTCGATCTGGTGTTGCGTGCAGGGCAAATGGCCGACACCCGGTTGGTGGCCACGCCGCTGGCGAGCATGGTGCGCATCGCCTGCGCCAGCCCGGATTACCTGCAACGCCGTGGCGTGCCGACTGACCCTGCGCAGCTGACTGAACACGATGGTCTTGATTGGGAAGGCCTGGCGCCGCCGTTCGCCTGGCGCTTTGAACGAGATGGGCAGATGCACCTGCACCGGCCAGCGCGAATCCGCATGAGCGCCAATAATGCCGAGGCACTGGTCTGTGGTGCACTGGCCGGGTTGGGCATCGCGCATTTACCGACCTGGCTGGCCAGCGAATATTTATTACGCGGCGAACTGCAGCCGCTGTTCTGCGAAAACGGTCTGCCAAAACCGGAAAGCACCGGCATTTATGCGTTGCGCCTGGAGCAGCAACCCAGTTCGCGCAGCCGCTTGTTGCTGGAATACCTGAAGACCCGTTTCAGTCCCATCCCGCCGTGGGATCTGGCGCTGCAAACCAACCTGGACCGCCACTAGTCCAGAATTATCTGGCGCATTAAAGATTCGCCCGCTAGATTTATGACGATCACTGATCAAGGCTTTGAAATGAACACCGAGCGCAACAACCCGGACAACTGCGACGACCTGCTGCTGGATAATCAGGTCTGCTTCGCCCTGCATTCCACCTCGCTGCTGATGACCAAGGTCTACAAGCCGCTGCTACAAGCGCTGGGCCTGACCTATCCGCAGTACTTGGCGATGATGGTGTTGTGGGAAAAGGATGGGCTGACGGTCGGCGAAATCAGCACAAAACTGCTGACCGATCCCGGCTCCCTCACCCCGCTGCTCAAGCGTCTGGAGGCCGAAGGCCTGTTGAGCCGCACCCGCAGCCGTGAAGACGAGCGAGTAGTGATTGTCGAACTGACCGAGCAAGGCCGTGCATTGCGAGACAAGGCGCGGGGTATTCCCCAGTGCATCCTCGGTGCCAGCGGACAAACGCTGGAACAGTTGAAGAAGCTGCAAGCAGATCTTCAAGCGCTGCGTAGTCATCTGCAAGATAGCCTTTAGACCGCATTATCGTTCTTCGCGGGCAAGCCTCGCTCCACAGGTTCTCGGTCGATAAATTTGTAAACGACACAAAAACCGTAGGAGCGAGGCTTGCCCGCGAAGGCGTCCTCTCCCGTCGCAAAAAATTTCACCTCGCAAAAATCCCGCACGAAAGCCTCTATCTCAAGCCTCTCCTCCCCAATCGAATTGCTGGACTACGACTTTAAATAAATTTTTTCGAAAATTTATATTGCGCACTAAATATTTGCGAGCTACATTTACCTCGCACTTACTTAGCGCGCAAACATTTAGCGCAAAACATCGAAACCCGAACGAGGCTCACACCATGCAAACTCTCTACACCGCAATCGCAACCTCCACCGGCGGCCGTGACGGTCGTGCGATCTCCAGCGACAACGTCCTGGACGTCAAACTCGCTACCCCGAAAGAACTCGGTGGTGCCGGCGGCGCAGCAACCAACCCAGAACAACTGTTTGCAGCTGGCTACTCCGCCTGCTTCATCGGCGCACTGAAATTCGTCGCCAGCCAGACCAAACGCAAAATCCCGGACAACGCGTCGATCACCGCCCACGTCGGCATCGGCCAGATCCCTGGCGGTTTCGGTCTGGACATCGACCTGCACATCAGCTTGCCGGGTCTTGAACAAGCCGATGCACAAAGCCTGGTAGAAGCCGCCCACCAAGTCTGCCCGTACTCCAACGCCACCCGTGGCAACGTCGATGTGCGCCTGCACGTCACCGTCTAACCGCTGACTCCAAGGTCGAACAGGAAATGGATATGAACACTTTCAGCAAAGTCTTGACCGGTACTCTTCTCGCTCTGTCCATCAACAGTGCATTCGCAGGCAATGGGGTTGAACACAACACCCAGGCGTTCCTTGACGTGCTGAATGCCGGCACCGGTAAACCGATCGAGCAGCTCACCCCTGCCGATGCCCGCGCGGTGTTGGTGGGTGCACAGGCCGGGGTGAAACTGACGTTGCCAAAAGCCGATGTCAGCGAGAAGACCATCCAGGTCGACGGCCAACCGATCAGCCTGACCATCGTTCGGCCGGCCGGGGTCAAAGGCGAGCTGCCGGTGTTCATGTTCTTCCACGGCGGTGGCTGGGTACTGGGGGACTTCCCGACCCACGAAAGATTGGTTCGGGACCTGGTAACGGGTTCGGGCGCGGCGGCGGTGTTCGTCAATTACACCCCGTCGCCGGAAGCGCATTACCCGGTGGCGATCAACCAGGCCTACGCCGCGACAAAGTGGGTGGCCGAGCACGGTAAAGAGATCAACGTCGACGGCAAACGACTGGCCGTGGCCGGCAACAGCGTCGGTGGCAATATGGCGGCCGTGGTTGCACTGATGGCCAAAGACAAAGGCACGCCGGCGATCAGATTCCAGGTGCTGTTGTGGCCGGTGACTGACGCCAGCTTCGAGACGGCGTCCTATAACCAGTTCGCCGAGGGGCACTTCCTCACCAAAAACATGATGAAGTGGTTCTGGGACAACTACACCACCGACGCCAAACAGCGTAACGAGATCTACGCCTCACCGCTGCGGGCAACCACTGCGCAACTCAAGGGCTTGCCACCTGCCCTGGTGCAGACGGCGAGCGCCGATGTACTGCGCGATGAAGGTGAAGCGTACGCGCGCAAACTCGACGAGGCCGGTGTGCCGGTCACGGCGGTGCGCTACAACGGCATGATCCACGACTATGGTTTGCTTAACGTAGTGAGCCAGGTGCCCGCGGTGCGCTCGGCGATGTTGCAGGCGTCCGAAGAGCTCAAGCAACACCTGAAGAAATAACACACCCCTTGTAGATACTCTGTTCACGGTCAAGCTTTTAGCAGATGTTTTTCGCTGAAAAGCTTGGCCGTATCGAAATCCTCTCCAGCACGTATGCAGGCCCACAAGCCTGTCAGGTATTTGCGCATAACCGCGCAGATGGCCTGCATTTTTCGTTTTCCACGACCGACTAGCACGTCGTAAAAAGCCTTCACATAAGGATCGCAACGGATCGCTGACATGGCAGGCATGAACATCGCCGAGCGCAGGTAGGCGTTGCCACCCTTGCTCAGGCGCCCGGGTTTGTCGATGCTCGTTCCAGACTGGGTCAGTCGCACGTCCAGCCCTGCATAACGACTGATCTGCGGGGATTTGAGTGTCACTGGCAGGGTCGTCAGTTCAGCCAGCACTGCAAATGTCGAGACCTCACCCATTCCGGGTGCAGCCACCATGTGATCAAACTGCTCCTGCAAAATTGGACAGCTAGCGATGATGTCTCGCCCGGCTCGCCTAAACCGTTCGATGCGCCTGCCGAACATCGCAATAGCTTCTTCCTCATCCTCAATCAGCATCGCTGAAGTTGTTTCGGTCGCTTGAAGGGCATGCAGCTCATTCTTCGCTCGGGTGCAGTGGCAGGTCAGACGGTTGATATGCCGGCCAATGGCACGCAACTCAAGCTGGGCGGGGCTTGGAGGAGTCCACAAGCGAGGCGTCATGCGTTCGCCGTACTCCGCTAGCAACTGGGCGTCGATGGCGTCCGTTTTACTGTGTTGAAGCATCAGTCTTGCAAAATTGCGGGAGCTTTTCGGGTTGATCACAGAAACCGGCAAGCCTGCAGTGCTTAACTCCAGGGCCAGATCCAGGTAATAAATCCCGGTGGCTTCCATGACCACAGAAAGCGGTTTGAGTGCTATCAGCTTTTTCACGGCAGCCTTGCGCCCCTTGGGCGTTTGAGCGATATCCCACGAGCCAGCTGCACGGCCTTTGTCACGCCATCCCATTGCTGTGGTGCGAGAACCAACATCCAATCCGACGTGTACACTCATGCTTTCCACTCCAAGGAAACTGGGTGAAGATGGCTCCTGGTTCCCCCGACCTCGAACTTCATGCCACTGCAACCTTGTAATGCGAAGTCCGACTTGTCGGCTTCTCGATACTCTTCGTGGTGGGCAATGAGGCGGGGGGGCCTCTCTACAGACAAGGTCAGGAGCAAATCCTGCCTTCAGGAGCGATCGGCCTCCCCCAGAAACACATCTTTGAGACAACACCGAGGAGCTTAGCTGCTCTCGCCGGGTGTTCGGCCAACATACAAGGAGCGAGGCTTGCCCGCGAAGACGTAGTGTCAGTCGACATCAATGTTGAATGATAAATCGCTTTCGCGGGCAAGCCTCGCTCCTACAGGAATGAGGCCACAAAAAAGCCCGACTCAATGGTCGGGCTTTTTCATTCCTCAAGCAGTGCTTATTTAGCACGGCCTTTGTAGGAACCGCCTTCGCGGGTATCGATCTCGATCATGTCGCCGATTTCGATGAAGTCAGCAACCGACAGCTCGGTACCGTTCTTCAGTTTGGCAGGCTTCATCACCTTGCCGGAAGTGTCACCGCGAGCGGAACCTTCGGTGTAGTCAACCTGACGCACGATAGTGGTCGGCAGTTCTACGGAAACCAGACGTTCTTCGAAGAAGATCGCTTCGCAAACATCGGTCATGCCTTCTTCAACGAAAGGCAGAACGGCTTCGATGTCTTCAGCGTTCAGCTCGTACATGGTGTAGTCAGTGGTGTCCATGAACGTGTAGGAGTCGCCGCTGATGAAGGACAGGGTCGCTTCTTTACGGTCGAGGATCACGTCGTCCAGCTTGTCGTCGGCGCTGTAAACGATCTCGGTCTTGTAACCGGTCAGCAGGTTCTTCAGCTTGGTCTTCATGATCGCGCTGTTACGACCCGACTTGGTGAATTCAGCTTTCTGAACCAGCCAAGGATCGTTTTCGAGACGGATCACCATCCCGGGTTTCAGTTCTTTACCAGTTTTCATTGCGAATATCCGAATTTGGATGGGATTTACAAAAATCTAGGCCGCGTATCATATCCAATTTAGGTAAAACTGTACCAGCGCTGCGGTAAGATCTGCCTGCAAGGCTTGTTCCAGACACCATGTCTCGGCATGTTTTTCCAGTTCAGGCCAATGTTTGCGGGTTGATTTCCAGTGATCAGTCATTGTCTCACCTGCATTCCATGCCCGCCATAGACCACTGATCGCCTCGCCAGCCGGCTTGGACAGGCCTTGGGTGTACAGGGTCAGGAAGGCGTCGAGCTTGTCCAGATGGATGTCTTCGTCCTGCCGATAGATGTGCCAGAGCAACGGACGACCTGCCCATTGGGCGCGGACAAAAGAGTCTTCGCCGCGCACGGCATTGAAATCGCAACTCCACAGCAGCGGGTCATATTGATCCTGTCGGACGAATGGCAGCACTTGCACGGTCAAGGCATCGCGCACATGCACCGTCCCGGCCTTCAGCCCATCCACCCCGAGCCAGCGTTCGACGTCGCCGAGAATCCGGCCTTCGGGTACCAGCAGATGCGTGGGCGTCGAGTCGAGCGCCATCGTGTCCAGCCAACTGGCCAGCCCGGTATTTTCGTAGGCAAACAGCGAGATCAGTTGTGCATTCGGTGCGCGATCAACCCCCAGGCCTTGCAGGAATTCTTGCTGAGCTTGCGGACTTTGCTGAAACTGCCGACGCCGCTCCAGCAATCCGCTTTCACGCAGCAAGCCACCGGTGCCCTTGCGGAACCCCGGGAAGAAAAAGAACTTTTGCACGTTCTTGTACTTCACCGACGGCAAGCCGTGGCAGCCGACGACCCAGTCTTCGGCACTCAGATAATCGAGGTTCATCCACAGCGGCGGTTTTTCCCGTTCGGCCATGGCCTCCATATAGGCACTCGGCAACTGGCAGGCGAATGCGGCGATGACGACATCAGCGGCTTCGGTGGGCTGCCAGTCGGCCGACCACTGTCGCACCTCGACGCCCTGCCGCCATTGCTGCGCAGCGTTGATATCGATCTGCGGACACAAACGCTCAAAGGCTCGCAGGTCGTCGACCCACAATCGCACCGCCACTGAATGTTCAGCCACCAGTTGTCGAGCCAGACGCCAGGTCACACCGATGTCGCCGAAGTTGTCGACCACGGTGCAAAAAATATCCCAGCGGGTTTTCATTTCAGGCATTCCAGGCTCCCGTTGGCAAAGGCGCCGATTGTCCGCATAAATTACCCCGTGCAGAAGAGCCGACGGCGATTAATCTTCATGCGACAATCGCCACTTGCCCGCGACCATCCGCCAGGAGGCAGTAATGCCCTACCGTCCCAACCCGCGCCGTCCCTTGCCGATCCAGTTCAATGCGCTGCAACTGACCGGCAGCATTGCCCTCGGTTTGTGGCTGGGATTCATCGCGATCGCACTGACTTGCTGGCTCGCCTGGCGCCTGTTGTTCAACGAGCAATTGGCGCCCTTGGCCCAGGCGGTGGAACAACTGACCAGGCCACCGGTGATTGAGCAACCTGCCCCACAGAACCCGATGTTCGAACAGTACGAGGACCACCTGCGCAGGAATGAACAGCAGCAAATGGTGGAACAGGCCAGAAGCAGCAAACACAATCTGTCCAATCCAAAATGCCAGTTCTGGCTGCAGCAGAATCAAACGGCACCGAGCGAAAAAAGCCGCGCCAATGTCCTGCAATTCTGCGATTGATCATGAAGCTCTCCATGCACAAGCCGACCGTCCACCAACTGATTATCGACAAGCTGCGGATCGATCTCGACATCGCCGAGCGTGCCGCGCAAACCGCTTACGAAACCGCGACCCACGAAGAAAACATAGCCGAAAACAAGTACGACACCCTGGGGCTGGAGGCGTCTTATCTGGCGGCCGGACAGGCCAGGCGGGTGGAGGAAATCAAGCTGTCATTGAGCCTTTGCCAGAACCTGACCCTGCGGCCTTATGACGAGCGGCGCGGCATCGAAGTCGGCGCCCTGCTCGGCCTTGAAGACGAAAAAGGTCGCGAACAATGGCTGTTCCTGGCCCCCGACGCGGCCGGGTTGAAGGTTGATCTGGTGGGGCAATTGATTACTGTCATCACCCCTCGCTCACCACTGGGCAAAAGCCTGCTGGGCAAGTTCGAAGGGGATGAAGTGGAGATTCTGGTGGCCGGCGCTCGGCAACAGTTTGCTGTCACCGAGGTGGTCTAGAGTCTGTTGACGCTTAATGGACCGGCAGTTCGACGCCGTCGAACAGCTCTTCCAATTCCTGTTTGTTGTGGCACTGAATGGCCTTGGCCATCACTTCGCGGGTCAGGTGCGGCGCGAATTTCTCGATGAAGTCGCACATGAAGCCACGCAGGAAGGTGCCGCGACGGAAACCGATTTTGGTAATGCTGGACTCGAACAACTCGCTGGCATCAAGCACCACCAGGTCGCTATCGAGCTTGGTGTCGACCGCCATTTTCGCCACGATGCCCACGCCCAGGCCCAGACGAACGTAAGTCTTGATCACGTCGGCGTCGGCGGCGGTGAACACCACTTTGGGTGTCAGGCCGCGATGGCTGAAGGCTTCGTCGAGTTTCGAGCGGCCGGTGAAACCGAACACGTACGTCACGATCGGGTATTCGGCCAAAGCTTCGAGGGTCAGCTTCGACAGCTTGGTCAGCGGGTGGCCCTGAGGCACGACCACGCAGCGGTTCCAGCGATAGCACGGCATCATCACCAGGTCACCGAACAGCTCCAGCGCTTCAGTGGCGATGGCGAAGTCGACGGTGCCGTCAGCGGCCATCTCGGCGATCTGCATCGGCGAACCCTGGTGCATGTGCAGGGCAACGTCCGGGTATTGCTTGATGAAATTGCTGATCACCGGTGGCAATGCATAACGCGCCTGGGTGTGCGTGGTGGCGATCGACAGGGTGCCTTTTTTCTCGTTGGAGAATTCCTGGGCGATCTGCTTGATGCTTTCAACTTTGCGCAGGATCTCACCAGCGGTGGTGATGATGCGCTCGCCGGCCGGGGTCACCCGGGTCAGGTGCTTACCGCTGCGGGCGAAAACCTCGACCCCCAATTCGTCTTCCAGCAGACGGATCTGTTTGCTGATGCCCGGTTGCGAGGTGTAGAGGCTTTGGGCTGTAGCAGAGACGTTGAGGTCGTGGTGCGCCACTTCCCAGATGTAGCGCAATTGTTGAAGCTTCATATGAATCCCTCAAAGCAGGTAGACGCCACGGGCATCAGCGACGGTATATAACTATATTAATGGTTTGAGTAATAAATCTAGAACTTTTTTATCAAAACGCCATTATTCGTGTCCTAGCGATCCCCTTTGCGGCGACGTTCCATCAGCGGCACCAGATAGACCGGTACTCTGGCCAGTTGCAACACGCGCGCAGCGGTTCGGCCCAATGGCGTATCCGCGCCAGCGCCATGACTGTGACTCCCTACGATCAGCAAATCGACGGAGAGTTTCTGCGCCTGGTCGAGAATCACCTGCGCCGGATCGCCCTGCAGCACCCGCACTGCCCGAATCCGTTCCAGGTCCTGCTCCCCCTCATCCCCCAGTTCTTCGCGAAAGCTGTCGAGCACCCGCTGCTCGATATTGGCAATCACCGTATTCAGACCCTGACTGTGAAACTCGTTCAGGGCCTGCTCATCGAGGTAACTCTGAAGCACCGATTCGGCGAACAACCCCATCGGCTCAACCGCGTGCACCACATACAAGTCGGCATTGAATGTTCGAGCCAGTGCCAACGCATGCTGCATCACAAAAGGTGCATACAGACCGAGGTCGGTGGCATACAGCATCGAATGAATCATAGTGACCTCCTTTAATGCCAACATGGCGGAGATTGATTCAGCTTAGCAGCGCCGTGGCGAGAGCGGCGTTCGGCGCAACGCATTGAACCGCAGCGCTTTAAATCGACGGCTCGTTACTGATGCCATGGGGCACATGACCGGTGGCGACCACTTCGCGGGCCAGCTCGCAATGGCCGGCCTGATCGTCGAAAAATACGTCGGCGGCAAAGGCTTCGAGAAAAGCCGATTTGGTCAGGCCGCCAAGAAACAGCGATTCGTCCAGACGAATGTCCCATTCGCGCAAGGTGCGGATCACCCGTTCATGGGCCGGCGCCGATCGCGCGGTCACCAGCGCGGTGCGGATCGGACAGGCATCATCGGGGAACTCACGCTGCAACAGATTGAGCGCCGCGAGGAAGCCTTTGAACGGCCCGCCACGCAAAGGCTCGCGGGCCGCCTCACGCTCGCTGGCCTGAAACGCCGCCAGGCCTCCCGACTGATAGACCCGCTCCGACTCATCGGAAAACAGCACCGCGTCACCGTCGAACGCAATGCGCAATTCATCACTGGCGGCGCGACTGGCACCGCCCGAGAGAATAGTCGCTGCGGCGAAACCCGCATCCAGCGCACTGCGCACATCGTCGGAATGGGTCGAAAGAAACAGGTCGCAACCAAAGGCCTTGAGGTACGGATAAGGACTGCGCCCGCCGACAAATGCCGCACGCGAGATCGCCAGGCCATAGTGATGAATCGAGTTGAAAACCCGCAGTCCGGTGTCGGCGCTGTTGCGCGACACCAGGATTACCTCGACCCGGGCACGGCCGAGACTGGCATTCAGGTTCAGGAGTTTTTCGACCAACGGGAATGCATCGCCGGGCTCGAGAATTTCGTCTTCGTGTTCGATCTGGTATTGCCGATAGGCCTCGACGCCGCTCGACAGATAAACCTTGTGACTCTCGCTCAAGTCGAACAGTGCTCGCGAAGAAATCGCCAGCACCAGTTTGTCGTCTATGCCATTGGCCATGCCCTTCCCTCTCCTGTTGACCGACTCAGTGATTACGTCGATCGATAAAACTCAAGCTGCGATACAAGGCCTCGATTCGCGGCAACTCACATCCCGCTGCCTTCGCCGCTGCCAGTGGTCGAGTGTAGATCGCGTCCAGTTCCAGCGGCCGCTTGTGCAGGAAGTCGTGATACATGCTCGGCCAATAGTCGGGCATTTTCTCGGTCATCATGAACAGATAGTCGGCGTAACCCGGCGGCATATCGTGACCACAGGCCTTCGCCCCCTGAACCACTTCGGCCATCAAGGCCTGAATCAGCGCGCGGCTGTCGGCGTCCGTCATCAACGGCGTGGTGCTGGCCCCAAGCAGAACCGACAGACCGTTGTAGGGAATATTCCAGACCAGTTTCTGCCAGCGCGCCTGATGCAGGTTCGGCATGGCCTGGGCGTCGATGCCGGCTGTGCGAAACAGCCCGGCACCCTCTTCGACGATATTCATGCGCGCCTGTTCGTCGGCGGCGGGGCCACTGTGGTAGCCGACGTTCACGGCACCGAGCGCCTGATGAGTGATGACGCCAGGGCCGACGCGATGAACGCAGATCAGACAGAGCCCGCCGAGCAGGTGCAGCGAATCGGGGAGCAACGCGCGCAGACTGTCTTCGACGTCCAGGCCATTTTGCAGCAACAGCACTTTGGCATCAGGTGCCGCGGCTTGAATAATGGCTGGTGCCAGGTCCGCGTTACTGGTGGTCTTGGCGCCCACCAGCAGCCAGTCACACGGCGGCATGTCGGCAGCTGACGAATAGGCCTGGACCGGGTTCAGGACCAGCGAGCCCAACGACGCATGATCAAGATGCAAGCCGCGTTCGGCCACCGCTGAAAACTCACTGCGCAACAGGAAATGCACATCGAAGCCGGCACGCGCGAGCATCAGCCCGTAGAAACCACCGATCGCGCCGGTCCCGATAATGCCGATCGTCGGCCTGGCCATTGTGTCTGTCATGGCAACTCCTCTGCTTGTCGACTCAACGCCTGACCCACGGCCTCGTTGAGCGCCGTGCGGGTCAGACGCGACTGTAGCGCCCCAAAGAACTCGCCGTCGCGCACCACAAACAGCGCCGGCAAATGAAAGACCCCATAACGCTCGACCACCCCGCCGTTGTTTCCAGCATCGATCCAGCACAGTCGATCGACCGCCAGATCGAACCTGGGCAATTGCTCACGGGCAAAACGGCAACTGGCGCAACCGACGCTGGTAAAAATCACCAGGGAAATGCCGCTCATCGCCAACAACCGTTGGTCGGCGTCTAAATCGGTCAGTTCCGATTCGACCACTATACTGGGAGAAACAATGTCAGATGACCGACACAGGGAGTCCGTGTTCATGAGACGTTATCTTCCTCATCCTGACGATGTGCCCGTTGAATTAACGTTGTTCAAACACGAGTGTATTTCGCGGCAACAGCTGCACACTATCAGCCTCGGCGGCATGGCTTGCAATTACCACCGCGCGTGGCGCCACGGTACGGCGCTGGAAATACGCATGCCGACCCTGAACCCGGACTTGTGTTTTCTGGGTTATGTGGCGTGGTGTTTGCGACGAAAACGCGGCTATCTGGTGGGCATCGCCTTTGTTGACGAACAGATGCTGTTCAGTGCCAGGATGGGCGAACAGGTGTGCCAGATCGAACATTACCGCCGCCAGCATGACGCGCACGACGACCTGCAGGATATTCAGGCCCTGGCGCTCGAATGGGTCCAGCAACACGCCGACGAGTTCTCCCACGATACCGTTCGCAAGGCATTTGCATAGCCGCCTGCGGGTTCAGGGGGCAAGAATGCCCCCTAAACCCGTGTCTGCCCATTGTCGAGCCACGGTGTAACGCGCTAAGGTTCGACTCCCCCGACGCGCTTAAATTTGCTGTGCTCCGCCGCGCGGGTTCGCTGGCGGCCGGCACCCGTGACCTGACGAGTAAACGATGGCTGATTTACCGATCAACGACCTTAACGTCGCCTCCAACGAAACCCTGATCACTCCCGATCAGCTCAAGCGTGATATCCCTCTGAGCGACGCTGCCCTGCGCACCGTCACCAAGGGTCGCGAAGTCATTCGCAACATTCTTGATGGCACCGACCACCGCCTGTTCGTCGTGATCGGGCCGTGCTCGATCCATGACATCAAGGCTGCCCACGAATACGCCGAGCGCCTGAAGGTGCTCGCGGCCGAAGTGTCCGATACCCTGTATCTGGTCATGCGCGTGTATTTCGAGAAGCCACGCACCACCGTCGGCTGGAAAGGTTTGATCAACGACCCGTACCTGGACGACTCGTTCAAGATCCAGGATGGCTTGCACATCGGTCGTCAGTTGCTGCTGGACCTGGCCGAAATGGGCCTGCCGACCGCGACCGAAGCCCTCGACCCGATCTCCCCGCAATACTTGCAGGACCTGATCAGCTGGTCGGCGATCGGCGCACGCACCACCGAATCCCAGACTCACCGTGAAATGGCTTCCGGCCTGTCCTCGGCTGTCGGCTTCAAGAACGGCACCGATGGCGGCCTGACGGTAGCCATCAACGCCTTGCAATCGGTTTCCAGCCCACACCGTTTCCTGGGTATCAACCAGGAAGGTGGCGTGTCGATCGTCACCACCAAGGGCAACGCCTACGGTCATGTGGTGTTGCGCGGCGGTAACGGCAAACCGAACTACGATTCGGTCAGCGTCGCGCTCTGCGAGCAAGCGCTGAACAAGGCGAAGATCAAGCCGAACATCATGGTCGATTGCAGCCACGCCAACTCCAACAAGGACCCGGCCCTGCAACCGCTGGTGATGGAGAACGTCGCCAATCAGATCCTCGAAGGCAACCAGTCGATCATCGGCCTGATGGTCGAAAGTCATCTGAACTGGGGTTGCCAGGCGATCCCGAAAGACCTCGCCGACCTGCAATACGGCGTGTCGATCACCGATGCCTGCATCGACTGGACCGCCACCGAAAACACCTTGCGCAGCATGCACGCCAAGCTCAAGGATGTGTTGCCGAAACGCGAGCGCAGCTGATCGCCGTTTCATTTCACGCATAAAAAAACGCCAGGTTTAAACCTGGCGTTTTTTTATGCGTTCGCTTTGTTCACAGCTTGGCAGCATGCCGCTGGTGACGCTCCATGTAGCGCTCCACATAGGAACACGATGGAATGACCGTGTAGCCCATTTCCTCAGCGTATTGCAGTGCCTGCTCGGTCAACGCCGCCGCGATGCCGCGACCACGCAGCGCGTTGGGCACAAAGGTACGATAAATATCCAGGGTCTGTTTCCCCAGATCCATATAGGTCAGGTAGGCACGATAACCGTCCACAGTGGTCTCGAACTGATGACCAGCCTGGTCATGGTGGATGGACAACGCCTCGCTCATCACTACTCCTCGCGGGTCTTTAATTCTGACCCCTACCTTACCGATGTTTTTCCGGCGAAGGAACATCTACGCCACCCCGTGCCTGAATGGACACCGAGAGAGCAACACCAATCTCGCGCAACCGAGCACGTATCAAATAGTAGGCACCATTGGCAGAAATGCTCAAGGGACGCTCGTCATGCTGGCTGGCGGGTATGGCCTGGGGTAACGCAGGGTCGGCTCGACCGGGATATTCCCGAGTCAGGCCTGAACATTGCCGGGTATTGAGACTTGAGACGAGCGCCCTTTGTTTAAGTCACCTCAACATGGATAAAGATATGAGAGCCGCTGCGCAAAACCCGAACAAAAGTGTGGACGATTCCATCTAGACAGACTTTAGTCGAGACTGAAAAACAGCTGCTGAGGTGGGGAACTTTTTTTGGCGGCTCGCTCAGTTCGGGCTTCGCAGCTGGATATTTTTTATACAATGCAGTTAAAAGTTGCTCGAAAAAGAATCAACGCCTACAATTTTTTTTGCTTCTTGCTCTACGTCAGTTTACTTACTACAAGTAATGGGTAGTATGTACGCCGGCTATTTCCTCACTCTGAGGAGACAGCTACTTAATAGAAAGTCCTTGAAGGGGAACACGATGAACAACGTTCTGAAATTCTCTGCTCTGGCTCTGGCCGCAGTTCTGGCTACCGGTTGCAGCAGCGTATCGAAAGAAACCGAAGCACGTCTGACTGCTACTGAAGACGCAGCAGCTCGCTCCCAGGCTCGTGCAGACGAAGCTTACCGTAAAGCTGATGAAGCTCTGGCTGCTGCTCAAAAAGCACAACAGACTGCTGACGAAGCTAACGAGCGTGCTCTGCGCATGCTGGAAAAAGCTAGCCGCAAGTAATAGTCCTTCGGGATTGTTATCAAGCCGACCCATTTTTTGGGTCGGCTTTTTTATTGCCCGCCGTTTCTGCAGGCCATAAAAAACCCGCCGACGCGGCCTGCGTCGGCGGGTTGCTTTAACGCGTTACTGCTGCAGGTCGATCGGTGCACTCGATACCATCGGCGCCGAAGCATTCGGCACGGCGATTTCCACCGGCAGGCCATCTTCAGCGGCAACCACGTCACGCACTACATCCCAGTTCATGCGCAAGTTGTTGGTGATGTCCTCACGCTTGAGCATCGCATTGATCACTGCGGTGTGCTTGTCGACCACCGAAGGGTTGCCCTTGTCGTCCAGCGGCGTGTGCGCTTCCAGATAAACCTTGCCGCCACTGAGGCCGAACTTGTACGGGTCATTGATGATCCGCACCGACGTCCCGACCGGCACCATGCTGGCCATTTCCAGCACGTTGTTGTTGAACATGCGGAAGCAACCATGGCTGGTGCGCATGCCGATACCGAATTTCTTGTTGGAACCGTGAATCAGGTAGCCCGGAGTGCCCAGCGTGAACTTGAACGGCCCCAGAGGGTTGTCCGGGCCGGCCGGCACCACATTCGGCAGCGGATCGCCATCAGCGGCGTGCTCGGCCTTGATCGACGCTGGAGGCGTCCAGGTCGGGTTCGGCGTCTTGGCGATGATGCTGGTGTGGGCAATCGGCGAGCCCCAGCCTTCACGGCCGATACCCAGCGGGAATGTGTACACCACGTCCCGGCCTTTCGGGAAATAGTAGAGACGGTATTCGGCCAGGTTGATGACGATGCCTTCACGGGGGCCCGGCGGCAGGATGAAGCGCGTTGGCAGCACCACTTCGGTACCCGCGCCCGGCAACCATGGATCAACGCCCGGGTTGGCCGCGACCATTTCCGAGTAGCCCAAATCGTAGGTGGTGCCAAGGTCGGCGAAGGTATCTTCGTACTTGGCCTTGATCACTTGCACCTGGCCGATGATGTCTTCACCAGGAGGTGGCAGGGGTAGCTCCAATGCTGCTACCGGGCCCGCGACACAGAGGGCGGCAAGAGACAGGCAGCGGGTGACGGCGGGAAAGCGCGGCAACATCCGGAAAATCCTTCGCATGATCGACAAGGGTATAAAAATGGAATTGTACACCGCCTTCCGTAATTTCGGGGAGACGTAAAGACCTGCGGTTGGGGGGATCGGCGGTGAGGGGTTTGTCTGTGGGGGGCTTGTCTGTGGCAAGCCCCCCACAGCAGGCAAGCCCCCCTCGCCACAGGGATCTAAAGCTCGAACCGCAACTCAGGCCAGATCGGCGAGGTGCCGCGTTTTTGCGATTCCAGGATGGCCCGGCACAGCGAGCACAGGCGCTGGTCCTGGAACACTGTACGGTCGACGCTCGACCAGCGCGGTTGCGCCGGCAACAGACTGCCGCACAAGGTTCGGTCCGCCGAGCCGCCCAGTTCCAGCTGACGAGTCACCAGATGCACCCGCACTTCCTGGCAGGCGAACAGATCCAGCTGTTCGTCAGGCTCGATCAGTTGGTAGGCAAAAAGGGACCAGGCAGGACGCGGCATCGGGGGCTCCAAATCGGGGGCGCCACCTTAGCCGAAACACCGCCGCTAGAAAAGCGTCAAAGCAGCGGTTTCAGTGTCGGCCAGACATTTTCCAGCAACTTGCCCTGAGCCCCGGCCGCCGGGTGCAGGCCGTCGGATTGCATCAGGTCCGGATGACCGCCCACGCCATCGAGAAAAAACGGCACCAGCGGGATTTTTTTCTCGTCGGCCACCTTGATAAAAACCTCGGCAAAGGCCTGGGTGTAACGCACCCCATAATTGGGTGGCAATTGCATGCCCAGCAACAGCACCTTGGCGCCACTGACGCGAGAGCTGTCGATCATCGACGCAAGATTTTGTTGCAATTGTGTTGGCGGCATTCCGCGCAAGCCGTCATTGCCTCCCAACTCGAGGATGACGAGCTCAGGTTTATGCTCTGCAAGCAGCGCCGGCAGGCGTGCCCGGCCTCCGGCACTGGTGTCGCCGCTGATGGATGCATTGACCACCTTATCGTCGAAACCTTCGTGCTTGAGCCGTTGCTCGAGCAATGACACCCACCCCAAGCGGGTATCCAGGCCGAAACCGGCGCTGATACTATCGCCAACGATCAGGACTGTACCCGCCGCTGCGTTCTGGGCCATGCACATCAAGGCCAGGCCAGCACTCAAAAACCACACACGCATCGGATTCTCCATGGGCGCAAGCATTCTCACCGCGAAGAACCTCAGCAAAGTGGTTCCCAGCGCGGAAGGTGAACTGACTATCCTGCACGAACTCAGCCTGGAACTGAACAAGGGCGATAGCCTGGCCATCATCGGCGCCTCCGGTTCCGGCAAATCCACCCTCCTCGGCCTGCTGGCCGGCCTCGACCTGCCGAGCAGCGGCGAAGTCACCCTCGCCGGGCAAGGCCTGAGCAATCTCGATGAAGATCAGCGCGCGCGGATCCGCGCCGAGCACGTGGGGTTTGTCTTTCAATCATTCCAGCTGCTCGACAGTCTCAATGCCCTGGAAAATGTCATGCTGCCGCTGGAACTCGATGGCCGCAAAGACGCCCGCGAGCGCGCCACCGAACTGCTGCAACGAGTCGGCCTGGGTCAACGCCTGACCCACTCGCCGCGCCAGCTCTCCGGTGGCGAACAGCAGCGCGTGGCGATTGCCCGTGCCTTTGCCGCCGAGCCCGATGTGTTGTTCGCCGATGAACCCACCGGCAACCTCGACAGCCACACCGGCGAGCGCATCAGCGATCTGCTGTTCGAACTCAACCAGGAAAGCGGCACGACCCTGGTGCTGGTAACCCACGACGAACGCCTGGCACATCGCTGCCGGCGCCTGATCCGCCTTGAAGCCGGCCTGCTGGTCGCCCCTCTGGAGCCTTGATGGCACGCTTGCCGCTGTTGCGCCTGTTCAGTCTCGCTTTTCGCCAATTGCTGCGTGATGCCCGCGCCGGCGAGTTGCGCGTGTTGTTCTTCGCCTTGCTGGTTGCCGTGGCGGCGAGTACCGCCATCGGTTACTTCGGTGCCCGCCTGAATGGCGCCATGATGCTGCGCGCCACCGAATTTCTCGGTGCCGACCTGGTGCTTGAAGGCAGTTCGCCGGCACGGCCCGAACAGATCAGAAGCGGCACGGAGTTGGGCCTTGAGCACGCTCAGGTGGTGGAGTTTTCCAGCGTCATCGCCACCGACAACGGCATTCAACTATCCAGTATCAAAGCCGCCGATGACGTCTACCCGTTGCGCGGCGAACTGAAAAGCGCCCCCGCGCCCTTCGCGCCGGAAGAACCCGGCGGCAGTCCGAAACCCGGCGAAGCCTGGGTGGAAGCGCGACTGCTGACCGCTCTGGACTTGAAGATCGGCGACAGCATCGATGTCGGCCTGAAAACCCTGACACTGGCACGGGTGTTGACCTACGAACCGGATCGCGCCGGCAATTTCTACAGCCTGACGCCACGGGTGCTGATCAACCTTGACGACCTTGAAGCGACCGGCGTCGTGCAACCCGGCAGCCGGGTCAGTTACCGCGAACTCTGGCGCGGTAAAGCCGAGGCGCTGGAAACCTATCGTCAATTGATCAAGCCAGGCTTGGCGGCTAACCAACGCATCCAGGATGCCCGGGACGGCAATCGACAGATCGGCGGCGCCCTGGGCAAGGCTGAACGTTATTTGAACATGGCCAGTCTGGTGGCAGTGTTGCTGTCCGGCGTGGCGGTGGCGTTGTCGGCGACACGCTTCGCCACTCGCCGATTCGACGCCAGCGCATTGCTGCGCTGTCTGGGTCTGTCCCGTCGGGAAACCATGGTGCTGTTCAGTCTGCAACTGACCGTACTCGGACTGCTCGCCAGCATCAGCGGCGCCCTGCTCGGCTGGCTGGCACAGCTTGGGCTGTTTGCGCTACTGCGTGATTTACTGCCGACCGATGTGCCACCGGGAGGCCTGTTCCCGGCCATCGCCGGGATTGGCACCGGGCTGGTCGCGCTGGCCGGTTTCGCCCTGCCGCCACTGGCCGCCTTGGGTCGCGTGCCACCGCTGCGCGTGTTGCGTCGCGACATGCTGCCGATTCCGTCCAGCACCTGGATAGTCTATGGCGCGGCATTGGGTGCCCTCGGCCTGATCATGTGGCGTTTGAGCCTGGACCTGTTGCTGACCTTCGCCCTGCTCGGCGGCGGTGTGATCGCGGCGCTGGTGCTGGGCGGTTTGTTGTTACTGCTACTGAAGAGCCTGCGCCGGATGCTGGCGCGCGCCGCATTGCCATGGCGCCTCGGGTTGGGCCAACTGCTGCGCCATCCATTGGCAGCGGCGGGTCAAGCCCTGGCCTTCGGTTTGATTCTGCTGTCCATGGCGCTGATCGCTTTGCTGCGGGGTGAGCTGCTCGACACCTGGCAAAACCAGTTGCCGAAAAACGCCCCTAACTATTTCGCCCTGAACATTCTGCCGGCGGACAAACAGGCCTTTACCGATCGACTGATGGAGTTGTCGGCACAATCGGCGCCGCTGTACCCGGTGGTACCGGGACGGCTGATCAGCATCAATGGCGAACCGGTGCAGGAGATCGTCAGCAAGGATTCGGCCGGCGATCGAGCCATTCAACGCGACTTGAGCCTGACCTGGGCGGCAGACCTGCCGGCGGGCAACAAACTCACCGCCGGCAACTGGTGGGACCAGCAACCAGCGGATGAAATACCCGGTGTTTCGGTGGAAGGTAAAGTCGCCGAAAGCCTCAAACTCAAGCTCGGCGATCACATGGTGTTCACCGTCGGCGGGGTCAATCGGGAGGCGAAAGTCACCAGTCTGCGGGAGATCAACTGGGACAACTTCCAGCCGAATTTTTTCATGATCTTCCAGCCCGGCACCTTGAAGGACTTGCCGGCGACCTACCTGACCAGCTTCTATCTGGCGGCTGGTCACGATCAGCAGATCGTCGACCTGTCCCGCAGCTTTCCGGCAGTGACCATTCTGCAGGTCGAAGCCTTGCTGGCGCAGCTGCGCAGCATTCTCGGCCAGGTCACCCTGGCAGTGGAATACGTGCTGTTGTTTGTGCTGGCGGCGGGGATGACGGTGTTGTTCTCCGGCTTGCAGGCAACGCTGGATGAACGCATTCGCCAAGGTGCATTGCTGCGAGCGCTAGGCGCCGAGCGACAGTTGCTGGTCAGGGCCCGGCGGATCGAGTTCGGTTTGCTCGGAGCGGTCAGCGGGTTGTTGGCGGCACTGGGTTCGGAACTGGTGAGCCTGGTGCTCTACCGTTATGCCTTCGACCTGCCCTGGCACCCGCATCCATGGCTGTTGGTGTTGCCACTGATCGGTGCAGTACTGATCGGCGGTGCCGGTGTGTTCGGCACACGCCGCGCCTTGAACGCCAGCCCCCTGACAGTCTTGCGCGAGGGTTGATAAACTCAAGCGCTCTGATCACGTATTCAACCACAAGAAGTCGCCATGAGCCGTTATCGCCCTCCCCGCACCGCTGGCACCGCGCTGATCACCCCCGAAGGTGAAGCGCGGATGCGGGCCGAGTTTCATGAACTCTGGCATGTGCGCCGACCACAAGTGACGCAATCGGTCAGCGAAGCGGCGGCCCAGGGCGATCGCTCGGAAAACGCCGAGTACACCTACGGCAAAAAAATGCTGCGCGAGATCGACAGTCGCGTGCGTTTTCTCACCAAACGCCTGGAAGCGCTCAAGGTCGTCAGCGAAAAACCCAGCGATCCGAACAAGGTTTATTTTGGCGCGTGGGTCACGATTGAAGATGAAGACGGCAAAGAGTCGCGCTATCGCATTGTCGGGCCAGATGAGCTGGATCTGAAACTAGGCCTGATCAGCATCGATTCACCGTTGGCGCGCGCCTTGATCGGCAAGGCACTGGACGCCGAAGTGCGGGTGCAGACGCCGACTGGCGAACAATGCGTGTATATCGTGGCGATCGACTATTTATAAGCCCCAGCGCTCTGAGCCTCAGCGGCGGGCAATCAGTCCTTGGCGCGCGACGCGGGTCAGCTGTTTGATCATTTCAGGTGCATCCTCTGCACTGGGCGATTGAATCACCGCCAGATCGAAACTGTCGTCGGCAAACCGTGCCAGTGACTCGCCGTCGTCGACAAACTGAATCAGGAAAGCAGCAGGCCCACCGGTACGACGTGGCCAGCCATCGAGGTAACGCAGAAGCGTCGGCTGATGTTTACCGCCAAGCAGGATTTTTGGATTGCGCTGGGTGAGGTGTGCCGTGATCGGCGCGGGGCGTATAACGGGGCTTAATGCATTCATTGTGTCGTGTCTCTGCCTCAAAAGTCTGCATGGCAGGTGAGAGGCAACACCGAACCAGCGCTTTAGCGGTATTTCGAAGCCTGTCTCAAGCTTCTATCGGCAACTGAATGAGTCACCTGGCGCCCCGCAAGTAGCTGTTTAAATCGGCGCATGGGCAGCATCCTAGAGAAGCTGACCGGACAGTGTCAAGAATCACCAGCAACAAAAAAGCCTGCACAGTGCGTCGCACAATGCAGGCCTTTTCGTTGAGCCAGGGCGGTCAGTCGGTGATGGCGCGGTCTACCGACAGCTTGCCTGCACCTTCGATCAGTACCGCGAGGCTGCCACCGAGCAAAGCCAGCGCGAATTCATAACCGTTGTTAGCCATGAACAGACCGTTGCTGATGTGCACCGAGAAAATCGCCACCAGCGAAAGGAAGGTCAACCCCAGCGCTGCCGGGCGTACCAGCAGACCGATGATCAGCGCCAGACCGCCGAAGAACTCGGTACCACCGGCCAGCATCGCCATCAGGTGACCCGGTGCCAGCCCGATGCTTTCCATGTACTGCGCGGTGCCGGCAATGCCGTAGCCACCGAATGCCCCGAAGAGTTTCTGTGCGCCATGGGCCGCGAAGATGATGCCGACGAAAATGCGCAGAATCGTCAGACCGTAGCCCGCGCGAGTGAACAATACCTTGTTGATCAGTGTGCTCATGCTGTGTCATCCATTGTGAGTGTGTGTTGGTTGGCCGCTATATTAATCAATAAAACTCATGTTAAAAGCGCAAAAAACGCACCATAACAATCATATTAGTCGATCATTTCCGCGAGACCACTTTTTGCCCCTGAGGCTCCAACGACTCCCGCTCCCGATCGAACGCCAAGTAATACTTGTTCACGCTATTAACATAGCTGACAGCCCCCATTCCCACCTGCTCCATGGCGATGCGCTCGACCTGGAAAAACCACTGATTAGGATTCAGGCCGCGTCGCCGAGCCTCGGCGCGCATGCCTTGAACCCGCTCCGGTCCCATGTTGTAGGCCGCCAGCACGAACGCCATGCGCTCGCGTTCATTGAGTTTGGGGCTGGCAAAAAACTTGCGGCGGATCATTGCCAGGTACTTGGCGCCGGCCTGCACATTGGCGTCGAGGTTTTGAATATTACTCACGCCAACCCGTTGGGCGGCGGACGGGGTGATTTGCATCAGGCCGGTGGGGCCGCTACCGCTTCTGGCGTTGGGTTGCAGCGCCGACTCCTTGAAGGCCAGCGCCGCCAGGTTCAGCCAGTCCATGCCTTGGGCTTCAGCGTGTTTCTGTAGCACCGGTCGAAGTTTTTCCAGGCGCTGCCGATCGGCCTTGGCCAAGGGATAGTGCACTTGATACAAGCGTCGATAAATCCGCAGGAACGCCACATCCTGGTCCGACGGCTTCTTGTAGGTAGTCAGGAAGCGATCGATGCTCGAACGCAGCATTGAGGCATCGCGGCGCACGAACCAGAATTCCTCGCCCGGCTCGCTGATAATGACCTGACGATCGAAGCGCAATTTGGGCAGGATCTTGCCCCAACGTTCGGCAATCGGTTGCTCGACAATCGTCAGATGAAAGATCCCGCCCTGGACCATTTCCAGCACGTCCTCGACCGCCAGGCTGGGATCGACCCACTCGATCTTCACTGGAGGCAATTTGTGCAGCGCGAGCTTCTGATTGATCTGACTGACCGCATCCCCGGCGGCGCTGCCGGTGGGTAGCGCAAGGGTTTTGCCCGAGAGTTGTTCGAGACGGGTGTAACGTCGTTCGCCTTTGATCCCCACCAGCAGCAACGGCACATTGCTGGCAATCGGTTGACTGGTGCTGACCGCAAGGCCCGATTGCGGATCGAGCAACTCCCCCGGCGCGACCAGATCACCCTCCCCGCGCTGTAACGCGCCGAGCAGTTGATCCTTGGCTTTGGGAATGATCTTGAGGGTGATTTCCTGGCCGTCACGAGCATGGCCATTGAGGTATTGTTCGAAAGCGCGCAGACGGTGGTACTCGACGCCGATGGCCTGACCCTGGACTTCACCGGAGCTGTTGCGGCTTTGGTTGACCAACACCCGCAGCACGCGACTGCTACGAATCTCCGCCAGGTCGCGGACCTTGGCCGCCGGCACGGCTTGCAACGGCCCGGCCAGACGCGCAACCGCCGGCATTGGCAGCAGCAACGAACAACACAGCAGTAACAAAAGCGAGGGACGAGTCATCCACTCTCCGGAAAGAATACTGGCCGACCTCATGGGTGATTTCATGACGTCGAACGACAGAAACAGAGCGCCTGAAGCGCCGGCAAAGTGCGTGAGAGTGGCACAGTGATGGCAAGCCTACCAACCCCGACCTGTCTCACGGCCTCAACAGACAGCTTTAACTCATTGTAGTTCTTGGCTTTTCTTATAAATCTACAGCTCTGATATGCTTTCCGGCCTTTGGTCCGAGGTAGCACCATGCAACTCATCGATATCGGCGTCAACCTGACCAACCCCAGTTTCGCCGACAAACACCAGGCTGTACTCGACCGTGCTTATGCTGCCGGGGTCTGCCAACTGGTGCTCACCGGGACCAGCATCGAGGGCAGCGAACAGGCTCTGGAACTGTGCCAGCAACTGGACGAAAGCGCTCAACGGCTATTCGCTACGGCCGGTATTCACCCGCACTCGGCCAGTGACTGGAACGCCGACAGTGCTCAGCGTCTGCGCAGTTTGCTCAAGGAGGCGAACGTAATGGCCGTGGGTGAATGTGGTCTCGATTTCAATCGTGATTTCTCGCCCCGCCCGCAACAGGAAAAAGTCCTGGAAGAACATCTGGCGATGGCGGTCGAGCTGCAATTGCCGGTGTTCCTGCATGAGCGCGATGCCAGCCAACGATTGCTGGAGATCCTGCGTGATTACCGCGACCAGTTGCCAGCCGCCGTGGTGCACTGTTTCACCGGTGAGAAAAAGGCACTGTTCAGCTACCTCGACCTGGATCTACACATCGGCATCACTGGCTGGATCTGCGATGAACGCCGAGGCACGCACTTACATCCGTTGGTCAAGGAGATTAAACGCGGGCGCTTGATGCTGGAGAGCGATGCGCCGTATCTGCTGCCCCGCAGTCTGCGACCCAAGCCGAAAAATGGTCGCAACGAGCCGGCGTATCTGATCGAAGTGTTGCGGGAGGTGGCGTTGCATCGTGGGGAAACGGTGGAAGATTTGGCTGCTCACAGCACGGCCTGTGCGCGAGCGTTCTTCGGTCTGCCCTCAATCGCCCAATAACCACAAATCCCTGTGGGAGCGGAGGATGTTGATCCACATCAAGAGTCGAAGTCCTGCATAGCGGCACAATAATGGCACCTTGCCAAAACTGTTTCCGCTATCAGAGAAGACCTCCATGGGTGCCTGGCTTAGCAACATCTCGCTGAAATACAAATTTTGGGCGGTCAACGCCGTCGCCTTCGTTACCACCCTGTTGCTGGTGCTGTACGCCGTGCAGCTCGAGCAGCAGGCCCGCAGCCACGCCGCCCAGGCGTCGGCCCAGGTCCAGACGCGATTGCTCAACGCCTGGCCTGCCGGACAGCCGCTGCCCAAGGCCGATAACCTGCTGACCTTCAATCGCGGGCAAGCGCCGTTACTGAACGGGCAACCGCTGCTGGAGCTGACCGATACCAACGGGTGGACCGAAATCAACTCTATGCCGCTGTTCGGTGAAAACCCGTTGATGGGCGCCGAGGTATTCACTCGCCCCGACGGTCAACAAGCCGCGGTGATTGCCTATGGCCCGAGCCTGAGCCAAGTATTCGGCGAACGTTTCACCCACTACGCGGTAGCGGTGTTCATCCTGATGCTGGCAATGCTCGGCGCGTCGCAACTGTTGATCCGCTTCCTGCTCAGCCAGCTCAACACCTTGAAAGACGTGATGCTCCACGTCGAGAAAACCGGTGACCTGTCGGCCCGCGTGCCACTGGCTTGCAAGGATGAAGTCGGGCAAATGGCCAACGCCTTCAATGCCATGCAGGCCGGTTACCAGCGGGTGGTCAACACCGTCGCCAACACCGCTCGGCAACTGGATGTCGGTGCCGCGCGGCTGGCGTCGAGTATGAACGAGGTGCGTCACGGCATGCTCGGTCAACAAAGCGAAACCGATCAGGCCGCCACGGCGATCAATGAAATGACTGCCACGGTCCATCACATCGCCCAACACGCCGGCGCCACCCGCGACCTCTCGCAAACTGCCGACACCCTGGCCGGCAGTGGTCAGGAAGTGGTCACTCGGGTGCAGAAATCGATTGGCGGGTTGTCCACTGGCGTGCAGCAAACGGCCGAGATGATTCAGCGTCTGGCCGAGGACAGCCAGAAGATCAACGGCGTGGTCAGCGTGATCCACAGCATTGCCGAACAGACCAACCTGCTGGCCCTTAACGCCGCCATCGAAGCGGCCCGGGCCGGTGAAATGGGCCGCGGGTTTGCGGTGGTCGCCGATGAGGTACGTAACCTGGCCAAGCGAGTCCAGGCGTCTACCGACGAGATCACCACCATGGTTTCAGCGCTGCAGGCCGGCACTCGGGATGCGGTGGATTTCATGCAGGAAAGCTCGTACAAGGCGGACGACTGCATGCAACAAGCTCAGGAAGCCAGTGTGGCTCTGGCCGAAATCACCACTGCGGTGGCGCAGATGCGTGAAAGCAATACGCAGATCGCGGTGGCGGCCGAGCAACAGAGCCACGTGGCGGAAGAGATGAATCGGGCGGTGGTGAGCATTCGCGACGTGACCGAAAACACCGTGCAGCAGACCGTGAATTCGGCGATTACCAGCAATGAGTTGGCGATGTTGGCGGGGGAATTGAGCAAGGCCATTGGGCAACTTAAACTGTGACGGCCCCATCGCGGGCAAGCCCGCTCCCACAGGATTAGCGTTATTTCAAAATTTGCGCATTACCTGTGGGAGCGGGCTTGCTCGCGAAGGCGTCAGCCCGGTCAACATCAATATTGCCCATGACCCCTATCACTTCGATAGCCAGCCTTGATTCGCCGACAGCTTTTGCCAGGCCTATTCTTTATTCAAGCGCCTCACGAATAAAGGATAAACATCATGGGCAAACGTCATCCCCACCTTCCCGCCTGGCAATGGCGAGCGTACCCGAATAATCACCAGCACCCGACCAATCTGGTGTTGCACCTGATTGCCGTGCCGTTGTTCATCGTGGCGTTTTTGCTGATGGTTTCGGGAGTGTTCAGCCTGGATCTGGCGAGCTTCGCGATCGGCGTCATCGGCCTGCTCGCCGCCCTGGGCTTGCAGCGTCACGGTCATCATCTGGAGGCGTAGCCTACGAGTATCAGGCGAAAATTGTCACGGTCTGCCGGCTCATGGCAATCAACTGACCGTCTTCGCTCCACAGTTTTGCGGCGGCGTGCCCGTAGCCGTCAGCGGCATACTCGATTTCCACCAGGTACTTGCACCAGTCCAGCGTGCTCAACGCCAGCAACGGCTGGACGAATTCGATGGTCCAGGTCAGCGTGCTGCCTGCCGCCGGTTTCTTCAGATGCGACAACAAGGACGGCGGCCAGGCGTCGACCAGCGCCAGAATATGCGCCTCGCTGACCGCCTCGTCCTTCACCTCCCCGCGCAAGCGCACCCAACCACCCATCTCGCGGGAGGTGTTGCCGGTGAACGGCAGGCCACCGATGCTCCAGCGCATTGCCAAATGACGCATGAATTCCGGGGTCACCCCTTTGATATAGGGCATTTCCTGGCAGTCGTCCCAGTGCTTCATCTCGGGCGCAGCGTTGGCCGTGACCGCCACTTCGGAAGGTCGCGAGGCGCCGAAGCTGCCCTGGACCAACGTCACCACTTGGCCCTTCTGCATCGCCCGGCCCAGCACCTGGCTGACGGCTTTGCCTTCGCGCAGCACATCGACTTCAAAGCTGACCGGCACATCGGGTTCGACCGGACCGACAAAGGTGATTGCCAGCGAACGCACCGGACGATCCTCCGGGACTTTTGCGCGCATGGCTTCGTATTGCAAGGCGGCTATCAACCCACCAAAACTCGCCCGCCCCTGACCCCATTCGGCCGGAATAGACAGCTCTTGCGGCTGGCTGCGAACAGCGTCGAGCAGATCGGAAAAGCGCATGGGAACCTCAGAGGGAAAAAATGGATGGAACGATCTTAACCAGCCCGCAAAGCCGACACAGCGCTTATTCCGGCCAAAATCACTGACAGATGAGCCGCGCCAACATTGAACACACAAACTAATGTGGGAGCGGGGTATTCAGGATTTGAAGCAGGCGGCGCTGAATTTGTCGAGGACGCGGTCAGCGCGTTCTTCAGCCTTGGCCAAGGTGGTTTTCCAGACCGCGACACACGGCTGCAAATCGGGCTCTTCTTTGGCGCGGTCCAGCCACTGCCAGCTGTCGTGCCAATCGCCCAGAGCGGACTGGGCCGATTTCAGGTTGGGCAAGGCCGCTTCCGGCAAACGATTCAGTTCGGGGTAGGCTTCGATGCCATAGCGCACGCGCTTGATCAGCAGGCGCAGGCGATGGCGGTCATGGGCGGGGTCATGCAGGGCCTGGTCGAGTTTCTTCCATTGTTTGCCCAGGCGTTTTTCGATGCGCTTGCGCAAGCCCTTGAGCAAACCCTGGCGCTGGGAAGCCCGCAGGAAACGTGGAAAGGCGTCGAGGATCATCAGCATCTGCGCCACCTCCGGGCTCGTCGCCACGAGGGGATAAGCTTCTTCCATCCGCACCATGCGCCGGTGCGCGGCCTCGGGTTGATCGTGCTCAAGCAAGTACGCCGCCAGCACTTCGCGATCGCGCAACGGCGTGGTCAGATCACCCACCCGGGACGCCGCCGCTTCCAGTTGCTCGACCCCGGGCAAACCGCGCAAGGGCCGCAGCAAGCTGCGCAAACGCCGCACGGTGGTGCGTAGATCATGCAGCGCTTCAGAGTCGGTACGCGCACTCAAGCGTGCCTGACAGGCGAGCAAGCGAACGTCCAGGCTCAAAACATGAGCCACCAACCGATCAACCAAGGCAGACATCGCTTGCTCCCTGAATCGAATTACCCCAAGTGTGCTACATCATGCTTCAACGGCCGGCGCGGGATTCACGGATGTAGAAGCGCGCCTTCTCGGCCTTCTTGGTACAACCCTCATAGGCTTCGAATTGCTGCTGGGTCTTGGCACCGGTCAGCAAGGACAGCGCCTTGGAGTAGCTGACGGTCCCGGCAAAGCCCTCGACCTTGGCCAGGTCCAGTTCACGCCAGGCGGCGTCGAGCTGGCTCCCGCAGCTGTCACGGTAGGCGGTTTTACCGGCACAACCGGCGAGTGCCAGGGCAATCAACGGCACACAGATCCAGGCTTTCATCACTCACACCTCAAAGATAATAAACAGTCGTGCAGCTAAGACGGCCTGGCGCGTGAAAAGTGCCTTGGACCCGCAGTGGAAACTATAGCGCTCGCGAGGATACCCATTCGCCTTTATTGAGTGTCAAAAAACGACGCTATCGCCCCGCCGAGCGACCATAGCGATTGAAGCTTGCCCCTCGATAGGTGCATTGTTGAACCTTGTCAGAGAGGTCGATTCATGAAAAAGCGTGTCGCACTGGTGTTGGGCTCGGGTGGCGCCCGGGGCTACGCCCATATCGGCGTCATTGAAGAGATCGAACGGCGCGGCTACGACATCGCCTGCATCGCCGGTTGCTCCATGGGCGCGGTGGTCGGCGGGATCTATGCCGCCGGTAAACTCAACGATTATCGCGACTGGATCGAGAGCCTGGATTACCTCGACGTCTTGCGTCTGGTGGACGTCAGCTTTCGCCTGGGCGCGATTCGCGGGGAAAAGGTCTTCGGGCAGATCCGCAAGATCGTCGGCGAAATCAACATCGAAGACCTGCGCATTCCCTACACCGCCGTGGCCACGGACCTGACCAACCAGCAGGAAATCTGGTTTCAGGAAGGCTGCCTGCACCAGGCCATGCGCGCCTCGGCGGCGATCCCCAGCCTGTTCACGCCGGTGATGCAGGGCAATCGAATGCTGGTGGACGGCGGTATCCTCAACCCGTTGCCGATCGTGCCGGTGGTGTCGAGCCATTGCGACCTGATCATCGCGGTCAACCTCAACTCCACCAACCAACGCCACTATCAACTGCCGGTGATCCAGCGCCCGGCCGCGTTCAAGACCCGCTTCGACAGTCTGATCAACTCGCTGGGCTCGAAATTGCCCTTCCGCCGCAAACAGGCGGAACAATTGCTGCTGCTGGAAAAGGAAGCGTTGATGGCAGAAGCGGCCGAGATTAATCCGTGGATCGAATCCGCCGAACCCGAAGGCCAGCAACCGGCGGCAGCCCCGGAAAGCAATGGCGCACCCAAATCCGCCACCGGGTCGTTCATCATCGACAATGTGGGGCCGGCGTCCTTGCTGGACCTGATCAACCAGAGTTTCGAGGTGATGCAGACGTCATTGGCGCAGTACAAGATTGCCGGGTATCCGCCGGATATCTTGATCAACGTGCCCAAGCGGGTGTGCCGGTTTTTCGAGTTTTACAAGGCACCGGAGTTGATCGCGCTGGGGCGTGAGATTGCGCGGGATACGCTGGATCGGTATGAGAGTGAGCGGGAATCTTGAGGTTCTTGGGTGAATCAAAGGGCCTCATCGCGGGCAAGCCCGCTCCCACAGTGTTCCGGGTGTTCACAGATTATGTGACCGCCACAAAACTTTGTGGGAGCGGGCTTGCCCGCGATGGCGCAGGATCAGCCACCACAAAAACTAAAGACTACCCTCACTCAACAACCGATACCCCACCCCCGCCTCGGTAACGATGAACCGTGGCTGAGTCGGATCATCCGCCAGTTTCTGCCGCAAGTGCCCCACCACTATCCGCAGATAGTGGCTGTCTTCGGTGTGAGTCGGGCCCCAGATGTCCTTGAGCAATTGCTGCTGGGTGATGACCCGCCCCGGATGCCGCGCCAGTTGCGCCAGTACCGCATACTCCTTGCGCGTCAGCGCCACTTCGGCGCCGTCCAATAGCACCCGGCGATACGCCAGGTCCACGGTGAGCGGACCGAAACTGAGCGCCGCTTCCTGGGCCTCACCGGTCGGCGCCTGACGCAGCAACGCGCGCACTCGGGCGAGAAATTCCTGGATGCCGAACGGCTTGGTCACGTAGTCGTTGGCGCCGCCATCCAGGGCCTGGACTTTCTGCCCTTCGCTGGCGCGCACCGAGAGCACCAGTACCGGCACCGTCGACCACTCCCGAAAATCGCGCAGCACCTGCTGGCCGTCCATGTCCGGCAGGCCGAGGTCGAGCACCAGCAAGTCGGGTTTGTTTAATGCGGCCTGGGTCAGGCCTTCCGTGCCGGTGCCGGCCTCCAGCACTTTGTAGCCTTGGGAGGCGAGGCTGATGCGCAGGAATTTGCGGATCTGTGGTTCGTCGTCGATGACCAAAATGGTCGCGGTCTGGCTCATGAATTCATATCAACACAAAGAAGTGGCAAGAGAGTAGCGCAGGCGAGATCAGGCTTCACTGTCCAATCCCGGCTGAGTCTGCAACGGCAGGTGCAGCGTGATGCAGGTGCCGCGCCCTTCAATGCCGTCGGCGACGCTGATCCGCCCGCCATGGGCACCGACCATGCCCTGACAGATTGCCAGGCCCAACCCGGTGCCCTGCCCGCCGCGATCGCCGCGCGCGGCGGTGTAGAACATGTCGAAAATCTTCGCCCGATCCTCCTGCGGAATCCCCGGTCCCTCATCGCTCACCGAAAAAAACAGCTCGCTGTCATCGACCCCGGCGCGCAACTCAAGACGTCCGTGGGGCGGAGAAAAACGCGCGGCGTTTTCCAGCACGTTGACCAGTGCTTGTTCGATCAACGCGGCATGCACATAGAGCAGCGGCAGTTCGGCCGGCACTTCGGTAATGACTTGCAACGACGCCAGCACCGCACGCAGGCGATTGAGCGAACTGCCGACGATGTCTGCCGGCGACACCCAGTCCCGCGCCAGCTTCAAGGCGCCGTGACCGAGGCGAGTCATGTCCAGCAGGTTTTGAATGTAGCGATCCAGCCGTTCGGCTTCATCGCGGGTGCCTTCGAGCAGTTCGCGGCGGTCCTCCAAGGGAATCGCCTCGCCAAGCGCCAGCAGGCTGTCGATGCTGCCGCGCATGGAAGTCAGCGGCGTGCGTAAATCGTGTGACACCGAGGCCAGCAGCGCGCTGCGCAATTGCTCGGTTTCGCCATGCAAGCGCGCCGCCTCAAGGTCATCGGCCAGTTGCGCGCGAGCCAATGCCTGGGCCAGCGGTTGGCTCAGTGCGGTCAGCAAGCGCCGCCGCTGGCCGCTCAAGGTCTGACCTTCTTTGGCACACACGCCGAGCAATGCCAGCGGCCCATCGTCCACCGACAACGGCCACCACCACCAGCGCCCGAACGGCAAGGTGCCGGTGCCCGCGCCGGCCGGTTGATCATGTTGCCAGGCCCAATCGGCGGCGGCGCGCTCGGCTTCAGAGAACTCCAGCGGCCCACCGGTTTCGACTTTCCAGCCGCTTTGGCCATCGCGATTGAGCAGGCACAGTTTCAGATCGGTCCAGCCATTGAGGTGTTGCGCCGCAGCGCTGACCACAGCCTGACGGTCGGTGGCGGCGGTGAGTTTGCGCGACAGGTCGAGCAGTTCGCTGGTTTCTTCCTGGGTGTCGCGCAGGGCCTGCAATTGTCGCCGTTGCCGCGCCGCCAGGTTGCCGGTGAGGGCCGCCATCAGCAGGAAGAACAGCAAGGTCAGCACATCTTCTTCGCGCTGGATGCTGAAGGAGAAAGTCGGCGGAATGAACAGAAAATCATAGGTCAGAAACGACAGTGCCGCGCAGGCCAATGCCGGGCCAAGGCTGCTGCGCACCGCCACCAGCAATACCGCCGCGAGGAACACCAGCGAAATGTTCGGCAGCGGCAAGACGCTCGACACCGCCCAGGCCAAGGCACTGGCGAGCACCGTCGCCACCAGCGCCAACGCGTAGTCGAACCAGACCAGCGACTGCGCCGAGCGTTGGCGCGGTTGATGCTGTTCGTGATCGCTGTCGAGCACGTTGATTTCCAGCCCGCGAGCATCGCGCAGTAAACGAGACGCCAGACCGCCACCAAACAACCGTCGACGCAAACGCTGACGCGACTGGCCCACCAGCACCAGGCTGGCGCGTCGTTCAGCGGCGTGCTGGATCAAGGTTTTCGCTACCTCGCCCGCGCGCAGCAACACCACTTCGCCACCGAGGCGTTCGGCCAGTTGTTGAGCGCTTTGCAGGCGTAGACGCGATTGCTCGTCGCGCACACGACCGTTGTCCACATGCACCAGGCTCCACGGCAGATGCCGGCGCTGGGCGACGCGACTGGCGTGACGCACCAAGCGCTCGGCCTGAGCATCGCCATCGACGCCCACCAGCAAGCGACCGCGCACGGCCGGTGCTGCCTGCCCCAACTGGCGATACCCCTGGGCCAGATCGTTATCGACCTGAGCGGCGGCGGTTTGCATCGCCAGTTCGCGCAGGGCCGTGAGGTTGGTCTGAGTGAAGAACGCATCGATGGCCGCCCGCGCCTGCTCCGGCACGTAGACTTTGCCGTCGCGCAGACGCTCCAGCAGCTCGCGCGGCGGCAGGTCAATCAGCAGCAATTCGTAGGCTTCTTGCAGCACCCAGTCCGGCAGGGTTTCGCGCACTTGTACACCGGTGATACCGCGCACCTGATCGTTGAGACTTTCCAGATGCTGGACGTTGACCGTGGTGAACACGTCGATGCCGGCGGCCAGCAATTCCTGGATGTCTTGCCAGCGTTTGGCGTGACGACTGCCGGGGGCATTGCTGTGGGCCAGTTCGTCCACCAATACCAGTTTCGGTTTGGCGGCTAGCAGACCGTCGAGGTCCATTTCTTCGAGCATCACACCACGGTATTCCGAGCGCACCAACGGTTGTTGCGGCAAGCCAGCCAGTAGCGCTTCGGTTTCGGCGCGACCGTGGGTTTCGACCACCCCGGCCATGACTTTCACGCCTTGGCGCAGTTGAGTGTGGGCGGCTTGCAGCATGGCGTAGGTCTTGCCCACGCCCGGGGCTGCGCCAAGGAATACCTTGAGCCGGCCACGGCCATCGCGGGGCAGGTCTGCTAACAGCGCGTCGGCGCGGCCGGAGTCACTCATGCTTGAAGTTCTCTCTCATTTTGATGTTGATGCAGTGACTGTCAGGGCCTCTTCGCGGGCAAGCCCGCTCCCACAGGGATCGATGGTGGTCACAAATTTTGTATCCACCATCACCTCCTGTGGGAGCGGGCTTGCCCGCGATTGGCGGCGCCACCGATCTACAGTTTTTCCAGCGCCCTATTCAGCGCCAACACATTCACCACCGGTGGCCCCACCAAAGGCTGCTCGATGTGCGCGTCCAGCAGTTGCTCAAGCGTAGACACCGGCAGATTGCGCGCCGCCGCGACACGCGCCAGTTGATAGGCAATCGCGGCCGGTGGCAAGTGCGGATCGAGGCCGCTGCCGGAGGTGGTCAGCATGGCCAACGGAACCGGTCCCTGACCAGCTACCTGCAATTTATTGGCCTCGTCGATAACCCGAGTGGCCAGGGCCGGATTGCTTGGCGAGAAGTTACTGGCACTGCTCGACACGGTAGCAAAAGCACCGGCCGATGGCCGTGGGTGGAACCAGGCGTCGCCGACGAAATCCTGGGCGATCAGCGACGAGCCTCGGACCTTGCCGTCGGCGTCGCGCACCAGGCTGCCGTTGGCCTGGTCCGGGAAGGCAACCTGGGCGATGCCGGTGACGACCAAGGGGTAAGCGACGCCGGTGATCAGGGTCATCAGCATCAGCAGGCTCAGGGCCGGACGTATCAGTGTGGACATTTCACAATCCTCGATTCGGATAACAAATACAGCATTCAGTCAGGTGCAACGTGGCGCATTCATCGCGAGCAGGCTCGCTCCCACGGGGGAATCTGGTGCCTTTGTGGGAGCTAGCCTGCTCGCGAAGGCGGCGCAACTGGCGCACCGCGCAAGTCAAACCAAATGCAACACCGTCAACAGCATGTCGATCGCCTTGATGCCCACGAACGGCACCAGTATCCCGCCCAGCCCATAGATCAGCAGATTGCGTCGCAGCAACGCCGCCGCGCTCACCGCCTGCACCCGCACGCCGCGCAGCGCCAACGGAATCAGGACCACAATGATCAAGGCGTTGAACACGATCGCCGACAGAATCGCGCTCTGCGGACTGCTCAGGTGCATGACGTTGAGCACACCCAATTGCGGGTAGATCGAGGCAAACAGCGCCGGCAAGATCGCGAAGTACTTGGCCACGTCGTTGGCGATGGAAAAGGTGGTCAGCGCACCGCGGGTCACCAGCAATTCCTTGCCGATTTGCACCACGTCCAGCAGCTTGGTGGGGTCGCTGTCGAGGTCGACCATATTTGCCGCTTCCCGCGCCGCTTGTGTGCCGTCGTTCATCGCCATGCCCACGTCCGCCTGGGCCAGGGCCGGGGCGTCGTTGGCACCGTCGCCGCACATGGCGACCAGCCGACCGTCGTTCTGCTCGTGACGAATGCGCGCCAGTTTCTTCTCCGGCGTGGCTTCGGCCAGCACGTCATCCACGCCTGCTTCCGCAGCAATCGCAGCAGCGGTCAGCGGGTTGTCGCCCGTGACCATGACCGTGCGAATCCCCAGTTTGCGCAGCTCAGCGAAACGTTCGCGGATGCCGGGTTTGACCACGTCCTTCAGATGAATCACACCGAGCAATTTGCCGTCAGCGCACACCAGCAAAGGCGTGCCGCCACTCTGAGCGATCTTGTCGATTTCCCGGGACAGAGGCGCTGCCAGATCGGCGCGCTTCAGGCCAACGAAGGTCAGCAGCGAATCCACCGCGCCTTTGCGGTAGACCCGGCCCTGATAGTCGACACCAGACAGGCGGGTTTCAGCGCTGAACGGCACGGCGGTCAGCACCTCGGCGGACGGCTCCGGTTGTGGGTGAAGACCGCGCAGGTACTCGACGATGGATTTGCCTTCCGCGGTGTCATCCGCCAGCGAAGCGAACAACGCACCTTCGGCTAGCTCTTTGGCGGTGACACCAGGTGCGGCATAGATCGCGGAGCAGCGACGGTTGCCGAAGGTGATGGTGCCGGTCTTGTCCAGCAACAGGACGTGCACGTCCCCCGCCGCTTCCACGGCGCGACCGGACTTGGCGATCACGTTCAGGCGCACCAGACGGTCCATCCCGGCGATACCGATGGCCGACAACAAGCCACCAATGGTGGTCGGAATCAGCGTGACCAATAACGCCACCAGAAACACCAGCGGCAGGCTGCCATTGGCGAAGTGAGCGAACGGTTGCAGGGTCACAACTACCAGCAGGAAGATCAGGGTCAAGCCGATCAGCAGGATATCCAGCGCTACTTCGTTCGGGGTTTTCTGGCGTTTGGCGCCTTCGACCAAGGCGATCATGCGGTCGAGCGTCGACTCGCCAGGGTTGGCGGTGATGCGCACCAGCAGCCAGTCGGACACCAGTCGGGTATTGCCGGTGACAGCCGAACGGTCACCGCCAGATTCGCGAATCACCGGCGCCGATTCACCGGTAATCGCCGCTTCGTTGACCGCCGCGATACCTTCGATCACCTCGCCGTCACCGGGAATCATCTCCCCCGCTTCGACGCGTACCACATCGTCCTTGCGCAGGCTGGTCGCCGGCACGATCTGAAAGCTGCCATTGGCGTTTTTACGCCGGGCACTCAAGCCTTCGCTGCCGGCCTTGAGGCTATCGGCGCGGGCCTTGCCGCGACCTTCGGCCAGCGCTTCGGCGAAGTTGGCGAACAACACGGTGAACCACAGCCACAACGCGATTTGCGCGGCGACGAAAGTCGGCACGGCGTTGTCGGGAATGAAGCACAGCACGGTGGTCAAAATCGCGGTCAGTTCCACCACCAGCATCACCGGCGCACGTTGCAATTGCCGTGGGTCGAGCTTGACGAAGGCTTGCACCAGCGCCGGACGCCAGAGGGCCGAAATCGCGGTTTTCGGTTGTTCCGGCGCCTTGACGACGGCGGCTTTCGTTGCGGGCATATTCATCATCGACTCCTTAGAAGCCCAGGCTCAGGTGTTCAGCGATAGGACCCAACGCCAGGGTCGGCAAGAAGGTCAAACCACCCACCAGCAAAATGGTCACGGTCAACAGGGTGACGAACAGTGGGCCGTGGGTCGGGAAACTGTTCTGGCCAATCGGCGCGGTTTTCTTCATCGCCAGGCTGCCGGCCAGGGCCAGTACCGGGAGGATGTAGCCGAAGCGCCCGATCAACATGCCCAGGCCCAGCATCAGGTTGTGGAACGCGGTGTTCGCACCGAAGCCGCCGAACGCCGAACCGTTGTTGGCACTGGCCGAGGTATAGGCATAAAGCAACTGACTGAAACCGTGAGCACCGGGGTTACTCACCGCCGCGACCGGGCCTGGCAGGCTGGCGGCAATCGCACCCAGCACCAGCACGCCCACCGGCATCACCAGCAAGGTCACCACCAGCAGCTGAACTTCCCGGGCTTGCAGTTTCTTGCCGAGGTATTCCGGAGTGCGGCCGATCATCAGCCCGGCGAGGAACACCGCAATCAGCACGTTGAGCAACATGCCGTAGAGCCCGGCACCGACGCCGCCGAAGATCACTTCGCCGACCATCATGTTGATCATCGCGACCATGCCGCTCAGCGGGTTGAGGCTGTCGTGCATGCCGTTGACCGAACCGTTTGACGCCGCAGTGGTAGTCACCGACCACAACACTGTAGCGGTGGTGCCGAAACGCGCTTCCTTGCCTTCCAGCGGTGCAGTCTGTTCGACGGCGACGTTGGCCAGGGTCGGATTGGGTTGGTATTCAGCCCACAGCGACGTCGCGCCGCCGATCAAAAACAGCGCCAGCATGCAGGCGATGATCGCGCGGCTCTGACGCAGGTCTTTCACGTAATGGCCGAAGGTGAACACCAGTGCCACCGGGATCAGAATGATCGAGGCGACTTCGAACAGGTTGCTCCAGGCCGTCGGGTTCTCGAACGGATGCGCCGAGTTGACGCCGAAGAAGCCACCGCCGTTGGTGCCCAGTTGTTTGATCGCAATCTGGCTGGCGGCCGGGCCGAGCGGGATCACCTGATCGACGCCTTGCATGGTCACGGCGTTCACGTAGTGGGCGAAGGTTTGTGGCACGCCCTGCCAGACCAGAAACAGCGCCAGCAACAGGCACAACGGCAACAGGCCGTAGAGGGTGGCGCGGGTCATGTCGACCCAGAAGTTGCCCAGGGTTTTGGTGGATTTGCGACCGATGCCGCGACACAGCGCAACCAACACAGCAAGCCCGGTGGCGGCGCTGACGAAGTTCTGCACGGTGAGGCCGACCATCTGACTCAAGTAGCTGAGGGTCGCTTCGCCGCTGTAGGACTGCCAGTTGGTATTGGTCATGAAGCTGACGGCGGTATTGAACGCTTGCGTCCACTCCTGCCCCGGCAGGTTTTGCGGATTCAACGGCAAGTGATCCTGAAACAGCAGGATCGCAAACAGCAGCAAAAAACCCGCGAGGTTGAAGGCAAGCAAGGCCAGGGTGTATTTCTGCCAGCTCTGTTCGGCTTGCGGATCGACGCCGGCCACCCGATAGCAACCACGCTCCACCGGCCCGAGAATCGGCGAAAGCCAGGTGCGCTGCCCTTCCATCACCTTGTAGTAGAAGCGCCCCAGAAACGGTGCCGGGATCAGCACCACGGCGAAGAAGGCGAGGATCAGCCAATAGTCATAACTGTGCATAGCCGCTCCTAGTTCCGGTCCGCGCGCAACAGCGCAACCAACAGATAAATGAACAGCCCCACTGCCAATAGCAGTGACACCCCGTCCAGAACGCTCATGGAAGTTCTCCGTGTTACGGCGTATTGCCGCGTGTGGGGTGATTGTCTGCAGGGAGGCTGTAAAGGCGCGAGATCGAGGGGTGGGGCGGGGAATAAAGAATGCGTAAAGAGTGGGGTTATGGCTTTGTTACAGTGGTGCCCGGGCGGGCCTCATCGCGGGCAAGCCCGCTCCCACAATGGAATGCGTTTGCCCGGGAATCGCAAAAACCTGTGGGAGCGGGCTTGCCCGCGAAGGCGGCAGAACAGACAACAACGCTCCCAACTGGCGCACAAAAAGCACTCATCCAGCCGCGAACATCCCCGATACGACAGCTTTCAGCGCTTTACGACGCCCACCTGCAAAATGGCACGCCCGCTGCAAACGCCCTCCCCGAGTTTTCCAAACCGTTCAGGGAGCAACGCATGAACACACAACTCAAACCCACGCTGGGCACTCTGCACCTGTGGGGTATCGCGGTCGGGCTGGTGATTTCCGGTGAATACTTCGGCTGGAGTTACGGCTGGGGCGTTGCCGGAACACTTGGCTTTCTGGTGACGTCCTTCATGGTCGCCACGATGTACACCTGCTTCATATTCAGTTTCACCGAACTGACCACCGCAATTCCCCATGCCGGCGGTCCCTTTGCCTACAGCCGCCGTGCCTTTGGTGAAAAAGGTGGATTGATTGCCGGGCTGGCAACCCTGATCGAATTCGTCTTCGCCCCACCGGCGATTGCCCTGGCGATCGGTGCCTACCTGAACGTGCAATTTCCGGCCCTCGACCCGAAACACGCGGCGGTCGGTGCCTACATCGTGTTTATGGGCCTGAACATTCTCGGCGTGAAACTCGCCGCGACCTTCGAGCTGGTGGTCTGCGTATTGGCAGTCGCCGAATTGCTGGTGTTCATGGGCGTGGTCGCCCCGGCATTCAGCTTCAGCAACTTCGCCCTCAACGGCTGGGCCGGTTCTGATGTGTTCGGTGCGCCGGCGATTGCCGGCATGTTCGCGGCCATTCCATTTGCCATCTGGTTCTTCCTGGCCATCGAAGGCGCGGCCATGGCCGCCGAAGAAGCCAAGGACCCGAAACGCACGATTCCCAAGGCCTACATCAGCGGCATCCTGACCCTGGTACTGCTGGCCATGGGCGTGATGTTCTTCGCAGGCGGCGTCGGCGACTGGCGCACCCTGTCGAACATCAACGATCCGCTGCCGCAAGCCATGAAAGCCGTGGTCGGCGAAAGCTCTGGCTGGTTGCACATGCTGGTGTGGATCGGCCTGTTCGGCTTGGTGGCGAGTTTCCACGGGATCATCCTCGGCTACTCGCGGCAGTTCTTCGCCCTCGCCCGTGCCGGTTACCTGCCGGCATCCCTGGCCAAACTGTCGCGTTTCCAGACTCCGCACCGGGCGATCATCGCCGGTGGCGTGATCGGCATCGCGGCGATCTACAGCGACGGCTTGATCAACCTCGGCGGCATGACGCTGACGGCGGCGATGATCACCATGGCGGTATTCGGCGCGATCGTGATGTACATCATGAGCATGCTCAGCCTTTTCAAACTGCGCAAAACCGAGCCAAATCTGGAACGCACCTTCCGCGCGCCTTGCTACCCATTAGTGCCATTCATTGCGCTGCTGCTGGCGGTGGTTTGCCTGGTGGCGATGGCCTGGTTCAATGCCTTGATCGGGTTGATCTTCCTCGGCTTCATGGCAGCGGGTTTTGTGTACTTCATGCTGACGGCGCAGTTGCGGGCCGATGCGCCGGCGGATGCGATGTTGACCGGGCTCTAAACAGCCGCAGTGCTGCTGTCAGATCAGGCATAGAATGGAACCACTGCGAAATCCCATCGCTCAAAAGTGGTATGCAGGATCGGCTGGCGAAACGCTCGCCCACCGGCCTGCCCTTAAGGAGAACTCCTATGCCTTGGTATGCCTGGTTAATTCTGATCGTTGCCATCGGCTCGATCGTTGGCGGTTTGATGATGCTGCGCGACACCGCTAACAAGGTCGAATTGACTGAAGAGCAACGTAAGCGCGTCGCCGAACGTAATGCGGAAGCGGATGCCAAGGATGCGCAGGACCGCTAAAACAAAAACCCTGTCATTCTCATTGAATGACAGGGTTTTGCGTTTCTACTTTTCCCAATCGGCCTTGGCGATGTGCAAGCCATGCAACCCTTTGTAAGCCGCGCGCTCCGGCTGGCTCCAGCCCTCAAGCAACGAATCCTCCAACCGGTAAATCTCCACTCCCAGCGGGCGACACACGCTCAAAGGATCCTGCGCGTCCGGTCCCCACATGGCGAGCGACAGGTCGCCACCCGGGCAGGTCGATAGCGCACACAGCAAATCAATCTCGGCAAAGAACTCCAGGTAATCGCCCTTCTGCGCCGGGCAGGCTTTCATGAAGTACAGGTCGTCGTGGTTCAGGCCAGTGCACTGGAAAATGTTCAGCACGTCATGCACGTCAAACTCGGTCAGGCCATGGGGTAATACGGCTCGAGTCAAATTCGAGTGGCAGTGATGATGGAAGTCCTCGCCCGTAAGCATTTTGTTCACATACGGATCGCAGCGCGTCCCCAGCAAATCGTGCAAACGCCCGCCATGTTCGTCGATGCCGTATCCGGCCAGGCTATCGTCGGTGATGGTCACCAGCGGTCGTAAGAAAGGCAGATTCGACCAAAGCCGGTCATGGGTGCTGACATGGGCACCCTGCAACTGCCGAGTTCGCGCCGCCCACAAGCGCTCACGCGGATCGTGGGCATTCCAGACATTGAAGTCCCCGACTTGCGGGCCGACCGGGGTCGTGACCCTGAACACATGCCCGGCCGGCACATTCCACGCGCGGCCGGTGCGGATCGGCACTTCAAACTGCTCGATCAGCGTGCGCCCCTCCTTTTTATCCCGGACTCTCTCGTAGAAAGCCGTGTCTACCTGCAAGGCCGAGCCTTTGCTGACTTGATAGGCCGCCGGATAGTCTTTGTACATGGCACAAATCCTCGATCAGTGATGGGAAGAAGGAGCAAGCATCTGCAACAGGAGGTGTTCGGAGTCGTCGAGATAAAGGCTCATGGCGTCGCCGGCCGCGCGCTTATCGCCGTCGGTCAACAAGTCATGTATCTGCCGATCACGCGCCAGCCAGGGCGCCTGAAAACGTGATTCATCGGGAGCGGTGCAAAACACCAGGCGCAGTTGCGCGACGACGTTGGTGAAGAACTCATCGAACAATGGACTGCGCAGCAATCCGACGATGTGTTGATGAAATGCCAGGCTGTGGGTACCGACGGCGCGCCAGTCCTCACGCTCCCGGGCCAGCTCGGTGGCCTCCAAAGCTTCGAGCATCCGGTCGGATTGATACTCACGCAATGGCTGACTGGCGCTGATGGCTTGCAGTTCCAGGGTGCGACGGACCTTGAACAGATCACGCACATCATCAACCCCCAACCTGCGCACCATTACACCCTTGTTGCGGACATAACGGGTCAACCCTTCTTGCCCCAAACGGTGCAACGCCTCGCGAATGGTGTTTCGCGAGGCGTTGTAAGCCGACACCAGATCGTTTTCCACCAACGCCATGCCGGGCAGCAAACGACCGCCGATGATGTCAGCGCGTAACTCCAATGTGATGTGGTCGGCCAGGGACAGTCCGCTGTTCATACTCAGTGCCTCATGATTGTTCAACAATCGTCAGCGAATGAGTAATCACTATTCGTGCCATTACCTGTCGTGAATTAGTCCTCCCAGTATTTGAACAACACGCTGGCGTTCACGCCGCCAAATCCGAAGCCGTTGGACATCGCGTAGTCGATGTTCATTGGCCGCGCCTGACCGTGAACGATGTCCACGCCTTCGGCCGCCGGATCCGGGTTATCGAAGTTGAGCGTGGCTGGCACCACCTGATCGCGGAGCGCCAACAGCGTAAAGATCGCCTCGATCCCGCCTGCGGCGCCGAGCAAATGCCCGGTCGCGGACTTGGTCGACGTTACCGCGATCTTGTTGTCCGAGCCGAACAACGACTTGATGGCCGCCAATTCCCCAAGATCGCCAACCGGTGTTGAAGTCGCATGAGCATTGAGATGCTGCACCTGTGCCGGCGAAATGCCCGCCTGAGCCAACGCCAGCGACATCGCCCGACGCGCACCGCTGCCATCTTCAGGCCCCGCGGTCAGGTGATAGGCGTCGGCGCTGGTGCCGTAACCGACCAACTCGGCCAACGGCTGAGCGCCGCGCGCCAGGGCATGTTCCAGGGATTCGATCACCAGAAGACCTGAGCCCTCGCCCATCACAAAGCCATCGCGACCACTGTCGAACGGTCGCGAGGCGCGCTCCGGGGTGTCGTTGTAACCGCTGGACAAGGCCCGAGCTGCCGCGAACCCGGCCAGGCTGACCCGATCGATCGCCGCCTCCGCACCGCCGCACACTGCGATATCCGCCTCGCCACATCGAATCAACCGCGCCGCGTCACCAATCGCCTGAACCCCAGCCGCGCACGCTGTTACCGGAGCCCCCAAAGGGCCCTTGAAACCGTGCTCGATCGACACATGGCCCGCGGCAAGATTGACCAGAAACGAAGGAATGGTGAACGGCGACAAACGTCGCGGGCCACGGTTATCGGTGGTGCGCACCGCATCGGCAATCGCGCCGAAACCACCCACGCCCGAGCCAATAATGGTGGCAGTACGCTCCTGGGCGTTGGCGTCCTGCGGTTGCCAACCGGCCTGCTCCAGGGCCTGACGCGCCGCCTCCATGGCAAACATAATGAAGCGGTCCATCTTCTTCTGCTCTTTGGGCGCCGTCGCTCGATCCGGATCAAAACCCGCCTCGGGATCTTCCGCCAGAGTCTGCACCGCGCCACCGACCTTGGCCGGCAGATCGGCAACCACTTCGTCCGGCAATGCCCGCAACCCGGAGCGCCCGGCCAACAGACGCGCCCAAACCGCTTCAACGCCACTACCCAACGGCGACACCAGGCCCATGCCTGTAACCACCACTCGACGATTACTCATAGTGCAAATACCTCAAACCGATTCATGACGCCTCACTTGTAACGCGTGGCGGCCGTGCTTCTGGACAGATTCGGCGCCATCGCATGACGCGCCGCTACATAGGACTCCCACTCAGAGAGATTCGGCAAGGAAGGAATGGTGATCAATTCACCCTGATCCAGACCCGACAATGCCGCGTCGACCATCTCCCCCGCTTCCATGACCATGTCCGCCGGAATCTGGGTCGCATCGATACCGGAACGCTCCCAGATTTCAGTGCGTGTTACGCCTGGCAACACCGCTTGAACCTGGACCCCGGTTCCCTCCAGTTCGGCGTTCAACGACTGAGTCAGGCTCAACACATAAGCCTTGCTCGCGCTGTACGTCGCGTTGAATCGCTCCGGAAACAACGCCACCACGGATGCAATGTTAATGATCGTCCCGCGACCGGCCTTGGAAAACCCGGCCGCCGCTGCCGAGGCCAGCCGCGTCACCGTGGTGACGTTCAGCTGAATCAACCGCTCCAGCTGATCCATATCCGCGTTGGCGAGCAAACCATCCGCCGCGACACCGGCGTTGTTCAGCAACAGGCTGATACTCGAATCGCTGCGCAGACGCTGCTCAAGCTTCAATACATCATCCTTTTGCGTCAGATCCGCCTTGAGCACTTCCACCTGAACGCCATGCGCGGCGCGCAACTTGCTCGCTGCTGCCTCCAGCCGATCTAGATCACGAGCCGCCAGCAACAAATCAAAACCACGCGCCGCCAACCGCTCCGCGTAAACCGCGCCGATGCCGGAAGATGCGCCGGTGACAAGGGCCGTACCTTGGGTCTGGACAGAATTCATGACAATACTCCTGGAGGATGCTTGAGGAAGGCGAGCGCCTAAAAATCAGGGCGCTTCAGCGAATGACGAATTTATTATAGGCATAATTTAAGCGCCATATGATAGCCGTAATTTTTTGTCCTCCGATGAAAGGCGTCAGATCACCCCATCTGCAGCAATATGCAAAAAGGCCGGTCAATGACCGGCCTCTTGGTGTGGATTTACAAGCTTAGTTCACTTCCAGCTTCTCGCGATTCTTGTCCAGAATGGCTTTGCCGATCCCTTTCACTTCCAGCAATTCGTCAACGGACGAAAACGGCCCATTACTCTCACGATACGCAACAATCGCCTTGGCCTTCGCTTCACCAATCCCGGACAACTCGCGCTGCAGAGTCGGCGCATCGGCTCCATTGAGATCGACCTTACCGGTTTGAGCCTTGGCGGCAACGTCCAGCATCAAGGGTGCCTTGGCAGCCTCCGGCGCCGCTGCCGGCGCAGCAATGGCCGCGATAGAGGCGCTAGTGAGCAGGGCAAAAACCAGAGAGTAGAAATAGCCAGTACGCATAAATGAAGCTCCATGACATCGATTGAGAAAGCAGCTTTTCCGAAGCTGCTCCCTAAACTTAGGCGATGTGATGGAGCTGTCAAAAATGTGTCCGTTACAGGATGTGAAACAATCAGGGCTCGAGACGGCGTTGCTGGTGGATCCAGTCGACGATCTCGCCGTCGGGGGTGTAGCCGCTGACCGTTTCGCGCAGGAGCTGACGCACGCGGGAGTAATCGTCCTCCTCGACCGCGAGCAACAACTCAGTCAAACGCCCTTTGAGCACGTCCCATGGCAAATGATCTTCGTTGGCGGTCATGATCATCGGATGTGGCGTCGCAGCGACGTTATCCCCGATCAGCAACTCTTCGTAGAGCTTCTCGCCCGGGCGCAACCCCGTGAACTCAATGGAAATGTCACCGTGCAGGTTCTTTTCCGAGCGGATGCTCAAACCGGACAGGTGAATCATCTTCTCCGCCAGCTCGATGATCTTCACCGGCTCCCCCATGTCCAGCACGAACACATCACCGCCCTGCCCCATGGAACCGGCCTGGATCACCAGTTGGGCGGCTTCGGGAATGGTCATGAAGTAACGGGTGATCTTCGGGTGCGTGACCGTCAACGGCCCACCGGATTTGATTTGGCTGTGGAACAACGGAATCACCGAACCGGACGACCCAAGCACATTGCCAAAACGAACCATGGTGAAACGGGTTTTGTTGACCCGGGATACATTGGCCTTGTCGCCAAACAATACCGGGGCGACTTCACGACTGAGTGCCTGAAGGGTCAACTCCGCCAGACGCTTGGTGCTGCCCATGATGTTGGTCGGACGAACCGCTTTATCGGTGGAGATCAACACAAAGTTGGCCACACCCGACTGCAAGGCAGCCTGAGCGGTGTTCAACGTGCCAATGACGTTGTTCAGCACACCTTCGGCAATGTTGTGCTCGACCATCGGCACATGTTTATAAGCGGCTGCGTGATAAACGGTATCTACGCGCCAGGTCTTCATCACATCAAGCAGTTTGTGCGGATGACGAATGGAGCCGAGGATGGGCAGCAACTTGACCGTTACCGACTCACGGCAGGCGCGTTGCTCCAATTCCGACAGGATGCTGTAGAGGTTGAACTCACTGTGCTCAAACAGCAGAAGCGTGGTCGGGCCAAGGGAGAAAATCTGCCGGCACAGCTCAGAACCGATCGACCCGCCAGCGCCAGTGACCATCACGGTCTTGCCTTTGATACAGCGCTCAAGCAAATCAGCCTGGGCTGGCACGGCATCACGGCCCAGCAAGTCAGCGATATCGACTTCCTGAATGTCTTCAACCTTGACCCGGCCGCTGGCCAGATCGGTGAAGTTCGGAACACTTCGTACGTGAAGCGGATAGCCTTCCAGCAGATTGAGAATTTCCCGGCGTCGTGCGCGGGTGGATGACGGTAGGGCCAGGAGAATTTCCTGGGCGCCGGTGACGTCGATCATCTGCTGGATGTGTTTGGGTTTGTAGACCTGAAGGCCTGAGATAGAGCGATCGGAGATGCTGGGGTCGTCGTCGATGAATGCCACGGGGCGCATCACCCGTCCCATGCGCAATGCAGCAACCAACTGATTGCCTGCCACGCCTGCGCCGTAGATGGCGACTTTGGTCAGGCCGTCATCGCGACTGGTGAACGGTACGTGCTGGGCGGCGGTGAACCAGTCGCCCATGAAGTATTGGCGCATGCACAGGCGCAGGCCGCCGATGATGACGAGGCTTAGCCACCAGTAGTTGAAAATGATGGAGCGTGGGACGACGGCTTGGTGGTTGCTGTACCAGAAAACGACCACAGCTAAAACGAGCGCAGAAAGGCTGACCGCCTTGATAATGGCTATCAACGCATCGTTGCCAAAGTAGCGCATGACTGCCCGATACATACCAAATCGAATGAATAGAGGAATCGCAATCACTGGTGCGCAGAGAAACAACCACAGGTGAGCCCTCAAAGGCTCAAGCAAATCGTCTATACCCAATCGAACCACGAACGAACCCCACAGCGAGATCCAGACCAGGAACACGTCCATGATCACCTGAATCAGGCGCTTTCTCTGGCGAGGCATTCCCAAAAGGAATATCCGCAGTTTGTCCATTCCCCTTCCTTCCATTTTTGATCTCAGTTAGTCCAAACCATGCAGGGATCGCACCACAGTCACAGAACAATTCCTTCGACAAGCGAAGCAGGCACCGAGGGTCCGGGCACGCTTCAGTATTCACTCTAGTCGCTAGTAAAGCGTAAAAAAGTAGAGATTAAACCTTCCAGACAGATAAAATGCACGCGTTGTGCGCATTCCCGACGGCCGCTCTATCATCCGAAATGATGTCAAGTGGATATCAGTCTTTTTTTAACATATTAAGAATGCAATTTTTAAACTCAAGATGCGAGGACGCATGGACCAGCAACCGCCCCTGTCCGGTAGATCAGACGCTGAGCTATTCGTCGAAACCTCAAGGAATTCACCGACGCCCCCTGAAGTAGCAATACTTCTGTGTACGTTTAACGGCTACGCATTTCTCAAAGAACAAATTGATTCCTTCATTGCCCAGACACATCAAAAGTGGACGCTATACATTTCGGATGATGGTTCTACCGATGGGACTCTTGCACTGCTTGAAAATTACCAGGATCTGATCAACGCACAACGCATACAAGTGTTCAGCGGTCCGCGTGCAGGCTTTGCTGAAAACTTCATGTCGCTGGTAAGAAACGAGAATATAAAAGCGGATTTTTTTGCATTCAGTGATCAGGACGATATCTGGTTCGATAACAAGCTGGAAAGAAGTATCCGACAATTGCAGTCGTTACCCGCCGATCTGCCGGCCCTATATTGTTCGCGAACTCGCCTTATCGACGAAAACCGCAGAATTATTGGTTTTTCACCTGACTTCAAACGAGCCCCGGTCTTCCAGAATGCGCTGATCCAAAGCATTGCCGGCGCCAATACCATGCTCCTCAATGGCGTAGCACGGGACCTCTTGAACAAGACCCCACACGCCATGACCATTGTCGCGCACGACTGGCTTACCTATCTCTTAACGACGGCCTGTGGCGGAAACGTAATCTACGACTCAGAACCGACGCTGGACTACCGCCAGCACGGTGGCAATGTCATCGGTGCCAATTCCGGCTTCAAAGAACGCATGATACGTATCGGTAAGTTGATCGACGGACGCTTCAGCCGCTGGAGTGATTCAAATGTGCAGATTCTTGAATTGCTTGAAGGGGAGCTAACACCCCTGAACCGGCAGATATTGAATGACTTCAAACAAGGACGTCAAAGCTCGATCTTCAAGAGGTTTCGCCTCATGAAAAAATCAGGTGTTTATCGCCAGACTCTGGCAGGTAACATCAGCCTCATTCTGGCCATCTGCCTGAACAAGATTTAGGTCGGCGCAGCGGGCACCGATACAAGGTGCCCTTTTCAAAAAGTGATACTGGCTCCGGTCACAGTTTTTTAATGAGATATTGGCACAGTCGTACGTAATACAGCGTGCGGGTTCTGAGTCGACCCAGCCATTTCTTGCCCAACTTGTGATAAGGCGCCTGAAACGCAAAATCACGAATCACCGCAGTGACACTCAACTCAGACGTATGATCTATGCCAGAGTCGATCTGGGCTAACAGCGTTGGCCTTACATGACGCTGGTCAACCTCCCTCGCGACCTCGGCACGGCTAATAAAGCCGCTTTCGATAGCTCTTCTAAGGCACGCCATCCAGACATGACCGTTTGGATTCTCGAGAGAGACCCAAGGTTGAGTGTTCATGTCGGTGTAATGCAGCAATGACGTCTGCCCAGCCGAGTAGTGCTCCAGAGAGTTCCATGTCACTGGCACCGAGTAGCCGATTTTCTTTGCAACGCTCATTTCGAACATCAATGTGCGGTATTCAAGCGCCCCACTGTCCAGATCAGCGACAATATCTTCTATCTTCCAGTTTAATCGCTCGCAGTCCAACACCATGACGCTGAATTGCGAGCGGCGGCCTTGAGTGCCGCTCTCTACCGTCAACAGGTGATTGTCAAAAAACGACTGGTTCCAAAGCCCTTCAATGTCATCAAAGACTTGCATGTCGGCGTCCATATAAATGGCTCGCCCTTTGAACTGACACAACTCCGGGATGAGGAACCGCTGAAAGGAAAACGGTGTACGGGCCCGGTTTTCCAGGCACTTAGGCTGAGGGATTGGTCGCTGATGGCTATAAATCGCCGACAGTTCGACCGGCAGCGAAGACCGCTCTCTGATCGAAAATTCCAGCACTCGCATTGGCAGCCATTCAGCCGGGGTGGCGGCTACAAAGACGCGGACCGGCGTCAGAACAGTGTTTCTAGCCATTTCCGTTGGATGATCGTCGGTCTGCAGGT